>CALWBG010000197.1 GCA_944375975.1 uncultured Roseburia sp.
AAATACGGGCGAGCTGATGGCAAGGGTCAAAGATGACGTGGATAAAATCTGGAACGCGCTCGGTTATGTCGGCATGCTCACGATTGAGGTTGTCATTCATGTGAGCATGGTTCTTTACTGTATGTTCCATTTAAACTGGAGATTAACTCTGGTGCCGCTTGTAACGATGGCGGTCTGCGGTACGATTGCCGTTATCATGGAGCGGAAGCTGGATAAGCTTTACGAGGAAATCAGTGAGGAAAATGCGGTGCTGACGACGGTTGCGGAGGAAAATCTTTCGGGTGTGCGTACCGTAAAGGCATTTGCGCGGGAAAAATTTGAGATTGAAAAATTTCTGTCCCACAACCGGCGCTATTATGAGTTAAATATCAGCCAGTCGAAAATGCTTGTGCGCTACTATCCGTTTTTTCAGTTTGTCGGGAAGGCGCTTCCGGTCGCAATGACGATTTTGGGCGGTGTCTCGGTGATGAATGGGAACATGTCGCTTGGAGGTCTTGTCGCGTTTGTGGAATACAGCAGAAATTGTACCTGGCCGATGGAAATGCTGGGCTGGCTGACGAACGACCTTTCCTCGGCGGTGGCGTCCTACCGGAAAATCAAAAAAATCTACGGCGAAAATGCTTCTATCCGGGATTGTGAAAATCCGGTTGTGTTAGATGAGATTGCGGGCAGCATTTCGTTTGAGCATGTGTCCTTTTCGCTGGACGGAAAGGACATTCTGCGGGATATCACTTTTACGGTTCCGGCAGGGAAAACAATCGGAATCATGGGGGCGACCGGTTCCGGAAAGTCCTCGGTAGTTAATCTTTTGCAGCGGTTTTATGACGCGACGGAGGGCACGGTGAAGTTAGACGGTGTGGATGTGCGCAGGCTGACGTTAAACCAGCTTCGCAGCAGCATTTCCGTGGTACTTCAGGATGTGTTTCTGTTTTCCGATACCATCGGGGAAAATATTACGATGGGGCGCAGGGGAATGCTCGCTCCGGAGGAAATCAGGGAGGCGGCAGACAGTGCCCGGGCGAAGGAGTTCATTGAGAGAATGGAGCAGCAGTACGAGACGGTCATCGGAGAGCGAGGCGTCGGGCTTTCCGGAGGTCAGAAGCAGCGCATCAGCATTGCCCGTGCGATTGCCAAACATGCACCGGTCTTGATACTCGATGATTCCACTTCAGCTCTTGATATGGAAACGGAGCATGAGATTCAAAAGACGTTAAAGGAGCTTAAGGGTACGACAAAAATGATTATTGCACACCGGATTTCGGCGGTCTGCCATGCGGACGAGATTATTTATCTGAAAGACGGCAGAATCGCGGAGCGGGGAACACATCGGGAACTGCTCGCGAAAAAAGGCATGTATTATGAAACCTACATGGCGCAGTATGGCGCATTTCCGGGGGAAGGAGGGGAGCTTGCCTATGGCGGTTAATTCTTATCGTGAAGATGAATTTATGGAAAACACGGACAAAAAGAAGATTATGCGCCGTTTGTTTTCCTATCTGCTTGCGTATAAAGGCGCGATTATTGCAGTGCTTATCTGTATGGGTATCACTGTGGCAATCTCGCTGGTGAATCCGCTTCTGATTGAGGAGGCGATAGACAATTATATTGCGAAGTCCGATTTGCCGGGGCTTCTTCGGCTTGGGATTTTCGCGCTGGTGTTAAATGTTATTTTTATTTTTATGGTGAAGCTCCGCATGTATGTGATGGCGCTGATTTCCAATAAAATTCTGTTGCGCATCCGTCAGGATTTGTATGAGCATATCCAGACGCTGTCGTTTTCCTTTTTTGACAGCAGGCCGACTGGGAAAATTCTGGCGCGCATCATCGGAGACGTCAATTCGTTAAAGGATGTACTTGTAAATGTGGTTACGACGCTGGTTCCGGAGTTCGTGACCGTAGTCGGCGTTGTCGTTATTATGCTGGTGAAGGACTGGCGGCTCGCGCTTGCGTCCTTAAGTACGATTCCGTTTATGATTGCCGGAATCTGGTTTGTACAGACCGCTTCCCATAAGCGGTGGCAGATTTTCCGGAAAAAAGCGTCAAACCTCAATGCTTATGTGCATGAGGATATCGCCGGAATGAACGTGGTGCAGAGCTTTGCCGCGGAGGCTGAGACGCAGGAGACGTTTGAGGAGCTTACGGAGGAACATCGGAAATCATATGTGTCCGCCGTGACCTACGCCGACATGTTCGGTCCGGTGGTTGATTTCTGCTGGGGCTTTGGGGCGATGATGCTCTATCTGGTCGGGGTTCGTTTCCTGGGTGTTGAAGCGGTATCGGTGGGACTTTTGGTGGCCTTTGGAACCTATATCAATATGTTCTGGAACCCGATTATGAATCTCAGTAATTTTTACAATAATCTTGTCACGAATCTGACAGCGGCGGAGCGCATCTTTGATATTCTCGATACCGAGCCGGATATTGCGGATGCCAGTGATGTGACGGAGCTTCCGGATATTCAGGGAAGCGTGGAATTTTCCCACGTAAGCTTTACTTACGATAAGGGAACGCCGGCGGAGACACGGGTATTGAATGATGTAAGCTTTCGTGTTAAACCTGGGGAAACCATCGCGCTGGTCGGACCGACCGGAGCGGGAAAAACAACGATTGTCAATTTAATCAGCCGGTTTTATGATATAGAGGAAGGAAAAATACTGGTGGACGGGTACGACCTTACCAAAGTATCCATGGAAAGTCTGCGTCGTCAGATGGGCGTTATGACGCAGGATAACTTTATTTTTCACGGGACGGTCCGCGATAATATCCTTTATGGAAAGCTGGACGCGACGGAGGAAGAGGTGATAGCGGCCGCAAAGGCGGTGAACGCCCACGAGTTTATTATGAAAATGGAAAAGGGTTATGATACCGAATTAAAGGAGCACGGTGCGGGACTTTCCATCGGGCAGCGCCAGCTCATCGCTTTTGCGCGGACGATGATTTCCATGCCGAAAATCCTGATACTCGACGAGGCGACCTCCAGCATTGACACGCACACGGAGCTTTTGGTGCAGAAGGGCATTGAGGCGCTGCTTTCGGGCAGAACCAGTTTCGTGATAGCTCACAGACTTTCTACCATACAGAATGCGGACCGTATCTTTGTCATTGACAACGGGGGCATTGCGGAACAGGGAACGCCCGAAGAACTCATGGCAGCCAGGGGAGCCTACTACAGCCTCTACATGGCGCAATTTGCGGGAATACAATGAGTCCTGCCAATTACCCGAACTGCCGGGGATCGTGCTTGCACGAAGAATCCGGCTTTGGGCAGGGCGAAAAAACAGCGGGAAGAAAACAGGGAGGAAAAACGATGCAGAATATTTTAGTTGTGGTAGATATGCAGAATGATTTTATTGACGGGGCGCTCGGGACAGCGGAGGCGGCTGCCATCGTCCCGAAGGTCGGGGAAAAAATAAGGAATTTTAACGGCAGGGTACTGTTTACCCGGGACACGCATGGGGAAGATTATTTAAGCACGCAGGAGGGCAGAAAGCTTCCGGTGCCGCACTGCATCCGTGGGACGGCAGGATGGCAGCTTCGCCCGGAACTGGAGGAACTGTGCACGGAGGAACCCATCGATAAAGTCACCTTTGGCGCAGAAAAACTGGCATCTGTTTTGCGGGAAGCGGACGGGGAGGAAAAGGTACAAAGCATTACCTTTATCGGACTTTGTACGGACATCTGCGTCATTTCCAATGCATTGCTGGCAAAAGCGTTTTTACCGGAGGCGGAAATCATTGTGGATGCATCCTGCTGCGCAGGCGTGACCCCGGAGAGCCACAAAACGGCTCTTGAAGCGATGCGCGCCTGCCAGATAAGCATTATTGGAGATTAGTGTGAAAAATAAGCCTGATAGCTTATCGTGGAGTTTGATATGGAACTTGAATTGTGTAAGCATGTGATGGAGAATGAAAAGAAGCGTACCGCATACGATGCGCTGGCGAAGAAGGTATTCGGTCTGTCCTTTGAAGCGTGGTATAAAAACGGCTTCTGGTCTGATACGAATCAGCCTTATACGCTGTTTGACGGAGAGCGTGCGGTTGCCAATGTTTCAATCAATCGGATGCATGTGGAATATGAAGGGAAAATCAGAAATTATATCCAGCTCGGGACTGTCATGACCGCTCCCGACTGCCGCGGACAGGGGTTTGCGGCGCGTCTGATGGAGGAAGTGCTCGCTGACGTAAGAGGCTGCTGTGAAACGGTGTTTTTATTTGCAAACCGCTCGGTGCTTGATTTTTATCCGAGGTTTGGGTTCCGGCGTCAGGTGCAGTACGGCTACGCTTTGACGCTCGAAAAAAGTACGGGGACGGATATCCTGCAAAATAAAACGCCGGTGCAGGATTCACACCTGACGAACGTTGGCGTAAGAAAGCTTGATATGTCGGATGCGAGGGATATTGCGCTTCTTCGGCGGTGCTATGCCCGGAAAAATCTGTTTTCCAGGTTACAGGCAATCGACAATTTCGGACTGCTGATGTTTTACTGCGGTTCATTTTTCGCGGATTGCGTTTATTATTGTGAGGCGCTCGATGCAATCATGATTGCCGAGGCAGGAGAAAATACCCTGCGGTGTTACGACATTTTCTGTGAGGCGGGAAAAGGGCTTCGTGCCGTGTTGGAAGTATTTTTGCCTTTTTTTGAAGCTGTCGGAACAGTCTCCTTTGGTTTCACTCCGAAGGAGGCAGGACTGGTTATGCGGCGTATCGAGGATGATGACGACGCGCTGTTTGTACTGGACGGCGGAGAGAGTATTGTTTGGGGAGACAGGCTGTACTGCCCGGAGTTATCGCAT
>CALWBG010000198.1 GCA_944375975.1 uncultured Roseburia sp.
TACCTTCCACCGTCGGTAGCAACTGGAGATGGCGGATTGGGACAGATGGTCTGAGTGAGGAGCGCAGGGCATGGATTCGGACGCTGGCGTCCGTGTACCGCAGATAGCGCGAGAAGATACCCGGGTATCTTCTTTATAAGAAGTATTACTTCTTATAAAAGCTTTGTTCATTTGTTATAAAATGCATACCGCATTTTATAGATAGAATTTTTTTCAATAAGAAAAGGAGAGGAAAAAATGAAAAAGAAAGCAGTATCCTTATTGATGGTAGCAGCGATGGCAGCAGGCATGGTTGCTGGCTGCGGAAACAACGCCGCAAATGCAAACGGCGGAACCGATGCGGCAGCGGACAATGCGGCTACACAGGAAGCAGTAACCGGCACAGAGGCGGCATCCGGCGACGCGGCGGCAGAGGAAGAGGCATGGTCCGGTACGATTACGGTATGGAGCCCGCAGGAGGACCAGGATACCGGCTGGCTCTCACAGCAGTGTGAAGCGTTTGCGGCAGAGCATCCGAACTGGGATATTACGTTTGAATATGGCGTATGTGCAGAGGGGGATGCGAAGACAACTGTTTCGACAGACGTTGAGGGTTCTGCGGATGTATATATGCTTGCAAATGACAATATTCCCGATCTGGTAGCTGCAAACGCGCTTGCAGAGCTTGGCGGAAGCTATCTGGATTATGTGACAGGAACAAACTCCGAGTCCATCGTTGCATCCGTTACATACAACGACGCGGTTGTGGCGTTCCCGTTCACCTCGAATACATGGTTTATGTACTATGACAAGAGCGTATTCTCCGAGGAGGATATCCAGAGCTTTGATACCATGTTAGAGAAAGGAAAGGTTTCCTTCCCGTTAAATAACTCCTGGTATATTCAGGCTTTCTATGTAGCAAACGGCTGTACACTGTTCGGTGACGGTACCGACGCGGCGGCAGGCATTGACTTCTCCGGTGATAAGGCGGTTGCAGTGACCGATTACCTGGTAGATTTGGCAGCGAACCCGAACTTCATTAACGACAAGGACGGTTCCGGTATCGCAGGTCTTCGTGACGGAAGCGTAAACGCAATCTTCTCCGGTACCTGGGATGCAGAGGCAGTCAAAGAGGCGCTTGGCGACAATATGGGCGTAGCAGCTCTTCCGAAGGTAAATATCGGCGGAACAGAAGGACAGATGAAATCCTTTATGGGCTCTAAGGCAATCGGTGTAAACCCGAACGCGGAGAACATGCAGGTGGCAATGTCCCTGGCAGCATATCTTGCAAGCGAGGAGGCACAGACTGCTCATTATGAAATGAGAAATATCCTTCCGACCAACACCAACATCAGCATTCCGGACGATGAAATCGCTACGGCGGTTACAAAGGTTATGACGGATACCTCCATCATGCAGCCGTTGGTAACGGAAATGAATAACTACTGGTCTCCGGCAGAGAATATGGGTAATGCAATCATTTCCGGCGAGGTAACACATGACAATGCGGCGGAGAGAACCGAAGAAATGAATACGGCAATGAATACAGACCTTGCGCAGTAAGCATTTCTGTTTCTAAGCGGAAGACTTAAAGATGCGCCGCCCCGGAGGCCTTTCGGAAGGCCCGGGCGGCGCAATAAATCTAGTTATGCGGGAAGATTGCGCCGCAAGGCGTTTGGAAGAGAATGATTATCCTGGAATTAAAAGGAGGCCCATAGCGTGAAAAAGGGTGGTACGAAAAGAGTAAAGGAATTTGTGGAACCATATACGGTGGTGGGTGCGCTCACAAAAGGAAATGCAATAACCAAGATTTCCCTGTTGATTATGGGCTTTGGTAATATTGCACATAAACAGATTGTGAAAGGAATTATGTTCCTTGCCATAGAAGCAGCATACATTTGGTTTATGGCGGTATCCGGTATCTATAATTTGTCGATGCTCCCGTCCCTTGGCTGGAGAGAGCAGGAAAAGGTATGGAATGAGCAGAAAAGTATTTATGAGTATACGGCGGGCGATCAGTCAGTGCTGATTCTTTTGTACGGCGTGGCAACGATTTTCATTACGTTTATGTTTATTATCGTCTGGAGGGATGCCGTAAAAAGCTCATATAAGGCGGAGGTGCTTGCCCGGCAGGGAAAACACTTAAGTACATTTAAAGAAGACATCAAGAGTTTGTTCGATCAAAATTTACATAAATTATTGTTGGCGGCTCCGATTATGGGTGTTTTGATTTTCACCATATTGCCGCTGCTTTACAATATTTCCATGGCCTTCACCAATTACAGTAAGGTGAATGAGCACCTCGTTCTGTTTGACTGGGTAGGCCTGGACAATTTCAAAAAGATTTTGAATTTCGGGGACAGTATCGGAAAGCAGTTTTATTCCGTATTGGGCTGGACGCTCATCTGGGCGATTCTGGCGACGGCCTTAAACTATATTTTCGGTATGATTCTTGCCATTATCATCAACCGGAAGGAAACGCACGGCAAGGCATTCTGGAGATTTTGCTTTGTGCTCTCGATTGCAGTTCCGCAGTTTGTTTCCCTGCTGATTATGAGAAGCATGCTGCAGCAGACCGGTATCGTGAATACTCTGCTGTTAAAGTACGGGCTGATTGATACGGCGCTTCCGTTCTTTTCCAACGCTACCTGGGCGCGGGCGACGGTCATTATCATCAATCTCTGGGTGGGTATTCCCTATACGTTGCTTCAGGTGACCGGTATTTTGCAGAACATTCCGGGAGAGCTTTATGAGGCGGCAAAAATTGACGGAGCGAACGCGGTGCAGACCTTCTTTAAGATTACGCTGCCCTACATGCTCTTTGTAATGACGCCGTATCTGATTACGCAGTTTACGGGAAATATCAATAACTTTAATGTTATCTACCTGTTATCGGGAGGAAATCCGACGCCGGTGGATGCGACGGCAGGAAAGACAGACCTTTTGGTTACCTGGCTCTATAAGCTTACAGTTGATAAGAACTACTATAACCTGGGCGCCGTTATCGGTATTATGACCTTTGTTGTCCTTGCCATTGTCGCTCTGATTACTTATCGGAACACGGCATCCTATAAAGATGAGGAGGGATTCATGTAATGAGCAATGCAAATACTGCCGCTGTTTCAGGCGCAAAAGTACGGAAAAAAGTAGTGAATGTTATCGTCCATATTTTTCTGGCAATTTTGGCATTCATCTGGGTACTGCCGATTTTCTGGGTTGTTTTGACGAGCTTCCGCGGGGAGAAGGGTTCCTATGTGACAACGTTTTTCCCCAAGACGTACACCTTTGACAACTATATAAAATTATTTACCGATACAAGTATTCTGAACTTTCCTCAAATGTTTTTGAATACGTTTGTGATTGCGATTTTTACCTGTATCATATCAACGGTGTTTGTGCTTTCCGTATCTTATACCATGTCGAGAATGAGGTTTAAGATGCGTAAGCCTTACATGAATATCGCCATGATTTTGGGCCTGTTTCCATCCTTTATGTCCATGATTGCCGTATACTATATTTTAAGGGCGCTTGGGCTGGTGGAGGGCTCGATGATCCGGATTGCCCTGATTATCGTATTCTCGGCAGGCTCCGGCGTCGGGTTTTATGTGGCGAAGGGATTCTTTGACACGATTCCAAAATCGCTCGACGAGGCGGCGATCATCGACGGGGCCACACGCTGGCAGGTATTTACTAAGATTACGGTTCCGTTAAGTAAGCCGATTATCGTGTATACGATTTTAACTTCATTTATGGGACCGTGGGTTGATTTTATCTTTGCAAAGGTTATCTGCCGCGCGGACGCGCAGTATTATACGGTTTCCATCGGACTGTGGAGAATGCTGGAAAAAGAATATATTGACAGCTGGTACACCTGCTTCGCAGCGGGAGCGGTGGTTGTGTCAATTCCGATTGCCATTCTGTTCCTCATTACACAGAAATTCTATGTAGAAGGCATGAGCGGAGCGGTCAAGGGCTGACGTGATTTTTAAAAGGGCAGAG
The DNA here is from genome assembly GCA_944375975.1 of uncultured Roseburia sp. Lineage (GTDB taxonomy): Bacteria > Bacillota > Clostridia > Lachnospirales > Lachnospiraceae > Roseburia. Next base: position 3,979 of record CALWBG010000198.1, read on the forward strand.
ACTTTACGGTTTCTGTCCTTTTGTGTATATTATATAGAAGAAACGGAGGGATTTAGATGAAAAAAAGAATTTTGGCCGCTGTTATGGCGGGAGCGCTGCTTTTGTCCGCTGCGGGCTGCGGGGAGAATGCTTCCGCCGCGGGAGAAAACGGGGCAGATGCAGGTACGGAGCTGCCTCTGGCCGCGGGCACGGAAAGCGGCGAAGGGGAGGCCGCAGGGCAGCAGAGTTCCGCCCTGACGCTGATGCAGGAGGTCAATACCGCGCAGCAGCAGGTGATTGACGATAATTATCGAACCTGGTATGAGGTGTTTGTGTACAGCTTTTATGACAGTGACGGAGACGGTGTCGGGGATTTGAACGGGCTGACGGAAAAGCTTGATTATATTAATGACGGAGACCCGGAGACTGATACTGATTTGGGCTGCAACGGGATTTGGCTGATGCCGATTATGCTCTCGCCGACCTACCACAAATATGATGTGACGGACTACTGTGATATTGATAAGGAATATGGAAGTTTGGAGGACTTTCAGACCTTTCTGGATGCCTGCCATGACAGGGGCATTAACGTGATCATTGACCTTGTGATGAATCATTCCTCCTCGCAGCACACCTGGTTTCAGACAGCGGCGGAATACTTAAAGGGACTTCCGGAGGGAACGGAGCCGGACGCGGCGGAATGTCCGTACATGGATTACTATTATTTTTCCAGGGAGCAGCAAAACGGCTACAGTCCGCTCGAGGGGACCGATTGGTATTATGAGGCCCAGTTTTGGAGCGAGATGCCTGCTTTAAATCTCGGA
>CALWBG010000199.1 GCA_944375975.1 uncultured Roseburia sp.
CGGAAGGCTCTTGTTGTAAAGCTCCACCATGGCGTCAAAGAGGATTGCATACTGTTTGTGATAGAAATCCTCGCCGGAAAGCATCTCCATCGCGGTAAGAATGGCATCCTTATCCATAATCATCGATCCGATGACCGACTGCTCCGCCTCCAGGCTGTTTGGCATCACCCGCTTAATTAACGCTTCCTCCATGCCTTATTCCTCTACGACATGTACCGTAAAGGTTCCCGTTACCTTCGGGTGAAGCTTAATGGATACCTGCGTCATGCCGAACGAACGAATCGGCTCCGGAAGCTGCATTTTTTTCTTGTCAAGCTCCATGTGAAGCTGCTCTTTCGCAGCCGCCGCGATTTCCTTGGTAGAAACGGAGCCGAAGGTACGTCCTCCCTCACCCGCCTTCATCTTGACGGTTACCTTTTTGTCCTTTAACTCCTCCGCAAGCGCGAGCGCCGCCTCATACTGCTCCTGCGCAACCTTGTCCGCATGCTGGTTCTGCAACTTTAAATCATTCAGGTTTTTGGCGTTCGCTTCTACGCCCAGCTTCTTCGGAAAAATCATGTTGCGCGCATAACCGTCGCTGACATTTACGATTTCTCCCTTTTTTCCAAGTGCTTTTACATCCTGCAATAAAATTACTTTCATTTCAGATAAACCTCCATTTCAAATCAAACCCTTGTCTACTCCTTGATGTCCCCTTCCTTAAGCATTTCATCGATGGTGGCCTCAATAATATGCTTTGCCTGCTCTAAGGAGCAGTCGGTAAGCTGCGCGCCCGCCACATTCAAGTGTCCGCCGCCGCCTAATCTCTCCATAATTAACTGTACGTTAATCTCGTCAATGGAACGGGAGCTTACATAAATCTTTCCCTGGTACTCGGTGAGTACAAAGGACGCCTTAATTCCCACTATATTTAACAATTCATTTGCCGCCTGCGCGCAGACCACAGTTGGACTTTCCACCTTGTCCGCAGGGCAAATAGAAATCGCAAACGCGCCCCGGTATACCTCGGCATAACGCACAGCCTCCGCCCTCGCCTTGTATGCCGTCATATCGTTGCGCAGCATTTTGCGGACTCTCGTCACCTCGGCCCCGGCACGCCTTAAATACGCCGCCGCCTCAAAGGTGCGGACCCCGGTTTTCGTCATAAAGTTATTCGTGTCAATTAAAATTCCCGCATAAATACAATCCGCCTCGCAGGGAGCCAGCTTGATATTTTCCGAAAAATACTGCAAAACCTCTGCAATCATTTCGCTGGCGCTCGATGCATAGGGTTCCACATAGGAAAGCACCGGGTTGACAATCACCTCATTGGTCTGCCTGTGGTGGTCAAACACACAGACGGTCTGCGTGCGCTTTAGCAGCTCCGGGCACTCCGTGTAGCTTGGCCGGTTGACATCCACGACGACTACCAGCGTATTTTCATTTGTCAGCAGCAGCGCTTCCTCGTTCTTGATAAACAGGTCTGGGGGATAGCCCTTTTCCTCGGAAAAGCAATCCACGAGCGGCCGCAGCGACGAGGTGATTTCATTCAATACAATCTGCGCTTTCTTCCCAAGCACCCGAGCCGCAGAGTAAATGCCGATTGCCGCTCCCAGGCAGTCTACATCGCTGATGCTGTGTCCCATAATAATGACATGCTCGCGGCTCTCGATAATTTCCCGTAGGGCATGCGCTTTCACTCGCGCCTTCACCCTCGTGTTGCGCTCTACCTGCTGCGTCTTTCCGCCGTAATAAACAATGTCCTCTCCGTCACGCACAACCACCTGATCGCCGCCGCGCCCCAAGGCAAGGTCGATGCTCATTCTGGCATATTCATAATTCTTGTTATAGCTCTCCCCGCCCGCTCCGATACCGATGCTCAACGTTACCGACATTTCATTTCCGACCCTGACTGTCTTTACATCCTCAATCAGGCTGAATTTGTCTTCTTTTAATCTGGCAAGGTACTTATAACGGAACACGACAAAATATTTATCTTTTTCTATCTTGCGTACCAGTGCGTCCATCTCCGAAAAATATTTATTTATCTTACGCTCAATCAATGCAACCAGCAGCGAACGCTTCACATCCTCAATGCTGTCGAGCGCCTCGTCATAATTGTCGATATAGACAAGCCCCGCCACCATCTTCTGTTCTTCGTTCTCTCTGATACAGCGGTTCATTTCCGTCTCGTCAAACAGATACACTGCCGTTAAATATTCGGTACTCTCGTCGAGGGAGACCATGCCGCTTTCCTGCATCATCTCGTCAAAATAAATGCGCTTTAAGGAAATGCGGTAATTGCAATCCTTCCACTCCACATGAATATTCTCCGGCCCCTCACTGCGCTGCAAAAGCTCTTTGGTCAGCGTCGGAAAAACGGTTGTAATCGATTTATGATACCTTTTATTCTTTCCCGTAACCTCTGTAAACTTCTCATTCACCCACAAGAGCCTGGCGCTGTAATCCACCAGGGCATAGGGAACCTCAAACTCGTTTAAAAGCTCCTTCTGTACGGTTCCGTACTGCGTCGCGAAATTAATCAGCTCGTTCACCAACAGCGGCTTGTTCCGAATATAGGAAAGCAGCACCACCGCAAAATAGACTGCGGTAAACATCGATACCATGACGCCTGAGAGCACATCCTTTATATATACCGGAATACTCATCAGTACCAGCAGAATGGTCAAAATCAGCGGCCAGTAAAGATATGTACGCAGCTTTCCTTTCAGCTTTACATTATTACTTTTCATATCTCTCTCCTATATCTGGTGCCAGAAAACAATCTATCCAGAAATAATCTTTGCCACTCATTATAACATTTTGAGCCTCTAATATAAAGCATTTTTTCTAAAAGCAAAGCGGGGAACCGCCGTTCTGCCGCCTTTTGTCCCCCGCTCTCTCCACTATTTCGTTTTATTGTTCCGTAACCTCATCCCGCGGCACAAGCGTCAGATAATCGCCTTCGTCCATATCGTTAATGAGGTTATCCGCGAGTATTCTGATACCGGGCATCCATTCCGGTTCTTCCACAAATTCACTCTCCTCTGACTGATACCCTTCGCCCTCTTTATAACGGCATATCCGGTAGCCCGCATCCTGCCCTCCTCCATACACCGGATAGACAATCATGTGCCAGCCGTTTACCATTTCATCACAAATCAAAACCGGTGTATGAAGGCCCGTAAACGCCTCGAGCACCTCAAATTCCTTTTCCTGATTGATGCTGAGAATCAGCGCGCTGTCTCCCTTTCCGCTCGACGTAGTCTCTCCTATGACAACCGCAAAAATCTCGCTTATGCCGTCCTCGTTGAGATCCGTATAATTATAATAATACCTTGTTTCCTGCATATATTCTTCAGGCACCTTATAATAATCTGCCAAAAATGAGGCAAGCTCCGGGAACTCCGCATCCTCGGAATATTCCTCCATCACTGTCTGATTTTTCGCATCCTCCTCCGGGGTAAGATAATGTTCCTCCGTCGACTGCTCCGCTGTCTCCCCACCGCCGTTCCCACAGCCTGACAAAAAAATGAATGCTGCCGCAATAACCACTACGTAATATCGTATTTTCATGTCTCCTCCTGATAATTGAATTTTTCTGTCACCTGCCTGCCCTCAGCAGTCCCTGTATCGGGGGCGGTTTTATCCTATATATTATATGATTCCCGGAATAATGCCAAGGGATTCCTTTTAATTTTAAGGAAACTTTTCGAATTGCGGCGTTTTCCAAAAGTCGGTCCTTTATTTGCTATGATATAAAATACGGGAGACTGTACTTTGTACAGCCCCCCGTCAGCACAGCAATATTTTTTATTTTACAGTTACTTTAAACGTCGCTTTCGCACCACTCTTCATCGTTATTGTGATGGTTGCTTTTCCTTTCTTTACGCCCGTCACCTTTCCCTTCTTGTTTACAATCGCAACCTTTTTGTTGGAGCTCTTATAGGATTTTACCTCATCCTTTGCCGGATAGGTCGATTTAATCTGAATCGCTGCCGTTTTTCCGACCTTGATGCTCGCGCTTGTTTTCTTTAAGGTCACCTTCGGCGCCTTCACCGTCACCTTACAGGTCACTTTCTTTCCATTGGAGGTTCTCGCGGTAATCGTCGCCGTTCCGGCTTTCTTTGCTGTCACCTTGCCCTTGGAATTCACTGTCGCAACCTTCGTGTTCGAAGAAGTCCAGGTAATCTTTTCTGCTGCGGAAATCGGGTTCCGCTCCAGCGTCAGCGTCGTACTCTTTTTCGTCTGAAGTGTCAGCTTCTTTTTGCTGATGGAAAGGCTCTTGGTCGTCACCTTGCCCTTCTGCACCTTCACCGTACAGGTTGCCGTCGCACCGCTCTTTGTGGTTACCGTGATTTTCGCGGTTCCGGTTTTCTTCGCCGTGATTTTCCCCCTGGAATTTACGGTCACAATCTTTGTGTTCGATGATTTCCAGGATTTCACGGAATCTCCCCTGGCGCTTGCCGTTGCCTCCAAAGCGGTGGTGGATTTTCTTACCTGAAGCGGGAAGGACTTCGCGTTTAAGGTTACCTCCGAAACCGTAATTTTACACTCCGCGGTCTGGCCGTTTGCGGTTTTTACGGTAATGGTCGCCGTTCCCTTCTTAACTCCCTTTACCTTTCCGTTTTTATCCACAGTTGCCACTTTGTTATTAGAAGAAGTCCAGGTCAGCGATGTATCGCTTGCCGAAGCCGGGCTGACCGTGGCGGTGAGGGAGAGTGTGCTGCCCTTACCTACCGTGGCGCTCGTTCTGGAAAGCTTCACTCCGGTTACTTCCGTTGCCGGTGTTTC
>CALWBG010000200.1 GCA_944375975.1 uncultured Roseburia sp.
TATTATACGTGAAAACAAAAGCAAACGTCAAGTACAACGCCCGGCTGCGGCTAGAGCTTCCCGCCCTCAACCACGAGGCTTTCCGGCTGTACCTCATCCCCGTATACAGGCTTTAACGTCTCTTCAAAGTCCGCGTGGAAAAACGCTTCCTCCCCAAGCGCCCTGATTTCCTCATTCAGCCAGTCCAAAAGCTCCCGGTTGCCCTTTTGTACGGCCGGCGCAATCGCTGCCGTATCACCGAGCGACTCGATGCCCACCGCGTAACCCGGATTCTGTTTCGCCCATGCGAGCACCTCGGTATTGTCCGTGGAAAAGGCGTCTCCCCTGCCGTCTAAAAGAGCGGCATAGGCCTCCTGATATTCGTCAAATTTCAGCAGCTTAACGGAAGGATAATGCTCGGTAAAATAAGCCTCCGCCGTGGTTCCCTTCACCACAATCAGCGTTTTCCCCTCGAGCTGCTGCCCGTCTGTGATCAAAGCGCTCTCCGGCGATACAACGCCCAGGGACACCTTCATATAGGGCAGTGCAAAATCCACCTTTTCGGCGCGCTCCTCCGTCACCGTGAAATTCGCCAGTATCACATCCACCTTAGCGGACTGCAAATATTCCACCCGGCTTGCCGCCTCCACAAAAACAAATTCCGCGCGCTCCTCGCTGCCCAAAAGATCCTTTGCCAGTCTTTTTGCAAAATATACGTCGTACCCCTGCACCTCGCCGTTTTCGTCCACATAGCCGAACGGATTCTTATCACTGAACACCCCGATTCGAATGGTTCCTTCCTCTTTGATCTGTTCTATCGTCCTCGCGTCTGCCGCCGCGCTTCCCAGACCGGAGATGGTCGTTCCGGCGGAGGCCGCGCCCGAGCAGCCCGCAAGCAGTCCTGTAAGCAGCAGCGCCGCCGCTGTCCATAATATTCTTCTCATCTTTCTCTCCTTATCGCTTCCCATTTTCGTCTGTCATCCAAGCGCCTCATAATGAAACATATTCAAAAACCGCTTTGCCCGGTCTGTCTTCGGACAGGAAAAAAAGTCCTCCGGCTTCTGCTCCTCGACAATCGCCCCTTTGTCCATAAAAATGACGCGGTCCGCCACCGCTCTGGCAAACTCCATCTCGTGCGTCACAATCAGCATCGTCATGCCGTCTCTCGCCAGCTCCAGCACGACCTGCAGCACCTCGCGCACCATCTCCGGGTCAAGCGCCGCCGTAATTTCATCCAGCAGCAAAACCTTGGGCCGCATCATCAGCGCGCGGACAATCGCCGCCCGCTGCTTTTGTCCGCCGGAAAGCTGTCTGGGGTAAGACGTCTGCTTTTCCGAAAGACCCACGCGCGCCAAAAGCTCCCCCGCCTCCTCCACTGTCTGTTTTCTGTCCCTCTTCTGCACAAGCAAAGGCGCCAGCATGACATTTTCCAGAATCGTCATATGCGGAAATAACTCATAGTTCTGAAACACCATCCCGATTTCCTGCCGGATACGGCTGCTCTCCTTTTGCCCGGATAAAATATCCTGCCCATTCAGATAAATCCTGCCGCCGCTCACCGGCTCCAGAAGATTAATGCAGCGCAGAAACGTGCTTTTCCCGCAGCCCGAAGGCCCCAACACCACAACGACCTCCCCTTTTTCCATGGAAAAATTAATATCCCGCAAAACAGACGGATGACCGTCATAGGATTTTTCCAAATGCTCTATCTGTAAAATCTGTTTTTCCTTCAATTTCCGTCCCTCAACTTTCTTTCCAGTAATGCCGCCGCCCTCGAAAACGGATAACAGACGGCGAAATAGAGCAGAAAGATTGCTCCGTATACCCAAAATGCCGCTGACGGTTCGGTAAACCTCGACGCGTCAATAATCTGCTTTCCAACCTTGACTACCTCCACGACCCCAATCAGCACCACCAGCGACGTTGTTTTTATCATCCTCGTCAGCAGATTTATCGTCGGCGGAAGCAGTCTGCGCACGGCCTGCGGAATCATAATGTAAAAGAATACCTGCATTTTTGTCATACCCAGCGCGCAACCGGCCTCATACTGATGCGCCGGAATGGAAAGGAACGCGCTCCGCACCAAATCTCCCATTTCCGCGGCGCCCCAGAAGGTAAATACGATGACCGCCGAAAGCTCCCCCGAAAAATTCATGCCCAGATGCTTTGCCGCACCGAAATACACCAGAAACAACAGCACAAGCTGAGGCATAACCCGGACCGTCTCCAGATAAGTACGGCATACCGCCCTCACCCAGCCTTTTTTACTGTTCATGGCAATCCCGAGAAAAAGCCCAAACACGGCGGAGAGCAGCATGGAAAGCAGCGCAATCCGAAGGGAAACCATAAGTCCCTGCAAAAGCCGCAGGAAATTATTCCCCTGAAACAATACTCCGATTCCCGAACTGAGCATACCGCACCCTCCTCTCTATCAGCGCACACACGGCGGAAACCGGCAGAATTAAAATCAGGTAGAAAATCACCAGCAAAAGCAACGCCTCATCCGTCCGGTAGGTCATGCCGATGAAATCCTTAGCCACAAATACCAGATCGGCCAGGGCTACCGCCGAAAATACCGATGTCTCCTTTATCAGAAAAATAATGTTGGCACCAAACACCGGTATCGATGTCGCGGCCGCCTGCGGCAGCAGAATGTAAAAAAACACCTGATGCCTGCTCATTCCAAGGCTAAGCCCGGCTTCCCCCTGCGACACCGGAACGGCTTCCATTCCCGAGCGAAACGCTTCCGCCATATAGCTTCCTCCGAGAAAGGAAAGCCCGACAACGGCACACACCTCGGAGCTTAACACAACTCCGATGCGGGGCAGCCCGAAATAAAGAAAAAAAAGCTGCACCAAAAGAGGCGTGTTTCTCGACAGCTCGATATAGACCTCCGCCGCCTGTTTCAATACCGGCACCCGGAAGGTCCGAAGCAGACAGCAGATAAACCCGATGGCACCCGAACCTAAAATCCCAAGCAGCGCAAGGCGCAGCGTGAGAACGGCCGCTTCGGCATACAGGGGAATGCTTTCCCTGATAAATTCGATATCCATAGCTTCCTCCATAAGGTTTTCATAATTCATATTATTATGATAGGAATACTATATTATCGAATCATGGGTTTGTCAAGCTGTTATTCTCTACCAACTGAGGAAGATGGCAGCCCTCCCTGAAAATTCACAATATGTTCACTGGATTTTTGACGTTTTTTGGTTCATAATATATATGCTGTTAAAGATTTGACAGCATGGGTTTCCGTCAGTTGACCAAAACCCCCTTCTTAATACAAAATTCCCTGCCCGACGGCTGCAAACGCCGGGCAGGGAATTTTATTTTGCTTCTGTTTCTTTTTCTATCAGGGTTTTTCACTCGGCCTGTATGCGCCGGCGTTTTCCCTCCTTTAACTCCTCCAATATTTCGGCAACGGCCTCCCGCTCGTCAAAATGGTATTTGACGCCCTTGATTTCCTGGTAATTTTCATGCCCCTTTCCCAGCAGGACAATCATATCCCCGGGCCTCGCATGGGTCATGCAGTAGGCAATCGCTTCCTTTCTGTCATCAATTTCAATATACTTTCCGCCGCTCTTTGCAAGTCCCACCTTAATATCGGCGTTAATATCGCGGATTTCCTCGTCCCTTGGGTTATCGCAGGTCAGAACGCATAAATCCGCCATCTCGCCCGTGACCTCTCCCATGTCGTACCGGCGCAGCTTCGAACGGTTGCCGCCGCCCCCGTAAACACAAATCAGCCGCTTGGGATGATATTCGAGCAGCGTTGTCAGAACACTCCTTGTGCTGACCTCATTGTGAGCATAATCAATAATCAGATAATAATCCTTCGATACCGGCAGCATTTCAACGCGCCCCTTGACCTGAACCCGCGAAAGCCCCTCTAAAATCGCCTGCTGTGGAATGCCCGCCATATGGCAGACCAGCATCGTGACAAGTGCGTTGTACACCGAAAACCTTCCTGGGATGTGAAGCTTAACGGCGCAGTCCATACAGCCCTTCACTGTAAAATGCATGCCGAGCTTTCCGTCCTCTTTCAAAAAGCCGATATCGGAGGCGAGTAAATCCACCGGTTTCCCGAGGAACTGCTTCGCCGCTCCCTCCGCTGCGTCCAAAACCCCGAAGCTGTGGATTTCACAGGTATGCCCCGCCGCAATCGCTTCGCTGTGGGCATCGTCCGCATTGATAATCCCCACCCGGCACTGACGGAACAGCAGGCTTTTACACTCCAGATATTCCTCAAACGAAGCGTGCTCCGTCGGCCCGATATGGTCGGGGGAAAGATTGGTAAATACACCGTAATCAAATAAAATCCCCGCCGTCCGGTCCATTTTCAGCCCCTGGGAAGAGACCTCCATCACCACGTACTCACACCCCGCCTCGACCATCGCGGCAAACATGCGGTGCAGCTCATAGGATTCCGGCGTCGTATTTTTCGAGGGAAGCTCCTCATCCCCAATCATCACGCCGATGGTTCCGATGAGACCGACCTTTTTGCCGGCAAGCTCCAGCACGTTTTTCATCATATAGGTCGTTGTCGTCTTTCCTTTCGTTCCTGTCACGCCAATCGTCACAAGCTTTTTTGCCGGGTAGCCGAAGAGCGCCGCCGACATAAGCGCGAGCGCGCGGCGCGTGGATGCCACAAGCAGCACCGTGATTTCCCCGGGAATCCCCTCCGCCTCTTTACGACGCCCCCCCAAAATACGGACCGCCCCTTTCCCCACGCACCGGGAATTATGCGGTCCCCCTCCTCACGCGCCCC
>CALWBG010000201.1 GCA_944375975.1 uncultured Roseburia sp.
GTAAGCACGGAGCAGGATAAAACCGGCCTGCCGTCCATCCAGACCGTACAAAGACCGCAGTTTGAGGTCTCACAGCCGCGCTTGACGCTATAGCAGCCCTCGGAGCGCACGAATTCCAAAAGCGGAAGATCCGCATCAATCTCACGCGTGATTTCACGCTCATTCAGCCATAAGTGTATTTTCATTTCATTTCTCCATTTCTGCTCTCATGCTGTTTTTTGCCGGCAAGCTCCCGCAGCGCGCGTGCAAGCAGAACACCGGTTACATGCCTGCGGTACTCTGCCCCCGCACGGCGGTTGCTCCCGAATACAAACTTTCCCGCCAGTTCCTCCGCAAATGCCCGGATTCCGTCTTCCGACCCCGGCATTGCGTCAGACGCAATTTCCAGTAATTCTGCGCGCGCGGGTCTTGCACCGACGCTTACATGCAGCTTTCCGTCATATTCCGAGACGGCGCAGGCCGCCACCGGAAAATCCGTCGCGGTATTGCGCTGGCTTTTGTATACGATATGAATCGGCTTCTTTTTCACATGAAGCGCCACCAAAATGTCATTATCATACGGCATATGGACAAATTCCTTCAGCGGAACCATTCCACCCTCATAAAGCTCGACTTCTGCGTCCATCGCCAGAAACAGCGTCAGCACATCCGAAAAGCCGAAACGTCCGAAAATGCTGCCTCCGATTGTTGCGCAGTTGCGGAATTGAACTCCCACGATATGGCGGATTCCTTCTTTTACCGCCCCGTCCGTGTAAGCCAATAGTCCCGGATGTGTCTCGATATCCCGCAGCACCGCCATCGCCCCAAGCATAAACACATCGTCCGTCTCTGTGATATAATCCAGCGAAAGTCCGGATAAATCGATGCCGGTTCCAAGCCTCCGGTCCCCGATTTTCAGCCAGACGCCTCCGGCAATGATTTTATTGTTTTTCTTCTGATTCAGCCCGTAAGCTTCCTCCAGGCTTTCTACCATACGGTATTCGTTGATTCTTAACATAACCTCATCCTTTTTACACCGCGGCTTAAAAGCGGCATATTTTCGTTTTATTTCCGAAACAGCGCTGTTCCCGTGCTAAAAACAAAGAACAGGTAAGGCTGTTCCTCACCTGTAAGATATAGCTATTATACTATGTAATTTGGGGAAAGACAACCAAAAAGCGCCGCCAGATTAAACTGATATGTACCCAGAATCCTGGACATATTGCTTTATGAATTGGGCACAACACATGGATGCTTCCCTGTATTTTGCAGAAGGCATCTATTCATGATGCAGTTATCATAGCAATTCCCTTTTCTTGACATGGATTGAATAATTCCATGTTCTTTTAGAGCACGTCTAAAAAAGGAATGCTGATATTGCCAACCTTGATTCGAATGGAATGTTATCAGCAATCTTTCCAACTTCTCCTTTATAAGAATGATATTTTTCCTTTGGACGTTTCCACAAACAGTCCCATTGTATGCATAAGACGCTGAATCCGTTTGTGATTCACTGTGTAACCACGGTTCACAAGTTCTTTATGTACTCTTCGAACACCATACCTACCTTTGTTGTAGTCAAATATCTCCTAAATCTCAGCCATAAGTTCTACGTTTCTGGATTCTACAACATCTACGTTGTTTATCTCGAAATAATAAGTGGATTTTGCCATTCTTATTGCTCTTAAAAGATATTTTAGCTGATATCCTTTTTCACGAAGTTCTTGAATGATTGCTGCTTTTTCGCCTTGAGACGTGCAGTTTCCCGTTTTGCCTCAAGGCGATCTGTTTTTTTATTACTTCATTCTCTGCTTTGATATATTCATTTTCGGCTCTTAAACGAATAAGTTCTTCTTTCTCTGATTCGGTAAGAGGTGTTGGATTCTCTTTCTTTTTCATCTTAGGATTTTTACATGGACGACATTTCTTTTGTTCTATTAGTCCATTTATCCTTGAATTTTATATTTTTGAACTGTAGGATTACAATACATGTGTTACAACTGAATATTTAAAAAGCGAGGATAGGCTCTTTTGTGTTATATTTGAATCGCCAAACCCAAAACACCAACAAAGGAGCATCCTCGCATGGCAAGTATAACACAAGATATGAGATACCGTCTATCCTTAATTAAATACGCTGAAAAGTACGGTGTTTCTAAAGCAACTGTGAAATATAAAACCAACCGCCAGTATATTTATCGCTGGAAAAACCGCTATGACGGCTCCTGGGATTCTCTGCGTGACCATTCCAGACGTCTCCATTCCCATCCAAACGAGCACACTCCTGAAGAAATCAAATTCATCCGGAATATGCAAAGGCGTAATCCCCATGCCGGCTTGGTTGTCTTCTGGGTGAAACTCAAACAGTGCGGATATAAACGTTCCATCCCCGGTCTCTACCGTTTCCTTAAGAAACAGGGGATTCTGGCCGAAAAACTTCCTAATCCCAAGTATGTCTCCATTTAGAGGAAGGACGCACCTACAAAAGCATCACTGTGGAATATGGTATATCCAAAGCCAGCATTTCCAAATGGTGCAGAATTCAGTGAAGAATGCCATACAAGTCCTGAAGACAAAGCCGAATATGATAACGTGAAAGAGCTGCTCAAACTCAAACGCGAAAACGAAGAACTGCGCAAGGAAAATCTTTTCTTAAAATAAAGCCATAGCCAGCACAGCTGGCATTGATTCTTTGCAAAGAAAATCGATTAGAGGATTATCGATTCATTGAACAATATCATAGTGAATTTGGTGTACGTTGGCTCCTGCAGCGTCTGAACATCTGTCCAAACGCTTATTATAACTACCGGAAACACCGGAGGGCGGATTATTATGCCTGTAAAGCAGAAGTACAGACACAGATTCAGGAAATCTATCACTCCCACAATGGAGTTACGGCTACCGGAGGATGAAAGTTTATCTGGAACGCAGAGGTTATTCTTACAGTGCTGCTACAGTTCATAAATATATGAATACAGAGCTTGGACTCCGTTCCATTGTTCGTTCCAAAAAACCTGACTATGAATACGGAAAACCGCATAAGGTGTTTGACAATAAGCTCAATCAAGATTTCACCGCAGATAAAATTAACCAGAAATGGTGTACGGATTTTACCTATCTGTTTTTCGCAAACCATGATGTACGTTACAACTGTACTATTATAGAACTGCATGACCGCAGTGTGATTGCCAGTATTACAGACCGCAAGCTCAACAGCGACCTTGCTATTCGAACGCTACAGAAAGCATTGGAATCACAGACACCTATCAAAAATGGATTGATCCTGCATTCAGACCAGGGAACGCAATTTACATCAAAAGCATTTGTTGAATTCTGTGAATCAGTAAATGTAACACAGAGTATGAGCAAAGCAGGATATCCGTATGACAATGCACCGATGGAGCACTATTTTAACACACTAAAAAACGAGTGTACAAATCTATACGAATTTGACAGCGAAGATATACTCTATCAAACGGTAGAAGAATTCGCATATGTTGACTACAATCATGTATGCCCACATAGTTTCAATAATTATTGCAATCCGTATGAGAAACGGATGACAGCGTAACAAATAAATGATCTTTTTTAGCCACAAGTGTTTCAAAAATGCTTGACCACAACATACTCAGATACATCTTACCACAACGAGGAGTTAAAGTCACTCACTCATTACCATTTTGATAAGGTTCAGAAATGCGCTCAGCTCAAACAGTCTGACTCCAGGCTTGTTACCATTCTCTTCCCTGATTTGGGTAAGGAAACCGCCTTTGAGAATGAAATTGTGCTTGTACTTTGACAGCGAAATTCGTTCCAGCAGTCTTTCCAGCATATAGTTCTGCATGACGAGCTGAGCAGAAATGTTCTTTTCCGCAGATTTCTTTTTGATAAAGGCTTTAAGCTGCATCGGATTCTTTGTAATCATAACAGCACCTCCATATAGCGTAGCACTTTGGGCTTCACGCGAAGCTGATTTGCGTACCGCATCAGTTTGTGTATGTCTTTTTCTTTGAAAGCCGCGTACTTCTTCATTGCTGCGCCCACGATCTGAATGTCGCTGCCGCTGCCGCGGCAGGAAGTCGCACAGCGTCCTTTCAAGGTCATAGACACGGATAGGGTTGCCGCAAGAGGATTCCAGTTCAATTACACCAAAAGAATAGTTCTCCAGCACAACTCGCTTGATGTGTATACTTTCCTGTTTCAGTGACGGCGAATTGTAGCCTTTTGGAAATGTCATGGTATACTGCGCCGGGGTACGGTCAGAATAACCCAGCAGATACAGAGCGGTATCGTGTGAGTATTTCCCGCGTCCGTACTTGCGCTGCAACAGGTAAAATTCATCTTCCCATGCGTGGCTGCATACATCCGGGACGCACTCGAAACGGTAAAGCTCCCCGTTCTCTACAGCTCCTGTAAAATGCTGCGGTGCAGCCCTGCGGCTATCACCTCACTTTCGACTACTACACATTATATTGCAGAGAAATAATGTGTCATTGTCAATGTGAAGGCGATAATCACACATCAAATTATTGGTAAATAATGTGTGAAAAATATGAAGCCCAAATTTAATAAACACCCCCGTAATTATTAAATATCCGTTCTGGAGGATGACCTGTCAGAATCCGAATGCGGTTTATGCCTGTATCAATCTTTCCGAAGCGTCCTGCCCGGCAGAAATCAAAAAGCAGTCCATTT
>CALWBG010000202.1 GCA_944375975.1 uncultured Roseburia sp.
CGAGCAAGGAGACGTTTGCGGGACAGGCCAAAAAAATCATCTATGCGCTGTTTAAACCGGTGCTGGCAAATATCATCGTAGAGACCGTGCGCAAAAGCAATGAGATTTTCGGCGGCTTTATCAGCGGAAAGATTCTGGATTCCGCGATTATCGGTGTGCTTGCCTACATTGTGCTGGCAATTATGAGGATGCCGGATACGGTACTGGTTGCCGTCATTGTAGGAGTCACAAACGTTATACCGTTTTTCGGTCCGTTTATCGGGGCGATACCCTCCTTTATCATCATTGTGCTGCAAAGTCCTCTCCAGGGCTTATATTTCCTGATATTCATTGTCATTTTACAGCAGATAGACGGAAATATTATCGGCCCCAAAATCCTGGGGGATTCCACGGGACTGTCTTCTTTTTGGGTCGTGTTTGCAATTCTGGTATTTGGCGGTCTGTGGGGATTCATCGGCATGCTGCTGGGCGTTCCGATCACGGCGGTGGTTTATTACATTGCGAAGAAGCTGATTTCCCATTTCCTCAAAAAGAGGGGGCTTCCCGTAGATACCTCGGAGTATGTTGAACTTACCAGGGTCGATAAATACACAAACAAACCCGTTTATGAGAAAGCGTCGGGAGAGGGACGGAAAATCGGGAAAAAAACAAAAGAAACGAAACAGAAACCGGGTGATTTTGACACCTGATTACAAAAGAGGCATTGCGCAGGGCAATACCTCTTTTTTCTTCGATAATTTTTGACATCAAAGGGTGCGTATGTTAAACTAAAGTTTAAAGAAAAGCAAAAAACAAGCACGTTCTGAGGTGGCATAAATTGGATAAATATGAATATAAACTAAAGCTGGACCAGATGAAATCTCTGGCTGCGGAACACAGCTATGAGAAGGCGGCAGAGATAGCGGATACCATAAATTGGAACAAGATAAAAAACGTAAACGCGCTGGTAAAGGCCGGAGAGATTTATGAGCATGCGGGGCGGCTGGAGGAAAGCCGGGAGATTCTATTGATGGCGTATGACCGCTCGCCGATTGGCAGGATGATTATCTACCGTCTGGCGAAGGTAGCGATTAAAATGCGGCAATTTGACGAGGCGAAGGATTACTATCAGGAGTTTGTGGAAATAGCGCCTCACGATAATCTGAAATATGTCCTGAAATATCAGATCTGCAAGGCGCAGGGAGACGATATTCAGACGCTGATCGGGATTCTTGAGGAATTAAAGGAGCAGGAATATACGGAGGAATGGGCGTATGAGCTGGCATATCTGTACCACAAGGCAGGTATGACGGAGAAATGCGTTGAGTCATGTGACGAGCTGGTGCTCTGGTTCGGCGACGGGCCCTACGTGGAGCGCGCGCTGGAGCTGAAAATGCTGTATCAGCCGCTTAACCGGCAGCAGGAGGAGAAATACCGCAGCTTTCGTCAGAGAAAAGACGGCGTGGTCGAGGTGCGGCCCGATGATACTTTGGAGTCCGGTGAGATTATCAGCGAACCGGTCCAGATTCCCGATGTCAAGCTGTCACCGGAACGCTTTAATACGCAGAACCTCCAGGAGGAGCTGCAAAAGAGTATGCAGCAGATTATGGCGGCCACAAAGCAGGAGACCGTCACGGACAGCATGGACAACATCAAAAAGCTGGTCGAGGAAATTCCCTATCTGCAACTCCCGAAAGAGGAAGAGCAGCAGCTTGAGGAAGAACATATTGAGACAAACGAGGAAATCGATGATTCCCTCAAGATTAATTTCCGGGAGCTTTTGGCCGAGGAGCGGGACGGGCAGATGAGCATGTACGTGCCGGAAAAAAGCAGTCTTGAGCGGCAGATTACCGGACAGATGAGCATCGGTGAGGTGCTTGCCGAATGGGAGAAGACAAAATACGCCGCAGAGGTGGCGTTGCAGGAAGCGGAACAGCGAAGGCTGGAATCCGCAAAGGCGCGGGCGTTACAGGAAGCGGGCGATATTATGGGACGTCTTGCCGACATTATACCGAAGTTGGATTCGGGGCTGTCCCCGAAGGAGATTCTTGAGGAACAGTACATGGGCGGCAGGCCCTTAAAGGACACCGAAGCGGCTCAGATGGTCGCCAATATGAACCAGATTCTTCAGGAGGAAATCGACCGCCTTTCCACGGAAAATGCCGATATTGATAAGCGGATTGCCGAGGCGGGAGCGGCTGGAGCGGCAGTGGAAGGACTTGCATCGGCGGCAGGAGAGACGGGAGAAGGGCTTGCGTCAGCAGCGGGAATTGCGCAGGCAGTGGAAGGATTTTCATCGACGGCAGGAGAGGCGGCGGAAGAATCAGCGGAAGAGCTTGCCGGAATGGCGGCGGAAGGAGTCGCGTCAACGGCAGAAATCGAAGCGGAGGCTGCGCCGGCTGGCGGTGTGTCGCAGCAGAGTGAAGAAGATGACTGGGAGCTGATGTCGGAGCAGCTTGCGGAGGAGGCTTTGGAGACGTTGGGCAAAGCCGAGCCGGATGTTGAGGTGGTACTGCATTCCGAACCGGAAACAGCAAAGGAAGATACACAGGAGCTTTCCCAAATTGCAGAACCGGGGAAGGAAACGCAATTTTCGGCAATTACCTCGCTGAATCAGGAGCTGAAGGATATATTTACGTATTTCATTTCCATCAAAGGTATGGAGGAGCAGCTCTGCCGGGTGTTAACCGGGGCGGGGGAACATCTCTTGACGGGAAAGACTGCCTCCACCGGGAATATCATGATTCAGGGCGGCAGCGGAAGCGGCAAGACGGTTCTGGCGACAAGTATGGTGAAGGCGCTCCAGAAGGAGACAGGGAAGCTTACCGGAAAAATCGGAAAGATTGAAGCGACCACGCTCAACGGGAAGGATGTCGCGGCACTGTTGAAAAAGGTGGCGGGGGGCTGCCTGATTATTGAGAAGGCGGGCGGTCTTACCAAGGAGACGGCGGTCAGGCTTTCGCTGCTTCTGGAAAGTGACACCAGCGGCCTGATTGTGATTATGGAGGATACCCATAAAGGAATCGAGAAGGCCCTGGCTAAGGACGAGGGCTTTGCGTCCAGATTTTCCGAAAAAATCAATATTCCGATTTTTACCAGTGATGAATTGGTTGCGTTTGCAAAATCCTATGCAAACGAGCTTGGGTATACGATTGATGAGATGGGCGTGCTGGCGCTCTATAACAGCATCAGCAGTATTCAGAAGTATGACAGGGCAACAACCCTGACGGAGATTAAGGATATTGTGGATAACGCCGTGAAAAAATCAGAAAGAGGCGGATTGAAGAAGGCGTTCAGCATTATCACATCCAGAAGATATGACGATGAAGATTATGTGATTCTTCGGGAAAAGGATTTTGCAATTTAAGAAATAAGGTAAGAGGGGTGTAAGGTATGGCTAATTTTACAGAATTGGACCGTTATTTGTTCGGGCAGGCAACGCATTATGATATTTATCGGAAGCTGGGGGCGCATTTTACCGACCAGTACGGTATCCGGGGTGTATGCTTTGATTTGTGGGCGCCGAATGCCAGCAGAGTCTGGGTCATCGGCTCCTTTAACGAATGGGATGAGACGGCCAACGAGATGGAGCGTCTGGAGCCTGAAACAATGGGAATTTTCGAGCTGTTTATTCCGGGAATTGAGGAGGGGGACCTTTACAAATACCTGATTGAGACGAAGGACGGAAAGCGGCTTTACAAAGCGGATCCCTACGCCAATTATGCGGAGTTAAGGCCCGGGACAGCGTCCGCGGTGACCGACATCGAACACTTTAAATGGACAGACAGCAAGTGGATGCAGGAGCGGGCGGAAACTAAGGCAATCTATGAAAAGCCCATGGCTATTTATGAGGTGCATCCGGGCTCCTGGAAGCGTCATCCGGGGCGGGAGGACGAAGGCTTCTATCACTATGCGGATTTGGAAAAATACCTGATTCCGTACGTGCAGGAGATGGGCTATACCCATATTGAGCTGATGGGAATTTCCGAGTATCCGTTTGACGGATCCTGGGGCTATCAGGTGACAGGTTATTATGCTCCTACCTCCAGATACGGGACACCTAAGGAGTTTGCTCATTTTGTCAACGAGTGTCACCGTCATAAGATTGGCGTGATTTTGGACTGGGTTCCGGCGCACTTCCCCAGAGACGCCCATGGACTCGCCGAATTTGACGGCACCTGTCTGTACGAATATGCCGACCCGAGAAAGGGAGAGCATCCGGACTGGGGAACCAAGATTTTTGATTATGGAAAAAATGAGGTTAAAAATTTCCTGATTGGAAGCGCGTTGCTTTGGGTTGAGCATTACCATGTCGACGGCCTGCGCGTGGATGCGGTTGCCTCCATGCTGTATCTGGATTACGGCAAGCAGGACGGTCAGTGGGTGCGCAATAAGTACGGAGACAACAAGAATCTGGAGGCGATTGAATTTTTCAAGCACATCAATACATTGATTCTCGGAAGGAATCCGGGGGCAATGATGATTGCGGAGGAATCCACCGCCTGGCCGAAGGTGACGGGCCCCGTAGAAGAGGGCGGGTTGAATTTCAGCTTTAAATGGTGTATGGGCTGGATGTATGATTTCCTGGATTATATGAAGCTGGATTCTTACTTCCGGAAAAATAATCACAATAAGATGACCTTTGCTATGACCTATAATGAAAGTGAAAAGTACATTCTTGT
>CALWBG010000203.1 GCA_944375975.1 uncultured Roseburia sp.
TTTCCGCTCCCCTCTTTCCAGGCACACACGGCACATCAAAAACGCTGCCACGGCTAAAAGCAGCATAGCCAGCGCCACCTCCGCCTGTTGCAGGGAAAAGTAAAACTGAAAGCTCCAGATATTTGAAGTGATATAAAGCAGCAAAAATATCCAATAAGGATAACGCTCATCTTTCCCCGAAAAATACCAGCAGCCCCAGGTCAGCAGGTTCCCGCCGAGTACAAAAAACAGCAGCATCAGCGCGCCGCTTTGCACCGTATGGTGCACGGTAAGCCCCAGAAGCTGCTTTAACAGCACCAGGCCGAATCTTCCAATTGTAAGCCAGCCCAGCGTGGAGCCCGGATGATTCACCAACTCCTCCGTGTCAATCCGGATAAAACCGTTAAACGCCTGATACCCAAAACAGACAAGTGCGGCCGCCGCCGACAGGAGTATCAGCCTGTAATGCTTTTTGATATAGTCTGCCATAGCTAATATCCCAATGTCTTCATGTATTCATCCAACGCGTCCCGCCAGTCAGCCATGCGGTAATCACCGGTAAGCTTCATCATATAATTTTCGAGAATAGAGTACGCCGGCCGCTTCGCTGAGGCCGGATTCATACGGGCATATTCCTCGCTTGTCACATGGCGCACCTTTGTCCTTTTTCCGGCGCGCGCAAAAATTTCCTCCGCAAAATCCGCCCAGTTGGTAGCCCCCTCACAGGTCGCGTGAAAGACTCCGTAATTCTCCGTCGGCTCAAAATGACGAATTGCCCTTGCAAGCTCCACAGCGCTTGTCGGGGAGCCCTGCTGGTCCTCCACAACACTCACCTCGTCATGGCTTTCCGAAAGCCGGAGCATCGTTTTCACGAAATTTTTCCCGTCCCCGTACAGCCACGCGGTGCGGAAAATAAAATATTTTCCGGCAAAATCCCGGACAAAACGTTCTCCCTCGGCCTTGGTCTTTCCGTAGGCGCTGATGGGATGAATCTCGTCAAATTCGGTATACGGCTTTGTACCGTTTCCCTCGAACACATAATCCGTGGACACATGTATCAGCTTTGCCCCCGTCTTTGCCGCGGCAATACTTAAATTCCGCGGTCCAAGCGCGTTAATCCGGTATGCGGCGTCCCACTGCGTCTCACAGGCATCCACATTCGTATGCGCCGCACAGTTGATAATAACCTCCGGCTTTGCCGCCTCCACCAGAGAACACACCGCATTGACATCCGTGATGTCAAGCGCACGGATTCCTTCTGCCTCCGTCACATCTGTGTTGATAAACTCCACGTCCTCTCCCGAGTAAACCGCGCGGACCGCGCGTCCAAGCTGCCCGTTGCAGCCGGTCACCAGTATTTTTTTCATAGTTCCCCTCATTTCTGCACTTTTATTCCCCAAGTCCGCCCTCGATTGCTGCGATTAAGGCGGCAAGCGCCTCTCTTTCATCCTCGCCGTCACACACCAGTTCGATTTCGTCGCCCGACTTGATACATGCTCCGAGCACGCTCAAAACACTCTTCGCATTTGCGATATTTTCCCGATAACGGAAAGAGACGTGCGCCTTAAACTGCATTGCCTCCTTACAGAGAATGCCCGCCGGTCTCAAATGCAGACCGGTCGGATTTTTAATCGTGACTTTCTGACTTACCATGGTACTTTCCCTCCAAAATATTTTCTCCGCCCCTAGAGCATGATTCTGGTAATCAGCTCCGCGAGCCTTTTCGCCTCGGCGTCTATGATCTTCTGATCCTTTCCCTCTATCATTACGCGAACCAACGGCTCCGTTCCCGATGGCCGTATCAGCACGCGTCCTTCTCCATGAAACTTCTGCTCGACCTCCCGGACTGCATCCGCAATCTCCTGGTAGTCCATAAAATTATCCTTTTTGTGATTCGGCACCCTGGCGTTTACCAGCGCCTGCGGCAAAACCTCCATCACCTGTGCAAGCTCCGACAGCGGCTTGCCTGTCTCCACCATAACCTCCAGCAGATGGAGTGCGCTCAAAAGCCCGTCACCCGTAGTATTATCATCCAGGAAAATCACATGGCCCGACTGTTCTCCACCGATATTATATCCGTTTTCACGCATATTCTCCAGTACATAGCGGTCTCCGACCTTTGTTTTCTCAACATGGATTCCCTCTCGCTCTCCCATCAGGGTAAAGCCGAGGTTCGTCATAACCGTCACCACAATGGTATTTTTCTTAAGAGTTCCTTTCTGCTTCATATAATTTCCGCAGATTGCCATAATCTGATCTCCGTCTACCAGCTCGCCATTCTCATCCACCGCAAGCATGCGGTCCGCATCACCGTCAAACGCAAGCCCGACAGCCGCCTTTTCGTAGACTACCCTTGCTTTCAGCTCATCCATATGAGTGGAACCGCAGTTTGCATTGATATTTGTTCCGTCCGGGCTGGTGTGAATTGCCACAAGCTCCGCCCCGAGGTCCGAAAGTGCCTTCACGGAGGTGTAATGCGAAGCTCCCTCCGCGCAGTCCACCACAATCTTCATGCCGGTCAAATCAACCGGAACACATTTCTCAATAAAGCGCACGTATTCATCCCGTAAATCAAAACGGTAATCAATCTTTCCAACACCGGAACCAATCGGAAGCTTCACATCCTTCATATTGTTGCGGATTAACGCCTCAATCTCATCCTCCAGCTCATCCGAAAGCTTATAGCCCTCGCCGTTAAAAAATTTAATTCCGTTAAATTCCATCGGATTATGGGACGCGGAAATCACGACGCCCGCATCCACCTTATGCTTTCTCGTCAGATAAGCAATGGCGGGCGTGGGCATCACGCCCACAAAGATTGCATTTGCGCCGACGGAACAAATACCGGCCATCAGGGCGCTCGCCAGCATACCTCCCGAAATTCTCGTATCACAGCCCACAATGATGGTTGCCTGATGCTCCTGCTCTTTGGTAAGTACATAGGCTCCCGCCTGTCCCAGCTTCGTTGCCAGCTCAATTGTCAGCTCCGAACCTGCCACACCGCGCACACCGTCTGTGCCAAACATTCTTGCCATTCTCTTTTCCTCCAGCTTTATTCTATTTATGATCTGCTGCCGCCAGAAGCCGTACTCCGACTGGTGCCTGAAGTCCTGCTTCCGGCCTCGCCCTCCGACGCGGACTCGTCCTCCGGGTTGCGAATCGTCACAGGAACGCGGATGCTTCCTACCTCATACAGCTCACTGTCGAGATTAAACTCCGCCGTAACCTCATGGTCACCTCTGCCAAGATCCGTCAAATCCAGGATTCCCGTAATACTATCCTCGGAAAGCGCCTCGATATCGCTCTCGGCTCCCGTAACCACAACCTCAATCGTATTCTCCGTAATTTCCGCTTCGTAGCCTTCACGGATATTCTCGAGCGTAAATGCTCCCGCGGGCACTTCAAACGTTTTTTCCGTAATCGCTTCCACCGTGACAGTAACCTCTATCTTTGCATCGGAAGCCACCACCAGGGAAGTATTCTCCGGCAGATACGGTGTAATATCCACCGTCGTCTCCATCGTCTCGGTCGCATCCGTCATATCCAAAATCTCAGCCGGAATGGAAATCTTATTAATCCCGTTGAGGACCGAAGCCTCGCCCTTAATACGCACCTGTTGCGGCTTATAGGTAATTCCCTTGAGCACATAGCCCTCGGCGACATTTCCCGACGTCTCAAACTCCAGCGAAACATCCTTGGTATTTAAAATCTGCGCCGTCACGGTCACAGTCGACAGATTCATTTTCAGCTTTGAGGTATCAATCTCGTTGCCGTCCGCGTCATACAGCACCGGAACCACCGTGTCCGTCACGTCCGAAGACATTCCGTCCACGTTAATGGTAGCCACCACCGTATCAATCTGACTGGTTACCGACGAGGGTCCGGAAATTTTAAGCAGATTGGAGGTCACAATCTCAACATTGCCAAGCGCGCAGCCATCCATCACCGTTCCCTCCGTAGCTACGGAGATTCGTTTCTGGACATTTCCCAAATCCTCCACCTCAAGCTCCAGATAAAGCTGTCGGGAAGAAATCTCCACATTGGAGCTGGAAAATTTCGTACAGGTTATCGTAATCGGGACACGGCAGACTCCATCCTCTCCAATGTCCTCAATTCTTTCTATATCCGCAACTGCGGTAAAATCAGAATTCGACAGTCTTTCATGATAGCTTCTCTTTGCGGAAACCGAAAAAGTAACCGTGTTATTGCCGCCGAGCAATTCCGAATATTTTCCGTTCTCGGTAAGATAATTGACGTTTTCCAGCGTCACGCTCGTGGTATAGGTCTGTGTAATCACCGGGTCGTCAATGCCGGCGACAATCACCCACAATACAACCGCCAATACTGCGGCAAGAACCTTGAGGCCAAAATTATTTGTTATTTTTTTTGCGAGCTTCCTTAACATCTTTCAGCCTCCTTTTCCATAATTCAATTTTCGTTACTTTTTTCTCACGCTTCTGGATATACGCAAGCTTATTTTTCAGGAAATCCGCATCAACATTCCGATAAAGCTCACCGTCAAGGGCAATCGACACACGTCCCGTCTCCTCGGACACCACAATCGTGAGCGAATCGCTCACCTCGCTGATACCGACAGCGGCGCGATGCCTGGTTCCCAAATCCTTGCTGATGCTCAGCGAATCCGTCAGCGGCAGATAACAG
>CALWBG010000204.1 GCA_944375975.1 uncultured Roseburia sp.
ATATCAAAATAAAAACGTTCAAAATACTCGACCACATTCAGGAACAAGGAAATACCACACTTTCAACAATACACATTTTGACAAAAAAGATACAACCCAAATGATACTTGACAATCCACAACACTTTTATCACAAAAAAAGCTCCTGCATGAACAGCAATGAAGCA
This sequence comes from uncultured Roseburia sp., assembly GCA_944375975.1. GTDB lineage: Bacteria > Bacillota > Clostridia > Lachnospirales > Lachnospiraceae > Roseburia. Next base: position 167 of record CALWBG010000204.1, read on the forward strand.
CGAATGTTTTATTACATTACAAAGGCCCTGGATGAACTTATTCCAAATAAAAAGGAACGTAATTCTTACTATGTATTTCCACAGGTCAGTCTCCATGCATTCATTAATCTTAACGAAGAATTAGAACAAAATATAAATGATTCCGAAAAAAAAGAAACTGCTTTAAAAAGGCTGCTTCCCAAAAATACAGATTTTCTTATCTGCAAATGCATCAAAAAATATTATAAACCTTCATCATCAAACGCAAAGGCAATTTACAGCTATTATGAATACCAGCCATTTTTAATGATTGAAATTGACGGCAGCTCTCATTCCTCGCCATACCGATACGGCATGGAAAATTTTAAGCACCAAAAGGCAAACGATGCTTTTAAGGACTCTATATCCAAAGCCCTCAATATACCTCTGCTCCGTTATCCTTTAACATATGACACAGTGAGAAAATCCGACTATGACAACTTAAAGGAACAATTAAAAAATTTTTACTGCTAATATCTAATCTACACCACAAATCAAATCTGCAAAAAAAAATAACCGTACAGCTCCCAAAACAAAAGCTGACGGTTATTTTTAATATATAAACATACTTGCCAAAACAACTATGTAAATTCCAAATCCACATAAAAAGAAGCCAGACACCCGGCTTCCCATCCCAAAACCTCTATTCTTTTTTCTGTATTGAGACTCTTTATACTTTACACAACGGTTACACAATTTTGCCATTCACATACATAAGATTACATAGAATTACATCTTCATGCAAAAACACGCAACCCTTGATATTACACGGCTTTATCGGCTCACATCAAAATACATGCGAATACATGAAACAGGCTTTCATACCACGATTCCTAATTTCATTCCGTTTTTCCTCCTAAGAATTACTTTCTCTATGAGCCGTCCCGGCCCTTACGATTTCTTATTTCCGCGCCGCGTACCGCTTCCCTCACGCCGGCTCTGCATCCCGCGACTCCACTACAAGCAGGATACCTCCCTCAAAGAGAATCTCGGCCTTTGGCGCTGTAATCTCATTGCTGATGCCAATCGTGCAAAAGCCCTTCAGACAGTAATCGAAAAGCGGATATTTCATCCCACGCAGGGTCACATGCTCCACCTGTGCGGTATAGGGAATCAGCGAAACATAATGCCCAAACTGTTCTTCCCTGCGGATTGTCAGGCTTTTATCTGTCATGCGGATACGGTTATTTGCGTCCACAAGCTCCATCGGCACTCCCTGTTTCAGACCAATACCCAGCAGCTCGATATTTCCAAGCACATGGTCCAGCCGGCTGCCCGTTCCGCCTAAAATTGTAATCCGCTCTGCCCCCAGCTCTATTGCTGCGCGCACGGCAGCTTCAGTATCCGTGTCATCCTTTTTGGGATTTAATCTCCGCCAGTCAACGCCCTCCTGATTGTCAAACCAGGAAAACGCCTCGCTGCCCACTGAATCAAAATCACCCACAATCACATCGGGCACAATCCTGTTCCGGTAAAGAAACTCCATACCGGCATCCGCGGCTATGACTTTTACTCCTGAGGCCCGCTTTATGCAGTCCAGCGCAAATTTGTCGTCAATGCCGCCTCCGGCTATGATAAAAAAATGATTCATCGCACCTTTGCCGCCTTCCCTAAGAATTGATGATATTCAGGAAACGGACGGTATTTTCAATCACGTCCCCGGAAAACACTGCGCTTCCCGCCACGATGATATTGGCACCGGCATCCATGACCTCGGCCACATTCTCAAGCGTAATGCCGCCGTCCACTTCGATATCCGTCTTAAATCCCTGCCCGTCAATTCTTTTCTTTAAATCACGGACTTTCTGTATCGTATACGGAATCAGCTTCTGTCCGCCAAAACCGGGATTGACCGTCATGATCAGCACCATATCCACCGCCGGCAAAATATAATCAATGGCCGAGAGCGGCGTCGCCGGATTCAGCGCCACACCCGCAAGAAGCCCTTTTTCCTTAATCTGGCCGACGGTCCGGTCCAGATGACGGCACGCCTCGGCATGCACCGTGATTAGATCCGCTCCGGCGTCCGCAAACTCGGAAATATAGCGCCCCGGCTCCTCTATCATCAGATGCACGTCAAAAATACGTTCCGTACATTCACGGATAGACCTGATAACCGGCATTCCAAAGGAAATGCTCGGCACAAAGCTCCCATCCATCACGTCAATGTGTACATACTGCGCTCCCGCTTCGTCCAGTTCCCGTACCTGTTCCCCGAGTCTGCAAAAATCCGCAGACAGGATTGACGGCGATAAACAATTCATCCTGCTCCTCCTGCATGTCGTAGCTTAATATTTTTTTACTGATTTTAATTCCTCGTACAGCAATTTATAATTTCCATACCGCAGCTCGCTGATCTTACCGTCGGCCAGCGCCTGCTTTACCCCGCAATCCGGCTCGCTGATGTGGCTGCAGCCCTGGAACCTGCAATACGGCTCATACGCCGCAAATTCGGGATAAAACCGCTGCAAATCCTCTTTTTCAAAACCGGGAATATCGAGCGTGGAAAACCCCGGCGTGTCCATAATATAGGTATTGCCGCAAACCGGTATAATTTCCGAATGGCGCGTGGTGTGCCGGCCGCGCTCAATCTTTCTGCTGATTGCCCCCGTCTCCATGCGCACGTTCGGCTGTAAGCAATTGGCAAGCGTGGATTTTCCCACGCCGGAGGGGCCCGCCACTGCTGTGGTTTTCCCACCAAGAAGTGCAAGCACCTCCTCAATACCGGCTTCCCTGGCAGCGCTGGCAAGCAGTACACGATAGCCGCAAGCCGCGTAAATATCGGCGAAGGAATGAAGCTCCTCCTCCGAAACCAAATCCGTCTTGTTAAAACAGATTGCCACCGGAACCTCCTGATACTCCATCAGAATTAAAAACCGATCCAGCAGATTAAAATTCGGTTTTGGCTTTGCCGCCGCAAAAATAATAAGCGCCAGATCGATATTTGCCACGGCCGGGCGTATCAGTTCATTGCTCCTTGGCAGAATCGCTTCGATATTGCCCTTTTTATGCTCCTCGTCCAGCACCGCTATCTCTACATTATCACCCACCAGGGGCTTGATGTTCCGGCTGCGGAACACCCCCTTGGCCTTACACTCATAAATTCCGGATTCCACCACATGAACGTAGTAAAATCCGGAAATTCCTTTGATAATCTTCCCCTTCATATTTGCAAACCGTATCCCGCTATGATTCTTTTCTGAATTCCACGTCAAAGGTCTGATCCTTTAAGTCTTCCCCGTCCAAATCCAGCCAGGTCACGACTATTTTGCCTTTTTCCGCAAGAATTCCTGATTTGGTGAGCACCAGTCCGTCCGTCCCGAAATCCGCGATTGTCTTGCCATTCCACGTCTCAAGCACATTTCCCTCGTCGTCATAGAGCACGATGTCGGCCCCCGAAATATTTGAGGTATCGGACGGAAGCTGTAAGCTGATATTCAGTCTGTAGGTTGTCGGCGTGACAACATCGGCAGGCTCCGGTCCCAGGCTAATCGTAATCGTAATCGACGCGCCCTTCTCCGCCTGTGTTCCCGCCTCAAGTGTCTGTCCGATTACAATTCCCGCCGGTGTATCACTGTACTGAGAATTCGTAGAAACATTAAAATCCGTCAAAAGTGCCCGCGCCTGCTCCTCCGACTTATAGGTCGTCGTAACGTCCGGCACCGTCACGGTCTCGGGTCCCTGACTGATTTCAATCGTAATGGTATCCCCTTTCTTGCCCTGTGCATCCCCCTCCGGCGACTGAGAAATGACATAACCGCTCGCCACGGTAGAGCTGTAGGAATAGGTCTTATTGCTGACAAACCCTTCCGCCGTAAGCGCGGAAACCGCGTCCGCCTCACTCTGGCCTACCACATTCGGAATATCCACACTGCCCTTTCCGCTGCTGATGATTACCTCAACGGTCGTATTCTTCTCCACCGTCTCGTCCGCTTCCGGATTCTGGCTCACAATCTTACCTTCCTCCACAGTATCCGAGGATGCTGTTCCAACCTGCTTAATACCGAGAGATACATTGGAAAGCTCCTCCATTGCTTCGTCGTAGGTCTTTTCCACAACACTTGGAACCGCGACGCCGTCCTTCATTTCGGAATCCTTATCCGACTGCGACTCCGTCTGTGTAGTCTCAGTCTCGGTAGATTTATCCCTGCCGGCACTTACGCCCCCGAACAGACTCACCAGAAGATATATGATAATAATGACGATAACGACTGCCGCTGCAATTCCCATGATGGTAATTGCCTTTTCCATCTTCGGATTGATGTCGCCGTCGTCATCCTCGTCGTCCATCTCGTCATCCTCATCATCCTCGATATCCGGCTCCTTTAATGTTTCCTTTTTTAAGTAAACATTCTCGGCCTCTTTTTTAATCTGATTTAAGTCATCCTGACCGATTAATCTCTTCTTATCCTGCATCGTAATCTGAACCAACCAAACAAA
>CALWBG010000205.1 GCA_944375975.1 uncultured Roseburia sp.
TGTCCGTACCTGCGCCAGCTCATCACTCAGCGCAGTCATTGTCATCTGTTTATCCATGTTTTTATTATATCACTTCTGGCAGTATCGCGCCTACTTTTCTGTGCGGTATTGCCTTATAAATGATGTCAGCCAGCAACATGGCGCAGCGGACACAGACCAGCATAAATGCGGAGTTGCCGTCCGGGAAACTGCCGGCTACACGAGTACGGCGGTGGCTTTCTCTCGAGCAGAGCTTTCTTGCTCTCCTGGGCGTGGATTGCCTTATCCTGTGATATTTCACACTTCCCTGCAAATACTAACAGACTAAAGCAAACCGGTCGGCAACGCAATCCCTTTTTTTGGGGAGAGGCGCTGCCTGCCTTTTTTGGCGTGTTTTACAACATGCTATTTTGAGAGGTTACATAATCAAGGGTAGAAACGATGGAAAGAAGACTTAATCAGAGTCAAATCACCATGTCCATCTTTTGTAAACAGATTCTCAGCAAAATAGAAAAAACAGATCAGTTGTCCGGAAGAAGTGTCCGGAACAACGTAAAATAACCTGTTTACAAGGTAGTTTTCATCCTCAAAAACATCCATATTGGCGAATGGAGTGCAGGAAAAATGAGAAAGCTTTTTTTCTCCAGTCCACATTCCAAAATTCTCCTGTAATTCGTTTTCTGTCAAGACAGGCATCTCCTTCCGGTAATATTGGCGCAGCAAATTCAAAATTTGGGGGCTGCTGAAAAAGATATATCTTCGTCTTCCGATTGAATCTGCATAAAGGCTTCCATTGGAACCTCTAACGCAACTGCAATTTTGTAAAGCATCTGTGCAGAAGGACGATTTTTTCTGCCATGTTCCAGATCACGTATATAATGATCGGAACAGTCAACGCGATCTGCGAGGTTTACCTGTGAAACATTACGTTCTTCACGTATTTCGCGAAGCTTGTCCCCATTGAAATTTACCAGCATCTTCCTCACCCCCTTCATGAAAATCATAAAGGGAAATGAGGATTAACAGAGAGTATCTATAGTTCCGGATTGATGCAAAATTTCAAGAAACAGGTTATTATCCTATAAGAATCCGATTTGCATCTGGCAGAATAAAAAACACCTGCGGGTTTAACCTGAAGGCATTATCCTCTCACATATTCAAGTATGCAACGTCTTTTTCCTTTGCGCCGGTGTCAGCTTTTCAACCCCATTTCCGATCTGTTTCAAACAGCCTGGGACCTCTTGGAGCACCCGGAAAAGGTACTTGGTACAAGTCCAACTCGGTCTCATTGAGGTAATCCTCCACCGCATTTTTGCCAATCTCTACCAAATTAGAACAGCAAGCTGGTGATAGAATAAATATAAATGTGCAAATCAAAATGAGATCATTCTAAATAGACAATACATGATACAATAAAAGCAGTGTGAAAAAAATTCACAACTTTTATAGAATGGCAAGGAATGATTGGAGCCATGCAAGAAATTGTAGGTCTCTCACTTCCCTGCCCGATTATTAAGCAGCTATGTTCAGCAGATCGGTACGACATGCCCGCCGATCTGCTGTTATTTTTTATTCGCGCGCCGCCTCCGGCAATCTGAATTTTTCGAAATTTCAGATTGAACGGAGGCATTTTTTATGTCCTATAACAAAGCGTCCGCCGAAAAACAATGGCGTGCATGGAAAGAAGCGGAGGAAAAGCAGCTCAGAACTCTCGGCGTAGAGGAAGATACCATCCAGCGCCTGCGTACATACGATTGGGAGGGATTCAAGCGGGAAAGACGGCGTCAGGAATGGATCGATAAGGGTATGCCGGGTCTTGCTCCTGTATATTCCAGCTCATGTACAGAAGTTCCTGTGACAAGCGTGGAATCCCTGCTGGATTGCATTGAGAATCCTGAATTATTCGATATCCTGAAATCCACAGATAAACAAACCCTTGAAATTCTCCTCATGAAAATGGATGGATACAGCAGCCATGAAATCGCACAAAGAGCCGGCATTTCTGCAAAGGCAGTCGATCTGAGGATGGTACGGCTGAGGAAAAAGATAAAAATTTTTTTGGGATGAGCGAAGGTTTAATAGGTCCCTTAGCGGCTATATCAGTGAAAGGGCAAAAAAGAAGCCTTTTCTGAACCTTGAAATCTGAATACAGCCATGCGGGTACGTTCCCGCCCGGACGAGCGACGGCGGAAAAAGCGCGAAGACGCTCCAAAGCACAGCCGTTTCCCTTTTTGGAAGGCAGCCTGTGCTTTTGGAGCCGAGCGATTCCTTTTGACCGGAAAGAGGGGTGGTTCCCCTTTTCGCCACGACTCCGGGCGGGGGATCATGATACGCGCCATCGTTTGCCCACACGTCAGATGGGTTGGCCGGCCTTGGGTTGGAATCAGCAAGACCCCTGGGGAGCCAGTGAACGGCTTGAAACCGCAAGCCTGCCCGCATGGCATTCTACGCACTATTTATATTGCAAACAACAAAACTCTCTCAAAAAATTCAGACGGCCGCCATAGACGGCGAATCCGTGCGGCGTGGAGGAAAAGGCCACGCCGCATCAGTTTGCCGTCCATGCGGATGGAGTACGACATGAATAACCAACGAACCCCGGAGCAGATGCACCGGGAGGTGGAACGGATTTTTCGGGATCTGCTTCCGCAAAACGGGAGAACCGTGCGGGAGGAACAGATTGCCCTCTGCCACGCCATGCTGGACGCCCTGCTTCAAAACAACATCCTTCTCTGCGACGCAGGGACAGGGATCGGGAAAACGGACGTCTATCTGACCGCCTGTATTTTATTCCAGCAGTTCTGGCCTGCAAGAATCCAGCCAGTGGTGATCTCCACCTCCAGCGTTGCTTTGCAGGACGCTATTCTGAAAACCTATCTTCCCTTTTTATCCCACGTTTTTCTCCGTGACCATATTCTTTCTCAGCCCATCCGCGCCGTCGTGCGCAAGGGAAAGGAACGGTTTGTCTGCGATGAACTGCTCGCATGGCGGTTAAGTGCGGTGCGGGAGAAAAAGAAAAACGCGAAACAGATGGAAGCGCTGCGGTCTCTGCAATCCCACTTGGATTTGGATACAGCAACCGGCTTGAGCAGCTTCGACCGGAAACAGGTCTGCATTCCGAAATCCTGTCCGCGAAACTGCGCGCAGCTTCATTCCTGCCGGTACCGGAATTATCTCCGGGATTCCCGCAGCAAAGAAATCACCATTCAAATCTGCAACCATAACTATTTGCTGGCCGATGCAGAACACCGGCTGCAGGGAATCCGCCCCTTACTCAACGACTATCGCGCTCTCATTATCGATGAGGCGCACAAGCTGCCGGAGGCGGCCAGCCAGATGTACAGCAAAAGCCTGTCAAAAGAGGATTTTTCCGAGCTCTGCATCTTGCTGGCAAAGGAAAAATACATTCTCACCGGCAAACAGCTGAAGTTAAAATTCCAGCTGTTACTGGATGCTGTTTCCTGTAGTTTCCCGTGCGGAGAAGCGGAGCGAACTGCCTTTGTTTTAACCATCAACATCAAAAGGGTGATCGGGGACTGTCTTTCCCTTCTCCGGCGGCTGCAAAGCCGCCTCCCCCCGCAAGCGGGAAACGCCCTCTCTTACCGGCTGGGAACAACCATCCAGCTCTTACATCTGTTCTATACGGAGGATCGGAATTATGTCCTCTACATCTGCCGTGATAGAAAAGGTTCCCCTGCCCTTTGCACAGCCAGCCGGAAGATTGCCGGTCACCTGCGCGCCGCCTTGTGGGAACGAAAGCTTCCTGTCATCCTCACCTCCGGCACCCTTGCGGCCGGAGGCAACTTTGACCGGATCAGGGACCGGATTGGATTATCCGGGGACAGCCATGTCCATCTGTTCACCGCAGCCTCGCCTTTCCGGTACGGGGAAAACTGCCTGCTCTATCTTCCGGAGGATTTGCCGGGCACCCGGATGGGAAGCCCGGAGGAAGCGGAAAGCCTGGCGCAGCAGGTTTGCCGGCTGATCGAAGCAACCTGCGGCCATACGCTGACGCTGTTCCCCTCCTACCACCTGATGGGCGCTGTGTTTCAAAAGATAAGGGGAAATGTTCCGTTCCCTTTGCTCCTGCTCAAGCGTCATTCGCCGGATACTCTCCGGCAATTCCGGCAGTTCCCCAACGCCATTCTGTTCGCCTCAGGCTCCTGTTGGGAAGGGGTGGACTTTCCCGGCAACATAGTATCCTCTCTGATTATCGTCCGGCTGCCGTTCCCCGTCCCCGATTCCATCCGTGAAGCGGAGAAGCAAGCTTATCCGTCCTTGCAGGACTACATCCGTGCTGTCGTTCTCCCGGATATGCAGCAAAAACTGCGCCAGGGATTTGGACGGGCCATCCGGACGGAAACCGATACCTGCGTGGTCAGCATTTTGGACCACCGTGCCTTGCCCGGACAACGGTACCACCAGGCCGCTTTGGACGCCCTTCCCGCCATGCCGGTTACCGGAAAAATCGAAAAAGTCAAAAACTTTATCCGGGAAAAGAAAGGCCCGGAATATTTTAAGAGGAAGGAACATGAAGATCATGAATTTTGAAAACTATGATGAAGCTTTATCATCACATC
>CALWBG010000206.1 GCA_944375975.1 uncultured Roseburia sp.
CATCGGCGGTGAGGAAGAGAAGTCAGAGAAGGCGCCGCTGCGCATCTGGGGACATATCGACGATGAGAAGAAAGAAATCGTTCCGGCGGAGTCTCCGGTTATCACCTGCCAGTGTATCCGTGTTCCGGTATTGAACGGACATACGGCGGCGGTTTTTGTGAAATTCCGCAAAAACCCGACTAGGGAGCAGTTGGTGGAGGCGCTTAAAAATTTCAGCGGCGTTCCGCAGGAGCTTGGACTTCCGAGCGCGCCGAAGCAGTTCATCCAGTATCTGGAGGAGGATAACAGACCTCAGGTGACACTGGATGTCAATTATGAGAACGGCATGGGAATTTCCGTCGGAAGGCTGCGTGAGGATACGGTTTATGACTGGAAGTTCGTCGGACTTTCCCACAATACGGTGCGCGGCGCGGCGGGCGGCGCGGTGCTCTGCGCGGAGTTGTTAAAAGCACAGGGATATATTACGAAAAAATAAAAGAACGGGAGAGAACCGATGGCACACGCAGGAGAACCTGAAGCTGTCGGTTCTTTTTTTCGTGATGGGAAAATACGCGAGGGCGGTATGTTTCCGGTTGCCGAAAAAATTAAAAAATGATATAATTTTTTTCATATGAATGTGGAGGGAGGATGGGTAAATGGTCGTGAAAACGGCAGTCTTAAAGGAACTGGAGGATTTGTACCAGAAATCCGGCAACCAGCTTTTTGTGCTTTACGGCAGGGAGGATTCGGAAAAGGAATTGCTGATTAAAACTTTCGTAAAGAAGAAGAAGTTTTTTTATTACCGTGCCAGACAGGCATCCGTACAGGCACAGCGGCTGATGATGGGCAAAGAGCTTTCGCGGCGGTTTGGGGTGACGCCTGCGAAGCCTGCCTACGAGGAATATTTTAAGCGCGTCAAAAGCGGTGACCCGACGAAGCTTGTTCTTGTGATTGATGAGTTTCAGCACATAGCCAGACGGGACGCGGATTTCATGGAGGCAATCCTCAAATTAAAGGCAAAGCGGCTCTATCCGGGACCAGTGATGATTCTTTTGTGCAGCTCGACGGTCTCCTGGGTGGAGCGGGAAATGGATGCCTGTATCGGGGAGGAGACGCTGAAAAGAATTGACGGAAAAATCAAACTCACCCATCTGAATTTTCTTGAGGTGGTGCGCGCCCTGCCGGATTACCCGATCAGCGAATGCATCAAGGTCTACGGCGTGGCGGGCGGTGTGCCGGGCTATATCAACCACTGGAACCCGAAGGCTGACTTAAAGACAAATATCTGCCGCCAGATACTCTCGCGCAGCGGTTACATGTACAACGAGGCGGAAAAAATCATCGGCGCGCGGCTGCGTGAGCTGTCGGTATATGACACCATTCTTGCCGCGATTGCGGAAGGCTGCGATAAGCTGAACGATTTATATTTAAAAACCGGGTTTTCACGGGCAAAAATCAGCGTGTATATGAAAAATCTTGCCGCCTCCGACATGATTCAGAAGGTTGTTTCCTTTGAGACCGGGGGCTGGGAGAATACCAAAAAGGGTGTTTACCGGATCCGGGATAATTACGTCAATTTCTGGTTCCGTTTTATTTATCCGAACCTTTCGGATTTATATCTGCTGTCCCCGGAAGAATTCTACGATGCCCATATCGAGCCGGGGCTGGAGAGCTACCTGAGCCGCTATTTTACCGAGGTGTGCATGGAATATCTGGGGCTTATGAATTTGACGGGAAAGCTCCCGATAAATATAAAAAAGATGGGAACCTGGGTCGGTAAGGAGGGCACGATTGACATCATCGCCCAAAATGAAATCCGGGAAAATCTGGTCGGACTTTGCAACTGGGACAAACCGGAGGTCACGGAGGAAATGTGCGAGGCGCTTTTTGCAAATATGAAGCAGGCGAAAATAAAAGCAAATTATTATTATATTTTTTCGGCGAAATCCTTTGCGCCCGCGCTCGTGCGGATGGCGGAGGAGGATTCGCGTTTCGTTCTGATAGATATGAACGAATTATAGAAGTAACGACAGGCTGGAGGAACGGATTTTGGCAAAGTCATTGATTATAACGGAGAAACCGAGTGTGGCGCAGGAGTTTGCGAGAATCCTCGGCGTGGCCGGCAGAAATGACGGATACATAGAAAATGACAATTATGTGATTACCTGGTGTGTCGGACATCTGGTGGAGATGGTTTACCCGGAGGAATACGATGAAAAGTACAGACGGTGGAAGCTGGAGGATTTGCCGTTTTTACCCGAACAGTATAAGTATGGCGTGATTCCCGAAGTCAGCAGACAGTACGACACGGTACACCGGATGCTGTACCGCGCGGATATTGATACGGTGTACTGGGCGGGGGACGCCGGGAAGGAAGGACAGACCATCGAGGAAAATATAAGGCGGTTCGGCGGAGTCAGAGAGGGAATGAAGGAGCTGCGGGTCTGGATTGATTCCCAGACCGAGGAAGAAATCCTGCGCGGTATCCGCGAGGCAAAGCCTATGGAGGAATACGATAATCTGGCCAATTCCGGAATCATGCGCACGATTGAGGACTACGCGATGGGAATTAATTTTTCACGCGTAATGTCGGTGCGGTACGGAAAGCTTTTAAACGACGCGGCAGCGACGAGCAGTTATACCGCCATTGCGGTCGGCAGGGTGATGACCTGCGTACTCGGCATGGTAGTGCTGCGGGAGCGCGAAATCCGCAATTTTACGGAGACACCGTTCTACCGCGTCGTGGGAAGCTTTTCGGCGGACGGACAGACGGAGGCCGGGCAAAAAGAATCCGAAGCGGATGACGGCGCTTCCCGGGCATTTGAGGCGGAGTGGCGTGCGGTGGAGGGGTCGGGTTATTTTGCATCGCCGCTGCTTTACCGGGAGAACGGCTTCCGAAAACGTGAGAGCGCCGAAAAGCTGATCAATAGTCTGACAGGAAAGCAGGCGTTTGTCAAAAAGCTGGAAAAGGGCGTAACCAGAAAAAAAGCGCCGCTGCTGTTTAATCTGGCAGAATTACAGGCAGAGTGCACAAAGCGTTACAAAATCAGCCCGGACGAGACGCTTAGCGTAGCGCAGGAACTTTACGAGAAAAAGCTGACGACCTACCCGAGAACAGATGCCCGCGTGCTCTCGACCGCGGTTGCAAAGGAAATCGGGAAAAATTTAAACCGCTTAAAGGGGTATGAGCCGACGGCCGCTTTCGTGGAAAAAATCTTAAAAGAAGGAGTGCACCGAAAAATTGCCCGCACCCAGTATACCGATGACGCAAAGATTACCGACCATTACGCCATCATACCGACGGGACAGCTCACGGAGCTTCGCTCTTTAAGCGATTTGGCGCGCCGGGTCTATGACTTAATCGTGCGGCGTTTTTTAAGCATTTTTTATCCGGCGGCGGAGTATGAGAGCGTAAAGCTGACGGTACAGGTTGAAAATGAGTGCCTGCTTGCCTCCGCAAAGGACTTAAAAAAGCCAGGATTTTTGGAAATTATGGGAAAGGCGTCCGATGACGGCGAAAAGAAGGAGGAAACGGGAGGAAAGGCGCTGCTTCTGCTAGCGGACCGGTTAAAGGAAGGAGACACGCTGCATACGGAGGGCTACGCCGTCCGCGAGGGTAAGACATCTCCGCCAAAGCGTTATACCTCCGGCTCCATGGTGCTTGCGATGGAAAATGCTGGACAGCTCATCGAGGAGGAGGAGCTTCGGGAGCAGATAAAAGGCTCCGGTATCGGAACCTCGGCAACGCGCGCGGAAATCATCAAAAAGCTGGTGCGCATCGGCTACTTAAATCTTAACAAGAGGACACAGGTGCTTTCACCCGAGCGTATGGGGGAAATGGTGTTTGAGGTGGTAAGCATGACGGTTCCGGCATTGTTGAATCCGAAGATGACGGCTTCCTGGGAAAAGGGGCTGGACGGTATTACCAGAGGGACGGTTATTATGGAGGACTATCGCAAGAAGCTGGAGGATTTTATCCGCAGGGAAACGGTAGCCATGATAGAGCATGACCGTACGGACGAGCTTGCAAAACGGATAAGGCCGCTGGTCGGAAAGGAAGGCAGGGGGCTTGCAGCAAAAAAGAGCCTCGGCGTTTCCTGTCCTGTCTGCGGCGGAACCATAGAGACGACGCCCTTTGGGTACGGCTGTAGCAATTATAAAAAGGATAAAAGCGGCTGCAACTTTTCCATCGGGAGCATTGCCGGGAAGAATTTGACAGAGGAACAGGTGAAGCAGCTTTTGACAGAGGGACGAACCGAAACCATCCGGGGCTTCCGTTCCAAAGCCGGGAAAAAGTTTGACGCGTGTATTGCGCTTGCCGATGATGAGACGGGGCGGAAATGCCTCATGTTTGATTTTGAGCATGTGGAGGCCAAAAAGTTGAAGGACGTTACCTGTCCGCTCTGCGGCGGGGACATTGTGCAGACGCCGTTCGGATTCGGCTGCGCCAACTACGAGAAGGACAACCCTGAAAGCTGCCGGTTTTCGATTGGGCAGATTGCCGGAGTAGGAGTGCGCGGAGGGGAGGGAATGTATAAACTGCGGTAGTGTGGATCATGTGAAAAA
>CALWBG010000207.1 GCA_944375975.1 uncultured Roseburia sp.
GAAACGTCTGGCGCCCCGGCAGGGAATCCGGAAAATGAAAACCGTGCCAGATAAAATCCAGAACGTTATTTGCAAAGCTGACCACAAAAAACGCCGCGAACAACGCACGCCCCAGTTTCTTTTTCCATGAAATTTCACGGTTCAAAAGATACAGCCCGAACAGGACGAGCGAAAACACCCCGCAGTATAGATTGGGCCAGTGATCCCCGCCGGTATATGCCTCCGTCATTGCGGAATGTCTTCCAAGCTCCGCAACGATATTAAAATACCACTCCAGCGAATCGGGAAACGAAATATTCTGCGAACCGCTCATGCCAAGAATGATTGCCTCTGGAATAATCAGCACCGCCCCGGTTCCGCCCGCGAGCAGCGAATAGCCCGCAAAACGCAGCCAGGCACCGATTCCCGTCTCCCTGTGCCTTAACCAGGTAATGAAAAACCAGATGACAAGAAAAATACAAATCATTATGGATATGTAATAATTGCTTAAAATACTTAAGGACAACGTCACATAATAAAGCACCGGCTTTCCCTCTTTTATCAGCCGCTCCAGGCCGAGAATAATCAAAGGAGCCAGCGTCATGCAGTCCAGCCACATAATGTCCCACGCATAGGCTGCGGAAAACCCGCAAAGTGCATAGGCTGTCGCGAAAATACCGATTGCAAAATGATTCCTTCGGAAATGCTCCTTTAAAAAATACCCGAAAAACAGACCTGCCAGTGCAATTTTAAGCACCACGAGAATCGTCATAAATTCAATGACATACTCCCCGGGGCAGAGAACCAAAAGCCAGTTGGGCGGGCTGGCAAGATAGTAGGCATACAGGGAAATAAAATCCGCTCCAAGGCCGATGTTCCAGGAATAAAACAGGCTTCCGCCGCTTTTCAGTTTATCCATCAGCTCCGTAAAAAACGGACAGTACTGATGATACATATCAATATGCAGAATACACTGCTCCCCAAACGGATATACCTCATGGTTGATGCAGATGAGCAAAAGCAGCAAAAACGGCAGCAAAAAGGATGCCAGAAGCGGAATCCGCTTCTCCCAGGCCCTGCCGCCTCCAGGCGCGGCTTTTGTACGTCCCCCATTATTTTTTTCGGCTGTCATCGAAATAAATCCTCGCTTTTCTATTCATTCCAAAATATGATACGCGCCGTTATCCCCGGCGCTAATCTGTTCCGGCGTTATCGAACAGCTCATAATATTGCAGCTTGCGGTAACCGTCCATCGCGCCGCTCTCCTCCGATGCCTGCGTTTCCGTTCCGTCCGCCTTCACCGTCCGCACGGCAGAGATAATCGGATATTCCTCCTTTAAATCCATAAGATACGAGCGGTATGCGTCCAACGGCACGCCAATGCGGCTTAACACCTCAGCCGCAAGATAATTTGCGCTCGTATCCGCCCCCGTCTCCTCCTCGATGTCATAATTTGCCCAGATAACATAGGGGACCTGATAACGAAGCTTCAGCTCATCCTCGTTAAGATTGTTCCACGCCATCCCGTTCTTTGCCAATATCGTGTAGGCAGCCGTATCGCTGGGCTGATGATCTCCGAAAAAGACAACGGCTGTTTTCTCATCGACACCGGAAAAATAAGTGATGAGCTGTTCAAGCGCCGCATCCGAAAGCTTAATCAAAGACAGATACTGATCCAAAGAAAAATTATCCGAATCCGCCACCTCGATATCCGGCGTAAAATTACTGTAGGAATCCGCGTAGCCGCCGTGATTCTGCATCGTCACCGCAAATGCAAACAACGGCTTACCCTCGTCCTTATTTTCATAAAATTCAATGATTTTGTCAACGCAGCTTTTATCGCTGACATACTGCCTGACATATTCGGGGGAAATGTAGCCCTCCCGAAATACGCTTTCAGAAAAGCCGAGCAGCGGATATACCGTGTTGCGCTCCCAGCCCGTGGCGTTGTAGGGATGCGTGGCGATTGTCTGGTAGCCAAGCCCCTCCAGATATGCCGGAAGGGCGTCCAAAGCACCCGTAATATACTGCTGGTATGGTATGCTTCCCTGCGGCAGGAACGCCATCGTATTCCCGGTCAGAAATTCAAATTCGGTATTTGCGGTATTTCCGCCGCACACGGACACATTCAAAAGACCTGTCACCGTATTTTCGGCTCCCTCCTGCAAGCTGTGCAGATACGGCATATAATCCCCGTTCGTCTCAAAATCGCCCAGCACCGACAAATCGGAAAACGCCTCGTCCATCACGACAATGATGTTTGGCAGATTCCCGTCAGCCTCAGTCGCCTCTTCCTCCCGCGCCTCGTAATCCGCAAGCATTTCCCGCGCTTCCTCCGCGTCGTAGCCCTCCGGTCTGTCAATCGACATGTAGGCGAGATTCATTACAAAAGTAACCGCCAGCCCGTCCACATCCGTCATATAGACCGGCGTAAACAGCTTATTGTACAGCCTGTGGCTGTTCTGAAAGCTCTCCTGCTGTAATATATTTGCAAAAACGCATAAGACCACCGTCACCGCGGCCGCAGGAATCAGACGCTTCCAGAAAACAAGCCCCGCCAGCCGTACCTTAACAAAACGAAGTAAGACGATGGCAGCGATAAACAAAAGCGTCACCACGACCATCCGCACATCCGGCGTAAAATCATAGTTGTCAGCCACGCTTGCCGCCGTTTTCCAGGAAAAAATATCCCAGGGCACAATGGGGTTTGTGCGGAACCTGACCACATAGGCGTTGGCAATCCCGTAGAGCATGGAAACGATGAAAACAATACGGTGCGCCGTTTTCAGCCTGCCGGTCAGACAAAAAAGAAAAAGCGCCGCAAGCTCAAACAGAACAATATTAAAAAGCTGAGCCCACGGGCGCACCTCCGCAAAGGGATTGTGGGTATAAAATTCCGTCAGGTAAAAGCACACGGCCGGAGGAACCACGGTCAGAACCACCGCCACCATCACCTCCGCCAGCCGCTTTCCATTTATGTGAACCGTACCGAACACGTCTTTTTTCCACGAAAACCTCTTTTTTTCCGGTTTCTTCTTTTTTCTGCTCGCATTCATTTTTGTAATACTCCTTTTTACCGAGTGCTATTTTAACACATTTGTTTTCTGTTTGAAACGAGTTCTCCAAAAATTCACATTTTCTTTTTCCCAAACCACTCCATCCTATTGACATTCGCGCAACATTAAACTACAATTATAGTATATAATAATTGCTTCGAAATGAGGAAGAAAATGAACACTGAAACCGAACTCTCCCGTCTTGCGAAAGAAAATGATAATTTAAGAAAAATCATTGAGACACAGCAGAAAACCATTCAAAAGCTCGTGGATTATTTTATCCTGGAAAAAACAGACCGCGCATCGGATTCATAAGCGAGTCTTGCGCAAAAAAATAACCGCACCTCATTTTCAGAGATGCGGCATTATCCGCCCGAGCTATTCCTTATGTATGAGCTTCCGCAGTATTTCTGCAAATTCCTCAATATAATAATTGGAGTGGTCCCGGTTCCAGAAAACACAGTAATTGCGGAAAATCTGCTTTTCTCCCCGGCACACCGGAAGCCGCCGTATCGAAGCGCTCTCCGGCGGCAGCGTGCCGATACTTTCAATGGGCAGAAAGCCTCGGTTGCTTGCCACCATCAGGCGCCCTTCCTCCAGATTATCCGCAAAAAGAAAGCTGCCTCCGAACCCAAGCGTGTTTTTATAGTATTCCTGTTCCACATTTTGCTGTTCTTTGGAAGAAATCAAAATGCAGGGTATCTGCTTTAACTCTTCCAGTTGCACGGACTGCCTGCCGCTCAGAGGATTGTGCGTTGAGATTTCCGCGTAGCATCCGCACTGCAGCAGATTGTAATTCACATACGCGTCGGAAAATGCCCGCCGCTGATCGCTCAAAATTACGTCCACACCGTCAAAACGCAGCAAATCATACAGTTCTTCGTGCGTGCCGTTTACAATGTGAATGGACACCTCGGGATATAGGCTGGAAAACTCCGCAACAGCCTGATACAGCTCCTGGCCGCTGTAGCACCGCAGGTAACCAATCCGAAGCCGCGCTTCCTCGTCCTGTCCGATACGAATGGTTTCACGGCAGACCGCATTGACTTCATCCAGCAGGCCTTTCGAGTGCTGATAAAAGTATTCACCTGCGGGAGTCAGAGAAAAACGGCGGTTTTTTCGGATAATAAGCTGCACGCCCAATTCTTTCTCAAGCGCCTGTATCTGTTGGGAAATAGCTGACTGCGAAACATAACACTGTTCCGCCGCTTCGGTAAAGCTGTTACAGTCGATGACGGTAACGAAATATTTCATCTGCCTGAGCAGCAAAAAAGTCCCCTCCCCGCTTATGGTCTTTTACATTTTTATTTTATCAAAAACACTATCAGAAATCAAATCAGCAGCCTTCAAAAAAATAGCCTGTACAACAAAAAAGCTCTCCGAATCCGGAGAACTTTTTTCTGCAATCTGCACTTTGATATGAATGCCGGCAGCGGGACTTGAACCCGCACGTGGTTGCCCACAACAGATTTTGAGTCTGCCTCGTCTGCCATTCCGACAC
>CALWBG010000208.1 GCA_944375975.1 uncultured Roseburia sp.
TATTCTTGCATCATTTTATGAAAGAATCGTGTCCTAATTCTAAATTTTTCCCGTAACAGTTCAGCTTTGCGAATGGTGCGGGCTGAACTGTTACTTTTTTCCTTACACACGGCAGCGATGAAACCTTTTCTCACAAAGTGAAAATGAGGACACGCACCTGTCATGTCCTCACCCATATGCCATGCTCCGGTTCACCTTGTCGGAAGCTCTGCCGCGGTTTATACCGTAAGAATCTCCTTTGACTTTTCTTCCACTGCCCTGTCAATCTCCGCAATATATTTGTCGGTCAGCTTCTGTACACCGTCCTCAAGCTCTTTGATTTCATCCTCGGAAACATCTGCCGATTTGCCCAGCTTCTTAAAGGAATCGTTCGCGTCACGGCGGATATTGCGGATTGCAACCTTTGCATTCTCCCCCTTTTTCTTGACATCCTTTGCCAGCTCTTTACGTCTTTCTTCCGTAAGCTCCGGGAAAACCAGGCGAATCACCTTACCATCATTCGTCGGATTAATCCCCAAATCCGAAGTCATGATTGCCTTTTCAATTTCTTTTACCATGGATGCCTCCCACGGCTGAATCTGAATCATTCTCGGCTCCGGAACATTGACGTTCGCCACCTGCTGAATCGAGGTAGGAGTCCCGTAATAATCCACACGCAATTTGTCAAGTACGTGAGGATTTGCCCGTCCCGCACGGATGCTTCCAAATTCCTCAGACAAATTGTGCATCGTTTTTTTCATTTTATCCTCATACTGAACCAATCTCTCATCCATATATGAAACCATACCTTTCGTTTGTTATACGGTAACCTTTGTACCGCTGAATTTTCCTGTTATTGCCTTCACAATACTATTTTCTTCGTTCAATCCGAATACATACATCGGCATCTTATTCTCCATACACATGATGGAGGCAGTCAAATCCACAACCGCCAGCTTCTTATCAATAACCTCCTGAATGGAGATCTCATCATATTTCACTGCGTTCGGATTCACCTTCGGGTCGCTGTCATAAACACCGTCAATCGCCTTGGCAAGATAAATGCCCTCGGCCTCCATCTCGACAGCGCGCAGCACAATTCCCGTATCTGTGGAAAAATAAGGATGTCCCGTACCGCCCGCGAAAAATACTACCATTCCGCGCTCAAAGTACTTATTCGCCCGATCCTTGGAAAAGAGCTTTGTCATGCTTCCGCAGGCAAAAGGTGTCAGAATCTGTGTTTTCATTCCCACGGAGCGGAAAATCTCTGACACATAGATACAGTTCATAACCGTCGCAAGCATGCCAATCTGATCCGCCTTGGTACGGTCAATCGTCTCACTTGTCCTTCCTCTCCAGAAGTTCCCGCCGCCGATAACGATTCCAACCTGCATCCCACTGTCTGTGATTTGCTTTACCTGACGCGCCACCTCTGTCACCGTCGGTTCGTCAAAACCTGTATGCTTTTCCCCGGCAAGGGCTTCCCCGCTTAACTTTAAGAATACTCTTTTCATTCTGGTTATTCATTTCCTTTCTCAGAATCAAACAGGCTATGTATCTCACCTATCCCCTAATACTTATTTATTGTAACACATTTTTCTATTTTTCAAATAAAAAAGTGCGGAAAAATCGAATGATTTTTCCGCACTTTTTTATTTATTGTCTGACAACAGAATATCGTCATTCTATTCCACAAGCCTGATTTGTGTCATTTCCTGGGCAATGTTTAACGCATGATCGCCGATTCGCTCAAAATCCGTCAGCATCTCCGAAAAAAGGATACTTCCCTCCTCGGAGCATGTCCCATTTTTTATCCGCTTTAGCATATGCTCCCGGTAATCTTCCGTCATATCGTCGATTCTCTGCTCCAGTGCGGAGATCTTGCTCAGCTCATCGAGTGCCTCCAGCTTTTCGTTGAGAAGTATTCCCAAAAGCTCCTCGCAGGTTTTCTGCATCTGACAGATTTCCTCCTTCGCAGCTTCGGAAAGCTTTACGCCCTTTTCCTTAAGGCGCTCCGAGTACCCGCAGATATTCATGGCATGGTCGCCGATTCTTTCGATATTACCCGTAATTTTAAAGTAGGCGCTTAATATCCTGCTGCCCTCCTCGCTCGTCTCATGGGCCATATTGCTGGATATGTATCTGGAAATCTCCTGATTGAGATAATCGAGATATTCCTCTTTTTCCTCCACCGCAGGAACATACGCAGTCCTGTTCCCCAAAACTGCGGAAAAGCTGTCATACACGTTTTTTTTTGCCATTTCAAGCATACGCGCAATCTCCCGGTGCGTCTGCTCGATATTGATTGCAGAGGTACCGAACTTGCCGTCCCGAACCTGCTTGATATTCTTCAGATATTCCAGATGCATTCCCTGTGCGGGTTCCTCTACATCGGGAAGCACCTTCTCCGCAAATTTTGCCAGAAGATTTGCGGCAGGCAAAAGAAGAAGTGTAGTCACGATATTAAATATGGTATGCATATTTGCAATCTGTGCCGCGGGATTTGTCGGTGTTAATCTTCCAACAAAATAGGTGAGCGGTGTACAGATACACAGGATTGTAAACACAATCGTTCCGATGATATTAAACGAAAGATGAATAATTGTTGTCCGCTTCGCATTCCGGTTCGTGCCGATGGATGCAAGCAGCGCTGTAATACAGGTACCGATATTCTGTCCGAACAGTACGTAAACCGCACCGGAAAATGAAATCGCCCCACTGTTCGCAAGCGCCTGTAAAATTCCCACGGAAGCGGAGGAGGACTGTATCAGTGCCGTGAATACAGCTCCTGCCAGAATCCCCAGCAGAGGATTGGAAAATTGGGTCATCATGCTGATACACGTGTCATTATCGCGCAGCGGCATCATCGCCGTGCTCATCATTTCCATACCGATGAAAAGCACTCCTAGCCCCGCCAGGATTCCTCCGATATTACGCAGCTTCGGTTTCTTTAAAAAGACAACGAGAACCACCCCGAAAAACGCGATAAACGGCGCAATGGCACTCACATCGAGCGCAATGAGCTGTCCGGTAATCGTGGTTCCTATGTTTGCTCCCATAATCACGCCGACTGCCTGGCGCAGTGTCATCATTCCCGAATTGACAAAGCCTACAACCATGACTGTCGTCGCCGACGAAGATTGGATAATGGCCGTAATCACGGCCCCCACCAGCACGCCCATAAACCGGTTTGAGGTCAGACGCTCCAAAATCTGTTTCATTTTATTGCCGGCGGCGGCTTCCATACCCTGGCTCATCATATTCATTCCATACAGAAACAGCGCCAATCCGCCCAGCAGTGATGCAAATTCTTTTAATCCCATAATTTTCCTCTTTCCCTACTTCATTTGTATGCGGTCAGTGATTTGCACATTCCCTTTTCCTTCTCCGAAAAGGGATACGCACTTTTTCCAAAATAACAGACCGTCGGTGGAACGTCAAATAAATGTAAAATTTTTTAGCGGTTTCTGTATGGTTTTTGTAAAATTTTGGTCAATTTTATGTAAAGCCTCTACTCCTCTCCATCTTCAAGCAGCAGCACAATAACCTCGCAGCTTTCCAGCGAGAGCCTGCCGGGTTCTCTGATTTCAGCCTCCGCTTCGCTCTCTTTTTTCATGTTGGATAAAAGAACCCTTTTCACTTTTCCCGGCAGGGAAAGCGTGCAGGCTTCCTTTCCGAAATTCGCGGCTGTTAAAATCCGCTGTCCGCTTTCCTTCGATATCCTTAAAAACCCGAAAATATTTTGCGTTTCCTCATAAACCGGCTGAAAGCTTCCGTAGGTAAAGGTTTCCTTATACTCAGGCGCTTTCCGCAGCGCAATCAGCTTTTTATAGTAGGAAAGCACCGAATCCTCCCTGCTCTCCTGCTCCAAAACATTAATCTCCGTATAATTGGGATTTACGGAAAGCCATGGCTTTCCGGCGGTAAACCCGGCGTTTTCCTCACCGCTCCACTGCATGGGCGTCCTGGCATTATCCCTGCTGTTTTCATAGCAGGCTCGCAGCGCCTCTTCCTTTGTACAGCCCGCGTCAATTGCCACCTGATACTGATCCTTTGTGCTGATATCATCGTATTCCGAAATGTCGTCTCTTTTGCAGTTTGTCATTCCGATTTCCTGTCCCTGATAAATAAACGGTATGCCGCGCAGCAGAATTGATGTTGTCGCAAGCATCTTTTTTCCTGCCTCGTTCCTCGCATATTCCGGCAGATAGCGGCTTGCTCCCCTCGGCTCGTCGTGATTCTCGATGATATTCGCCTTAAAGCCGATTCCCTCCATCTCCTTTTGAGAGGCAAAGAGAATTTCGCGCCAGGGACAAAACTCTACCGGCCTGGCGTCATACCAGCCGTGCTCCCCATAGGTGAGCTCATGCGCCGAGAAATCAAACATGCTGGAAAAATGTCCGTCCTCTCCGATAAATTCCCGCAGCTCCTCCTCCTTCATATTAAAAACCTCACCCACGGTAAACGCGTCAAATTTCTCAAAGGTCTCATGCTTCATTTCCTCTAAAAATTTACCGACTCCGTTTACCTCCTC
>CALWBG010000209.1 GCA_944375975.1 uncultured Roseburia sp.
GATGCCCCTAATGGTAAAATACAAAGATTTGATGTTACAGTTGCAAAAAACTACTTGACCGAACAGGAACTTTCGGCAATGGCTCGAATTGTTAATGCTTATTTAGACTTGGCGGAAATGCGCGCAGAAGAACAGATTCCTATGACGATGGAAGACTGGGCAGAACAATTTGAGGGCATTTTAAGATTATCGAAGAAAGAAATTTTAACGCATGCAGGAAGTATATCGGCTCGAATAGCGGAAGAGCATGCACTGAGTGAGTTCGAGAAGTATCGGGTGAAACAGGATAGATTGTATCAGAGTGATTTTGACCGGGTGCTGTTAGAGAGTGAAGCAATGAAATCTAATAAAATAAAGGGATAGTGAAAATTGTATAGGGAAAGGAAGAAATGATTATGTATGAAGATAAAAATAAACTTCTATATAACCTTGAATTTGGAAATGTTGATTCTGAATCAGAAATAGATTTAGATAGTAAATTTATTAAAACACAAGATTTTAATAGTTTTCTTAATCCACAAAAGGCGTTAGTACTTGGTGCAAAAGGTTCTGGAAAAAGTGCTCTGTTTCAAATGTTTGCAAGATATGAAGACAGTGCAAGAAAACTTTCTGGACTACAAAAGAATAAAGTATTAATTGTAACAGGGACGGGGTTTAATGATATAAAAGAGCTTCAAACGGATGATTTTACTAAATTGTTAAGACAGGAAGATGCAAACTTTGACTACATATGGGAATTATATATTGCAGTAAAAATTGCAATTAAGTTAGGAAAAGAGGGGTACTATACAGGCGAAAACTTAATAGAATTTTACAAGCACGCCGGGTTACTTGAAGATTTTAGAATACTGTCTATTTTAAGACAATTATGGAAAGTAGTGATGGGGACACCAGTTCAAGGGATTGAGATTGATGTTAAAGGCGTAAAAATTAAAATAGGTGGTAATTATAGTATTGATACGCAAGATCTTTTGGCAGAGATTGAAGAAACTTTAGAATGTGAGCAACTTGAATGCTGGATACTTTTTGATAAAATAGATGAGTTGTTTTCTAATGATCATAAAAAAAGAAAACTTTGTATTGAAAGTTTATTTAGAACCTATCTTAGCTTTGTGAATCGTTTCCCTCAAATTAAATTTAAAATATTTATAAGGAATGATATATGGTCGACATTGGGATTTGTTAATAAAAGCCATATATCAGATAAATGTATTGAGCTGACATGGAACCAAACAAATCTGTTGCAGATGATATTGCGCAGAATATTAAATAATAATGTGATTTTAGAGTATATAATAAATGAGACAGGGCTATCTCAAGAAGAGTTATTGTTGCCTGTTAATTTAGAGGACGTATTTTATACTATTTTTGCTAAGCAGGTATATAAAGGGAAAAGAGAAGCAACCGTTATAAGTTGGGTACTTGCAAGGATTACAGATGGGCTAGGAGGAAAATATCCAAGAGAATTAATTAATTTGGCAAATTATGCTAAAAATGAACAAATTGAAATCGGTTCTTATGAAACAGATTGTTTAATAAGCGGGAGAGCAATAAAAAGGGCTTTTAATAAAGTTTCTGCTACAAAATGTGATACATATTTAAGTGAATTTCCTGGACTAAGGGAACATTTTGATAGATTTAGTGGTAAAGATACTGCTAAGTATTCGAGGGAAGAATTTATAGAAATGATGGATGGTCTAGAGCCATCTGGGGATGAGATGATTAGAGCTTTGTATGAGACGGGAGTATTGGAGGCGCAACATGGCAAAGGAGTATCTGACAGTAGTTATGAAGTTCCCAAATTGTTTAGATTTGGTCTGGGGTTAGTACTAAGAGGTAGACCTTAAAGGAGTAGATATTATTATGGATCATTTCAAATTAGTATCGCAATACGCCCCCACCGGTGACCAGCCCCAGGCGATTGAGCAGCTTGTCCAGGGCTTCAAAGAGGGCAACCAGTTTCAGACACTGCTCGGCGTGACCGGTTCCGGCAAGACCTTTACGATGGCGAATGTCATCGCACAGTTAAATAAGCCAACATTGATTATTTCGCATAACAAGACACTTGCGGCACAGCTTTACGGAGAGATGAAGGAATTTTTCCCGGAAAACGCCGTGGAGTATTTCGTCTCCTACTATGATTATTATCAGCCGGAGGCATATGTTCCGCAGACGGACACCTATATCGCAAAGGACTCCGCCGTCAACGAAGAGATTGATAAGCTGCGCCTTTCGGCGACGGCGGCGCTGGTGGAGCGTAAAGACGTCATCGTCGTCGCGTCGGTTTCCTGTATCTACGGTTTGGGTAGCCCGGAGGACTATCTTGGCATGATGGTATCTCTGCGTCCGGGAATGGAAAAGGACAGGGATGAGGTCATCCGGGGGCTGGTGGATATTCAGTATACCAGAAACGACATGGATTTTCATCGCGGCACCTTCCGGGTGCGGGGCGATACGCTCGAGATTTTTCCGGCAAACTACGGCGATACGGCGGTGCGCGTGGAATTTTTCGGGGACGAAATCGACCGTATCACGGAAATAGATGTTCTCACCGGGGAAATCAAATGCCGTCTGGAGCATTTTGCGGTGTTTCCCGCCTCTCACTATGTCGTTCCCCAGGAGAAAATCCTGCGCGCGTGCGATGCCATAGAGGAGGAACTGGAGGAGCGCATTAAATATTTTAAGGGGGAGGACAAGCTTCTGGAAGCCCAGCGCATATCGGAGCGAACAAACTTTGACGTTGAGATGTTAAAGGAAACCGGCTTTTGCAGCGGCATTGAGAACTATTCCAGACATCTGGCGGGACTTCCGGCCGGGGCCACGCCGCACACGCTGATGGATTATTTTAAGGATGATTACCTCATCATCGTGGATGAGTCGCATATTACGATTCCCCAGATTCGCGGCATGTACGCCGGGGACCAGTCCAGAAAGTCCACGCTGGTGGATTACGGCTTCCGTCTGCCCTCGGCGAAGGACAACCGGCCCCTTAATTTTGAAGAGTTTGAGAGCAAGATTGACCAGATGCTGTTTGTTTCCGCGACGCCGAATGTGTACGAGGACGAGCATGAGCTGCTTCGGGCAGAGCAGATTATCCGACCGACCGGCCTGCTGGATCCCGAAATATCGGTGCGTCCGGTAGAAGGGCAGATTGACGACCTGATTGGAGAGGTGAACAAAGAGACCGCAAAGCACAATAAGGTGCTGATTACGACCCTTACCAAAAAAATGGCGGAGGATTTGACCGATTATATGCGTGAAATCGGCATCCGCGTGAAATACTTACATTCAGATATCGATACGCTCGAGCGTGCGGAAATTATCCGGGATTTGCGTCTCGACGTATTTGACGTGCTGGTCGGAATCAATCTGCTGCGCGAGGGCCTTGACATTCCGGAGATTACGCTTGTTGCCATCCTGGATGCCGACAAGGAGGGCTTTCTGCGCTCCGAGACTTCGCTGATTCAGACCATCGGACGTGCGGCCCGCAACAGTGAGGGGCATGTCATTATGTACGCGGACACGGTTACGGATTCCATGCGTGTGGCAATCGACGAGACAGAGCGGAGGCGCAAGCTGCAACAGGCATACAATGAGGAGCATGGCATTACGCCAAAGACAATTCAAAAATCGGTACGAGAGCTCATCAGTGTGTCAAAGAAGGTTGCGAAGGAGAAAATGAACTTCAAAAAAGATCCGGAGTCCATGAACCGGGACGAGCTGACGAAACTGATTGCGGACATTCAGAAAAAGATGCAGAAGGCGGCGGCGGACTTAAATTTCGAGGCGGCAGCGGAGTACCGCGACAAGATGGTAGAGTTAAAAAACATGCTGCGTGACCTGTAAGGGGCAGAAAAGAGGAAATATCTAAAAATGAAAAAATCAACGGAAAGAAAATATATTAAAATCAGGGGTGCCAATGAACACAATTTAAAAAATATCGACGTGGATATACCCAGGGATGAATTTGTCGTCTTGACCGGACTTTCCGGCTCCGGCAAATCCTCGCTGGCATTCGATACCATTTATGCGGAAGGGCAGAGACGCTACATGGAATCGCTGTCCTCCTATGCCAGACAATTCCTGGGGCAGATGGAAAAACCGAATGTTGACAAAATTGAGGGACTGTCCCCGGCGATTTCCATAGACCAGAAGTCCACCAACCGCAATCCCCGTTCCACGGTGGGGACGGTAACGGAGATTTATGATTATTTTCGTCTGCTGTACGCGAGAGTCGGGATTCCCCATTGTCCGAAATGCGGCAGGGAAATCAAAAAACAGACGGTGGATCAGATGGTAGATCAGATTATGGCGCTGCCCGAGCGCACCAAAATCCAGCTTTTGGCACCGGTGGTCCGCGGGAGAAAGGGAGAGCACCAGAAGCTTTTCGAGCAGGCGAAGCGCAGCGGCTATGTCCGCGTCATTGTCGACGGCAATATGTATGAGCTGACGGAGGAAATCAAGCTTGAGAAGAACAAAAAGCACAACATTGAGATTGTCGTGGACC
>CALWBG010000210.1 GCA_944375975.1 uncultured Roseburia sp.
TGAGCACCGCGCAACAGTGCGTGGAACCAACTTAAGCGGCGGGCAGCGGCAGCGGATTTTAATTGCAAGGGCGCTGGCGGCCGCGCCGGAGATTCTGATTCTGGATGATTCCTCAAGCGCGCTGGATTATAAGACAGACGCGGCGCTGCGCAGGGCGATTCGCGAGCATCATTCCGATACGACGACGATTATTGTCGCGCAGCGTATCAGCTCGATTATGAGCCTGGATGATATTCTGGTATTGGAGGAAGGAAAAATCATCGGACACGGAACCCATGAAGAATTAATGCGTGGCTGCAATATGTATCGTGAAATTTATAAGACACAGATGGGCGCGTGAAATTTGGCGCCGGGAAGCGGCATTGCCGGATGCTATGCCGCGGAAGGGAGAGTTATGGCGGCAAGAGATACAATTCGGAAAAAACCGAAGGATACCAGAGGAACCCTGGTCAGGCTTCTTTCCTATATCGGACAGTATAAATGGATTCTGCTGCTGGTTTTTGCGCTTTGTTTTGTCAGTAATATCTTAGCGCTGCTCGGGCCGAGTCTGGCAGGCTCGGCCATTAACGAGGCGGCAGCGGGTGCCGGAAAGGTCAATTTTGAAAGAGTGTTTTATTATGCCAAAAGGATGCTGATTTGCTATGTGCTCTCCTCGCTGCTCACCATTTCCATCAATATGGTTATGGCCTGTGTCAGCAAGCGGATTGCGGGAAGGCTGAGGAAGGACATCTTTGACAAGCTGATGCGGCTGCCGGTGGGATATTTTGACCGGAATCAGGCCGGGGATATTATCAGCCGCGTATCTTATGATGTGGATGTGGTGGGCACCTGTCTGGCGACGGATGTTGTCCAGATTCTGACGAGTTTTGTGACGGTGGCAGGATCCTTTCTGATGATGCTTTATCTGTCACCGATGCTAGCGGTGATTGTGGTGGTTGCAATTCCCGTCGCTGTGATTTATACATCGAAAATGAGGGGCATCACACAGCCCAGGTTTGTGAAGCGTTCCAGAAATTATGGTATTATGAATGGCTTTGTGGAAGAAATGTTTTCCGGGCAAAAGACAATTTTGGCTTATGCATATGAGAATCGGGTGGCGGAGCGTTTCGGCAGGATTAATCAGGATGCGGCGGACGCATATTATGACGCGGATTACTATGGTGTAAGCATGGGACCGACCGTCGGTTTTATCAGTAATTTCGTGCTTTGCCTGATTGCGGTGTTCGGTTCGTTCCTTTACATGTTTGAAATGATCACGTTAGGTCAGATTTCCTCCTTCGTCCTGTATTCCCGCAAGTTTTCCGGGCCGATTAATGAAATTGCCAATATTATGAATGAGCTGTATTCCGCGCTTGCGGCAGCGGAGCGGGTCTTCGGGCTTCTGGATGAGCAGGAGGAGATTGCGGATTGCCCGAATGCGGAGGAACTGACGGAGGTAAAAGGCAATGTTGCGTTAGAGAATGTATATTTCGGATATGACAAAGAAAAAACGATTATCCATGATCTGAATTTCCGGGCGGACGCCGGAACGCTGGTGGCAATCGTAGGTCCGACAGGAGCAGGCAAAACGACGATTATCAATCTGCTGATGCGGTTTTACGATGTAGATGCGGGAAGGATTTTAGTCGAGGGGAAAGATATAAGGGATTACACGAGAAAAAGTCTGCGCGGCGCATATGCGATGGTGCTTCAGGATACCTGGGTGTTTCAGGGAACTATTTTTGAGAACATCGCATATGGGAAGGAGGGTGCGACGATGGAAGAGGTGGTGGCGGCCGCAAAGGCGGCGCATATTCATTCATTTATCATGCGTCTTCCGCAGGGATATGAGACGGTCATCAGCGAGGACGGGGGAAACATCTCGAAAGGGCAGAAACAGCTCCTTACAATCGCAAGGGCGATGCTCTATGACGCAAAGATGCTGATTTTGGACGAGGCAACCTCCAATGTGGATACGAGCACAGAGCGGAAAATACAGAAAGCGATGCGGGAACTGATGAAGGATAAGACCTGTTTTGTGATTGCACACCGGCTTTCTACCATTCAGAACGCGGACCACATTCTGGTGATTGCGCATGGAGATGTGGTGGAGCAGGGAAATCATGAAAACCTGATGCAGCAGAAAGGCTTTTACTACAAGCTGTATGCCGCACAGTTTGAGTAAAAATAAGATTAGGGGAAGTCATGCGGATGACCTTCTTCCACGAGAACGGGACATGACTTTCTCGTACGTTTCTTCCAGAGTAACACGCTGATGATTCAAATAAAGCTCTAAAAACAGCATGGTTGTGCCACACTCACATTTTAAAGGGTCATTGCCAAAAGTGAGAAGAATAGCGGTACGCCATTGGTTAAAGCTTTGGACAATCCGATGCTTTTCCGGAATGTGTCGAATCGGGAGCTGGATAAATTCCATGACAGGGATGAAAATCTCTGTCATATTTGTCAATCCGGGAAGTAGCGATTTTAGTTTCCATTTCATTGAGCAGAGCGGTAAGGAACCCCACCCCTCAAGGTTGACGGGCAGGGGAGTTGAGATGCTGTAGGCATTTTTGAAGAATCAGGCGGTACATATCAAAGACAAGGCGATTATGAACTTCCCAATCCCCTATGGAATGGGTACAAAAGATGAATAACATCCGAAACCGAGCCGTTGAAATTGTAAATGCGGAGATGATTTTTCTTAGCAAGCAGACTGTTTGTATCCCCAAACGGTACAAACAGTAAAACTCGTTAGGGCGCTGCCCTAATACTCATAAGTTTTTATGTCCGAATGATAAACGCTTACAAAAAACAGAAAAATTAAATTCTGCACGATATATTACATTTACTGTTATGATTCATTTTGTGCTTTATAATTTATTCCCCATTGTTCCATCGCTTTGATAATAGGGCGCATTGATTCGCCCAACTCGCTTAAAGCATATTCTACTCTTGGGGGAACTTCCGGATAAACCGTTCGAGTAATGATTCCATCTTCCTCCATGGAACGCAGGCTGTCCGTCAAAACCTTTTGGCTGATTCCATCTAAATCTTTTCGCAGTTCATTAAAGCGCCACGGACGTGCAAGCAGATTCCTCATAATCAGAAGTTTCCACTTGCTTCCGATCAACTGAACGGTTGTTGCAACAGGACAAGCTGGCAGTTCTTCTTTCTTCAGCATATTTATACCTCTAAAATTCCCATTAGTTCATATTTGAATATTACACTTAAATTATAGTGCTGTATGCTCGTGAAATCAAGTACGATACAGAGAATGAAAAAATTTTTAATCCCGCAATCCTCGTAACAACGCAAAGGTTACTAAATGGTAACTGTGTTATAAAAAAGTGCGTACTTGTAGAGTGAAAAGACAGCAGTTACAATCGTATCAGAAATAAGGAACGGAGGCGCTTACAATGAATCAGGCAAATTTTGTTGTTGATATAGAAAAATGTATAGGCTGCGGAAAATGCGTGAAGGTTTGCCCCGGCGGTATTCTTTCTCTGAATCAATCAAAAAAGGCTGAGATTGCAGATTTTGAGGAATTTGGCTGGAACGACTGTTGGAAATGCGAGCATTGTCTTGCTGTCTGCCCGACAGGTGCCATTTCCATTTTCGGACACAAGCCGGAAAACAGCCTGCCTGTTGCTGATTATGAGATCTCAGCACCGATAATGGATTCACTGATTGCAGGCAGACATTCCTGCCGCAGATATAAGGACAAAAATGTTGCCAATTCCATTATAAACGATATGCTGGAGCGTCTTGCAGACGCCCCAAACGGCGGCAATAAGCAGCAGGTAGAATTCACATTGATTGGCGATAAGGAACAGATGAATCAATTTCGTCGGCTTGCCTATTCCCAAATGGAAGAATTGGCGGTGCAAGGTATCTATCCAAAGGGATTCGGTAAAGAGGCATATGAGGATATGAAACGATGGGAAAAGACAGTTCGCCCCGATATGCTTTTCTGCGGGGCACCGCATATTTTAATTCCCCATGCACCATTAGGGCACGGAGAGCCTATACAAGATGTGGTGATTGCCGGAACATATTTTGAACTGCTTTGTGCTTCCCGTGGTCTTGGAGCTGTAATGTTGACATTTCCTCTTGGTGCGTTGGAACAAATGCCGGATATTAAGGCAATGCTGAACATTCCGCATAACCATTACATCGGGATGATGATCGGTTTCGGTTATCCAGAAATCAAGTATGCAAGAGGAGTCCAAAGAGAAATGGAACAAAGCCGTATTCATCGGCTGCACTTTTAGGAGGGATAAAATGAACGCACAGGATTGTTTGCAGATTTTGAGAGATGTGAAAGATGCGGCATTTGCAACCGTGGACGAAAAAGGAGTGCCGCAGGTACGAATTATAGATGTTATGCTTGCGGAAAATGAAAAAATTTATTTCTGCATGGCACGGGGAAAAGATTTTTACGCACAGCTAATGCGTGACAATCACATTGCAGTTA
>CALWBG010000211.1 GCA_944375975.1 uncultured Roseburia sp.
GCGCCTTGAGGCGCGGCCAAGCAGGGCGGGCTTAGAGCCCGCATCCCGAGCCACCCGTTTTACGGGTGGCGGCGACTATTTTTTCTTTTTGCTCTTTTCTTTGGAAACAGCCGCCTTTTCTTTGGCGAGCTCCTTATTGGCGCTTGCAGCTTTCTCGCGAAGCTTTGTCCGCCAATTTTTTTTGCCTTCCGGCTTTTCGAGAGGACCGCGCAGACCGGTTACTTTTGTTATGTAGATTCCGCTGACGGTTGCCTTAACTTCTTTTTTGAGCGGAATCATATCAAATACCGATTCGTCCGCGATTAAGGACATCACCTTCGGGCCGACCTTTGCCTTCACAATCGGAAGCTTGGAACGGCGCATCAGCTTGGGTGTCTGGTCAATGACAATCTGCGGAAGCCCGGATTCCTTTAAACGCATACGTTTCTTATCTATAATGAGCATGGAGACGGTCTGTGCAGAAGCCGCAAGCTGCGCATCCTGCTCTTCTTTTCTTTTCTGCGCCTTTTTGCCGAGAAAATATAAAACAATCAATCCGACAATCAGTATGGCTAAAATCACCAGCAATACAATGGTAACTGGATGCATCACGTAATCCTCCCTAAATTCAAATTCGCACTCTATTGTAGCATTGATTTTTTGAAAAAGCAATCTTAAAACTCTGAAAAGTTTATGAAAAGTACGGCTGACTGCTTTTATTTTGGAGAGAACTGTGGTATGTTAATAAAGTTAGACGCAAAGCTTTGCTGAAAAATATTTGCCGCAAAATAACTGCGTTAAAACTTTGTTATAAGAGGGATGAGAAAGGTAAAATAAAAAATGAAAAAGAAATTAGTGATACTGATATTAAGCGCCATGCTGGCGGCGGCCGGATGCGGGAATGGCAACACCAATCAGGATGTGCAGGGAACGGAGACGGCGGAGGCGACTGAGAGCGCTGCCGGGGAGTATGAAAGCCCGTCATATGATCTGAATGCGGCCGATTACGTGACCCTGTGTGATTATGAGAAGATTCCGGTGACGATTACCGGTGATTATGAGGTGGACGACGAGGATGTGACAGGTTTTTTTGAGCAGTGGTTTACCTATAGTGGTCCGTTTTACAGGACGGATGAGACTAAGACAACGGTGGGCGAGGGCGATATCGTCAACGTCGATTATGTGGGTAAGCTCGACGGCGAGGCGTTTGACGGCGGTTCGGCGGAGAATCAGAACATTGACGTGGACAACAATTCCTCCGCGGACGGCACCGGTTATATCGACGGCTTTACAGACGGTTTAAAGGGAGCCTCCGTCGGGGATGTGATTGACTGCGACGTGACCTTCCCGGAGGAGTACGGCAATTCGGATCTTGCCGGGAAGGACGTGGTATTTACCTTTACGGTGAATTCCATCCAAAAAGAGATGGGAATTGACGACGTGGATGACGCGTTTGCCAGGGAGCAGTTCAATGTAGACACGGTGGATGATATGTATGCGCAGCTTCGCTCTTACCTTGAGAGCAGCGCGGAAAGCAGCAGGGAGAGCGATACCTACACCGCGATTCAGGATTACCTTCTTGCAAATTGCACGGTGGATATCCCCGAGGATTATCTGATGGCGAGAGTCAATGATTACGAAAAGCAGTTCGTCCAGAACTACTGTGGCGGGGATGTGGAGAAGCTCCCGGAATATCTGGATACCAATTACGGAAAAACGGCAGAGGAAGCCAGAGCTGAATGGAAGGAAGGTATGGAGCAGAATATCTCTATCGAGCTGATTACGGCGGCAATCGCGGACGCTGAGGGCATCGAGCTCGATGAGGAGGGCTATGAAGCATATATTCAGAATCTGGTAAGTAACAACGGCTATGAGTCGGAGGAGGCGCTGTATCAGGCATATGGCTACGATGACGCTGCGTACGGTGAAAAGTATTTGAGGCAGATTTATGTGGATAACCTTGCGTTACAGCAGCTAAGAGACAGTGCGGAAGTGACGGTGGAGGCTTTGGACGAAGCACAGGAAACCGAGAGCACAGAGGATTTGGGAACCGAGACGGTGGAGAACACCGAAAATCAATAAACATAAGAATAAGGCCGGAAACGGCGTGAAACAGAATGGAGGATAATTATGGATATGGTAAATGTAAGGGATTTGTTCCGCAAACGGGAGGAGTATTTTGAGCAGACGGTCACGGTCGGAGGCTGGGTCAGAAGCATCCGCAGCTCGAAGAATTTCGGATTTATCGTCGTCAACGACGGAACCTTTTTTGAGCCGGTGCAGGTGGTTTACTCCGACGTGCTCTCTAATTTTTCAGAAGTGGAGAAACTGAATGTGGGGGCGGCAATTATCGTGACCGGAAAGCTGGTGGAAACGCCGGGCACGAAGCAGCCGTTTGAAATTCAGGCGGAAGAAATTGTTCTGGAGGGCGCTTCTACGCCGGACTATCCGTTGCAGAAGAAAAAGCACAGCTTTGAATATCTGCGCACGATTTCCCATCTGCGTCCGAGAACCAATACCTTTGAGGCAGTGTTCCGCGTGCGCTCCCTGATTGCGTATGCCATTCATAAGTTTTTCCAGGAGCGTGATTTTGTCTACGTCCACACTCCGATTATTACCGGAAGCGACTGCGAGGGAGCCGGGGAAATGTTTCAGGTGACGACGCTTGATATGAACAATCTTCCCAAAACGGAGGATGGCAGCGTTGATTATTCGAAGGATTTCTTTAATAAGCCGACGAATCTGACGGTCAGCGGCCAGCTAAATGGTGAGACCTACGCGATGGCGTTTAAGAATATCTACACCTTCGGGCCGACCTTCCGTGCGGAGAACTCCAATACGACCAGACATGCGGCGGAGTTTTGGATGATTGAGCCGGAAATCGCGTTTGCGGACCTTCAGGATGATATGATGCTTGCGGAGAGCATGCTTAAATATATTATCAACTATGTGCTGGAGCACGCGCCGGAGGAGATGGCGTTTTTCAATCAGTTTATTGACAGGGGACTGCTGGAACGTTTAAAGCATGTCGCAAATTCCGATTTTGCCCGTGTAACCTATACGGAAGCGATTGAAATTCTGGAAAAACACAATGACAAATTCGAATATAAGGTGTCCTGGGGCGCGGATTTACAGACAGAGCATGAGCGCTATCTGACCGAGGAGGTGTTTAAGCGACCGGTATTTGTCACGGATTATCCGAAGGAAATCAAGGCATTTTACATGAAGCAGAACGACGACGGGAAAACCGTTGCCGCCGTGGACTGTCTGGTTCCCGGTATCGGTGAAATCATCGGCGGCAGCCAGAGAGAGGACGATTATGACAAGCTGCTGGCGAGAATACAGGAGCTTGGCCTTCGGGAGGAGGATTATGGCTTTTATCTTGATTTGCGCAAATACGGCTCCGCGAGACATGCGGGCTTCGGACTTGGCTTCGAGCGCTGTGTGATGTATCTGACCGGAATGTCGAATATCAGGGATGTCATTCCGTTCCCGAGAACCGTTAATAACTGTGAACTCTAAGAAATGATAGGGATGTCGCAAAGGGAGTGTCCCAAAGTTTGTGTAAATCTTCAAACTGATGTAAGATAGACTTACCAGTTTGGAGGTTTATTTTATGGCAAGGAAAAAAGATACCCCGCAAAAACCAGCCCTTCGGGAAATGATGGGCAACTACATGAAAGAAAATAACGTTAAAGTCAAAGATGGGACAGATGTGAACTCCATCATGCAGGACATGGAAGAAAAGATTATCTCCATGTATGCCAAAGGCATGACTACAAACGATATCAAAAGTCATATGCGGGAACTGTACGATATCGAGATTTCTGACAGCACCATCAGCAGGATCACAGACAAGATCCTTCCCATTGTGAAAGAATGGCAGGAAAGACCATTGAAAGATATCTATGCGGTTGTTTTCATGGATGCCAGCCACTATCTATCCTGAACGGTCTGAAGAACCGTGGCGTAGAAGATATACTGATTGCATGTGTGGATGGACTGACTGACTTCCCACAGGCAATCGAGGCTGTCTTTCCCCAGACAGAGATCCAGCAGTGTATCATCCATCAGATCCGGAATACAACAAAGTTTGTATCCTACAAGGAGAACAAGCCGCTGATGGCTGATCTGAAACGTGTATATGCGGCTCCAACAGAAGAGGTCGCTTTAGCAGAATTGGACAGCTTTGATGAAAAATGGAGCGGGAAATATCCGAAAATAGCGAAATCCTGGAAAGACAACTGGGCCAGTCTATCGACCTATTTCAAGTACCCGGAAGCAGTCCGGCGTCTGATTTATACCACCAATGCCATTGAGGGATTTAACCGCCAACTCCGAAAGGTCACCAAATCCAAGACGGTATTTCCTTCTGATGATAGTCTCCTGAAAATGCTGTATCTGGCAATGATGGACATCACAAAGAAATGGACAGGCCACCGTCAGGACTGGGGGCAGATCCATTCACA
>CALWBG010000212.1 GCA_944375975.1 uncultured Roseburia sp.
TGTATCGCATTATTGCCGCGTTTGTACTGTTTTTTGCATTCATGGTTGCGGAGCACACAGGAGTGCTTTCAGGGGTGAATCCGCTGCTGCTGTTTGTTTTGTATGTGATTCCGTATCTTATCATCGGATACGATATTATATGGAAAGCCTTCCGCAATATCCGTCATGGGCAGATATTTGATGAGAATTTTCTGATGATGCTTGCAACCTTTGGAGCTTTCGGCGTGCAGGAATATTCCGAGGCGGTTGCGGTCATGCTGTTTTATCAGGTGGGGGAACTGTTTCAGAACTATGCGGTTGGAAAGTCCAGACAGTCCATTTCCGATATGATGAATATTTGCCCGGAATATGCCAATATCGAGGAGAACGGGAGTTTGACACAGGTAGACCCGGATGATGTCGAGGTGGGGAGCGTTATCGTCGTGAAACCGGGCGAGCGGATTCCGCTTGACGGCATTGTGACAGAGGGTACTTCCATGATAGATACGGCGGCGCTGACCGGAGAATCCGTGCCCCGAAAGGTGTCCGTGGGTGATGAAATTATCAGCGGCTGCGTCAACGGAAGCAATACGCTGAAAGTCAGGGTAACGAAAGCCTTTGAGGATTCCACGGTTGCCAGAATTTTAGAACTGGTCGAAAATGCCGGAAGCAAAAAGGCAAAGGTGGAGAATTTTATCACAAGATTTGCAAAATACTATACGCCTGTTGTCACCATCGCGGCGGTTCTTCTGGCAATCGTGCCTCCGCTTGTGCTCGGGGGCGGCTTTGGAGAATGGATTCAGAGAGCATGTATCTTTCTTGTAATTTCCTGTCCGTGCGCGCTTGTCATATCGGTTCCGCTCGGCTTTTTCGGCGGTATCGGCGCGGCGTCCAAAATCGGTGTGCTGGTGAAGGGAAGCAATTATTTAGAGGCGGTTGCCGAGATGACAACGATTGTTTTTGATAAGACGGGAACGCTGACAAAAGGGGAATTTAAGGTGACGGAGGTACTGCCTGCCGGGGCAGGCACGGAAGCGGCGGCAAAGGAGGAACTGCTTGGACTTGCGGCGCATGGCGAGGGCTACTCCAATCATCCGATCGCGCATTCGATTCGCGAGGCTTACGGAAAGCCGCTTTCCATGGAGTGTGTGTCTGGTACGGAGGAAATCGCGGGGCATGGAATCCATACCTTTATTGACGGCAGAGAGGTATATCTTGGCAATGCAAAGCTGATGGAGAGGGAACAGATTGCCTACACCGAAAATAAAAGCGCGGGAACCGTGGTGTATGTGGCCTGCGACGGCGTCTTTGCCGGAAGCATCGTGATTTCGGATACCCTCAAGGAGGGCAGTAAAGAGGCAATCCGTGACATGAAGCGTGTTGGTGTACAGCGGACGGTAATGCTGACCGGAGACCGGAAAGCAGCGGCGCTTGCCGTGGCATCAGAGCTTGGCATTGACGAAGTGCATGCGGAACTCCTTCCGGAGGACAAGGTCGGAGAGGTAGAGCGGCTGTTAGACAGATGCGCGGGAAAGGAAAAGCTTGCCTTTGCAGGGGACGGAATCAATGACGCGCCGGTATTGATGCGCGCGGATGTCGGTATCGCAATGGGAAGCATGGGTTCCGACGCGGCAATCGAGGCGGCGGATATCGTGCTGATGGATGACGACGTGAGAAAAATTGCGTCTCTGGTGCGCATTTCGCGCAAAACACTTGCCATCGTAAAGCAGAATATCGTGTTTGCCCTGGGGATTAAGGCGCTGGTACTTGTGCTTGGAGCGTTCGGTATGGCGAATATGTGGGAGGCGGTCTTTGCGGATGTCGGCGTCTCTGTCATTGCCATCCTAAATTCAATGCGAACTTTAAAGGAAAAATAACTCATTGAGGAAAATTCTCAATAAGGAAAAAAGCATAGAAAAATCCTATTTGGGGGTATATAATTCAGTAAAATGTCATAAGGAGGCGGAAAAAGGAACATGGAAAAACACAGATTTTGGGCATGGGCAATGATTGTATGCCTGATTATGACAATCTATACAGGTTATAAGCACAAATAGGAGGAAAGTAAGATGTTGGATTGTTTGAAAGCGGTCAACTGGAAAAAAACGGGAATTTTTGCGGCAGGCGTATTGTTCGGAACAGCGGGCGTTAAGATTTTGTCAAGCAAGGATGCAAAGAAAGTCTATACCAACTGTACGGCGGCTGCGCTGCGGGCAAAGGAATGTGTGATGAAGACAGTATCCACCGTTCAGGAAAACGCGGAGGATATTTACGCGGAGGCAAAAAGCATAAATGAGGAACGCGCGGCACAGGCGGAGGCGGCTGCCTTTGATGCGGATGAAGAAAAAGGAAGCGCTGTAAACGAGACAGCGGAAGCATAGAGGACATTTGTTTTCTAAGACGGAAAGCGTGATAAAACACCTGCGGAACAGTAGTTTTCCGCAGGTGTTTTATACAGCACGCCAAAAATCAAGCCGGACGCAAAAAATATGCCGGCGGAAACGGAGCAGAGAATGAAATTTGTCATAAAACATGAAATCAAAGGACGTATGCGGATTCACGTTGTTTCGTACCGGATGAGCTGTGCCGAGGCGGACACGCTGCTTTACTATCTGCATACGAACAAATATGTGACCTTTGCCAGGGTTTACGAGCGCACCGGGGATGCCGTGATTTCCTATGTGGGGGAAAGGGAGAATATCATCCGCGCGCTGCGGGGATTTTCGTACGAAAACACAGAGGTTCCGGCGGGGGTAATTGA
This sequence comes from uncultured Roseburia sp., assembly GCA_944375975.1. Lineage (GTDB taxonomy): Bacteria > Bacillota > Clostridia > Lachnospirales > Lachnospiraceae > Roseburia. The sequence goes on from CALWBG010000212.1 coordinate 2,741, forward strand.
AAATTCCGGCCGGGAGTTAAATGCGCGGTATCAGGAGAAGCTTATCGGACAGATACTTATGCGGTATGCGGGAAAAATGTTTCTGCCGTATCCGCTGCGGGCCTGCCTTATAACGATAAAGTCCGTTAAATATATTTATAAAGGGATAAAGACGCTTTTACAGAAAAAAATCGAGGTTCCGGTACTTGACGCTGCGGCAATCGGGGTATCGGTACTCCGAAATGATATTGAGACGGCCGGATCCGTTATGTTTTTGCTTGGAATCGGAGAACTGCTTGAGGAATGGACACATAAAAAGTCCGTGGACGACCTTGCGAGAACCATGTCCTTAAATGTGGGAAAGGTGTGGTTGAAGCGGGAGGGACAGCAGGTCCTTGTCGCTTCCGATGAGATTCGGCCCGGGGACGAGGTGACGGTACATATGGGCAGCGTCATTCCGTTTGACGGGGTGGTGACGGACGGGGAAGCGATGGTTAATCAGTCGTCGCTTACCGGAGAATCGATTCCGGTAAGGAGAGTAAAAGAAAATACCGTCTATGCCGGCACGGTGGTGGAGGAAGGGGAACTGACGGTTTTCGTCCGGGAAGTCGGCGGCTCGAGCCGTTATGAAAAGATTGTAAAAATGATAGAGGAGTCCGAAAAATTGAAGTCAGCGCTCGAGGGGAGGGCGGAGCATCTGGCGGATAAGCTGGTGCCCTATACCCTGGGAGGTACGGTGCTCACCTGGCTTTTGACGCGGAATGTGACGAAGGCGCTGTCTATTTTGATGGTGGATTTCTCCTGCGCGCTGAAGCTGGCCATGCCAATCGCCGTCCTCTCGGCCATCCGCGAGGCAAGCCTGCACCATGTGACGGTCAAGGGCGGGAAATACCTCGAAGCGGTTGCCCAGGCGGATACGATTGTGTTTGACAAAACGGGGACACTCACCAAAGCGAAGCCGACTGTGGTGGAGGTGGTTCCCTTTAACGGGGAATCCCCGGATGAGCTTTTGCGCATTGCGGCATGCCTGGAGGAGCATTTTCCCCATTCCATGGCAAAAGCGGTCGTGGACGCGGCCAAGCGAAAAAATCTGGAACACGAGGAGATGCATTCGAAGGTAGAATACGTGGTGGCGCATGGAATCTCTACGACAATAGAGGGGAAGCGCGCGGTCATCGGCAGCAGCCACTTTGTGTTTGAGGATGAAAAATGCATGGTTCCCGAAGGGAAAGAAGGGCTCTTTGAAGCGCTGCCCAAAGAATATTCTCACCTGTATCTCGCCATTGAGGGCAGGCTTGCCGGGGTTATCTGTATCGAGGATCCCCTGCGCGAGGAGGCATCTGCCGTGATTACTTCCCTGAAAAGAGCGGGAATTTCAAAGGTTGTCATGATGACGGGGGACAGTGAGCGTACCGCCTGCGCCATTGCACGGCGCGTCGGCGTGGACGAATATTATTCCGAGGTGCTGCCGGAGGATAAGGCGGGCTTTGTAGAAAGAGAAAAGGCTGCCGGAAGAAAGGTGATCATGATTGGCGACGGCATCAACGATTCTCCGGCGCTTTCCGCTGCCGATGTGGGGATTGCAATCAGTGACGGAGCCGAGATTGCGCGGGAAATCGCGGATATCACCATCGGGGCGGATGATTTGTATCAGATCGTGACATTAAAGCTGTTAAGCGACAATCTGAAGCGGCGAATCCACACCAATTACCAGGTGACT
>CALWBG010000213.1 GCA_944375975.1 uncultured Roseburia sp.
GGAACCCGCCCGCGTAAACTCTTCGTCAATTATGCGTTAATCATATCCTTTAAAGCTTTTCCTGCTTTGAATTTCGGAGCCTTGGAAGCCGGAATTACCATCTCTTTTCCGCTCTGCGGATTTCTTCCCGTTCTCTCTGCTCTCTCGGATACCTCAAATGTTCCGAATCCAACTAACTGAACTTTCTCACCTTTTTTTAATTCCTCTGCAACAACATCCGTGAACGCTTTTAATGCTGCTTCCGCATCCTTTTTGCTCAATTCCGTTTTCTCAGCCATTGCTGCAACTAATTCTGCTTTGTTCATGTTAAAAATTCCTCCTCTGGATTTTCACAGTAAATTTAATGTCGAGGTTTTCTTCAAAATACCTACTTCATTATTTATACTTGTTTTTATCCCTATTGTCAAGAAAAATCCCCGATTTCCGGGGATTTTTCCAAAGAAACTGCAAAAAGAATTTTTCTTAAAGCATTTTGTCTATCATGGCGTGCACCGCTTCGGACAAATCCTTTGATTTTTTGTCCGCGTCCTCTAAAGAATCGCCCTTCACGCCGAGATAAAATTTCACTTTCGGTTCGGTGCCGGAAGGTCTCACGCACACCCATGCCCCGTCGGTCATCTCATAGTAGAGCACGTTGGAGGACGGAAGGCCGGTCGGCCTCACCGCGCCGGTCGCGGTATCGGTAATGGTATCTTTTTTGTAATCACGCACTGCCGTCACCTGATAACCTCCGATTTCTACCGGAGCATTGTCACGCAGCGTATTCATGATTTCCTGTATCTTAGCCAGTCCCTCAATTCCCTTTAAGGTGATGGAGGTCACGTCGTCCTTATAATAGCCGTACTTCTCGTACATCGCGAGCATCGCATCCCACAGGGTCATGTTCTTCGTCTTGTAATATGCCGCCGCCTCACACAGCGTCATGGAAGCCACAACGGCATCCTTATCCCTCGCGTAGGTTCCGGTCAGACAGCCATAGCTTTCCTCCATTCCGAAGAGATAGGTTCCGTTTCCGGTCTTTTCAAATTCCAGCATCTTCTGCCCGATGAATTTAAAGCCGGTGAGCACCTCCACAAGCTGAATTCCGTAGTATTCCGCAATGGCATCCGCCATATTGGTGGAAACAATGGAGCGGATAAACGCACCGTCCTTCGGAAGTCCGAACAGCTCCTTTCTCTGACCGATGACATAATCGCCAATCAGACAGCCGGACATGTTTCCGGTAAGGCTGTGATACTCCCCGGTTTTGGAATCCTTTACATAAACGCCGAGACGGTCCGCGTCCGGGTCGGTGGCGAGAATCAAATCGGCATCCACTTTCCTGCCCAGGGCAAGTCCCAGTTCAAACGCTTCCGCCGACTCCGGATTCGGATAGCTTACGGTCGGGAAGTTTCCGTCGGGCAGCTCCTGCTCCGGCACTACATAGACATTCTTAAAACCAAGCTCTGAAAGCACGCGGCGTACCGGAATATTCCCCGTACCATGCAGCGGTGTATAGACGATTTTAAGTTCCGCGCCGACTTTATCGATGCAGTCCTGATGAAGGACGAGCTTTTTCAATTCCGCAATATAGGCATCGTCGATGTCCGCACCGATGGTCTGATAAAGCCCGGCCGCCTTTGCTTCCTCAAGCGCCATGGTCTTAACCGCGGCATAATCCGTCACCTTCTTTACCTCGTCCATAATGCCGGTATCGTGCGGCGGCGTAATCTGCGCGCCGTCCTCCCAATATACCTTGTAGCCGTTATACTCGGGCGGATTATGGCTGGCAGTCACGTTAATGCCCGCGATGCAGCCCAGCTTACGCACCGCGTAGGAAAGCTCCGGCGTCGGACGCAAGGATTCAAAAACATAAGCTTTAATCCCGTTTGCCGCAAGACAAAGCGCCGCTTCATCCGCAAACTCCGGCGACATTCTCCTGGAATCGTAGGCGATGGCTACGCCCCTGTCCTGTCCGTTTACGCTGGCAATGTAATTGGCCAGTCCCTGGGTCGCCTTGCGCACCGTGTAAATATTCATGCGGTTCGTTCCGGCTCCAATCACGCCGCGAAGGCCCGCCGTACCGAACTCGAGATCCATATAAAACCGATCCTCTATCTCCTTCTCATTTCCGGCGATTCCTTTCAGCTCGTTTCTCGTATCCTCATCAAAATAAGGATTGTTCAGCCAGCTCTCATAATTTTCTTTGTATCCCATATCTGCTTTTCCTCCCAAATATCTGCGTTTTCTATATTTTATATTAACGTTCCGATACTATTTTTTCAAGACCTATTCCGCACTTTTGAAAGCCATCATTCGTCATCCCCCGCCAGGGCGTCTAAAAGTTCCGACAGCGTGGACAAATAATCCGTGCCGGTATCCGAACCGGTACCAAGGACTGAATCCAAAAGCTCATTGGTCATCGAACTTTCCGTTGACGAACTGCTGCCCGACGATGTACTGCTGCCCGAAGACGCGCCGCCGGCAAGGCTTCCCGCAAGAGAACCCGCCTGTCCTCCGGCGGTGCCTGAAGTTCCCGTGCTCTCTGAGGTTCCTGTGCTCTCTGAACTCTCACTGCTCTCCGAGGTTCCCGGGCTCTCTGAGCTCTCACTGCTCTCCGTCACCCCCGTACCGTAATCTGTGTCCTCCCCGGAAAGTCCAATTACGATGGTCGCCTCACTGGAATTGACAAACAGTTTTTTACTGTAGGTATCATAGCCCTCTGCCGTCACCGTGAGGGTGTGCACGCCGTATTGGAGGGAAACCGCCTTACTGTAATCCACAATCTCCCCGTCGATTTGTATGATTGCCCCTTCCACGTCCACGGCAAATAAAATATTGCCGAATTTCGGTCCCTCGCCCTTTAGGGTATCAAGGTCCAGCTCCGTCACCTCTCCGCTCGCAATTTCCACCTCCGTGCTGCCTCCGTAGCCGTTATTGGCCACCGTCACCGTGTAGGTGCCCTCCGGAATTTCCAGTGTCATCTCCCCGTTGATTTGCTCGAAAATACGGCTGCCTATCTGAATGTAGCTTCCGTCAAACAGCTCCGTATTGGTAAGCGCAAGCTCTCCATGTCCCGTGGTGACCGCAATCGAAATCAGTTTTTTCCCGACTCCGACGACACGGAGGGAATAAAGACCCGAAAAACCCGATATTTTCTTCCCCTCATCTTCTTCGCAGACAAAAATATCCGCTTCAAAGGAATAACGCTCCTCACCGATTTTAAAAATCCCCCGCTCCATATCCACGGAGTAGCGCGTCACATCGGGATACTCCCACACGGCATCCGATAAACGCACCTCGGTAATTCTGCCGCTGTTGTCTTTTTCTCCGACTGTCACGACACGCCCCGGCTCAAAGCTGAATGCCGCTGCCCGGCTGCCGTACTTATCCAGGAATCTGGTAGAAAGGGTATAATAATAAGTATACTCCTTTCCCGTGGCTATCTGCTCAAGCGTAAGGCACTCCGCCTGCATGTCATGGGAAAGAATCATGAACTGGTCTGTTCCGAGGGTATCCGCCTTTTGCCCTTCTCCCTCCGCAGCCGCTTCCTGCTCCGTCACTGCCACTGTCTCAGCCGCGCCGTTCTCCGGGTAATAATACCGTCCTGTCACGACCGTATTTTCCCTTCCGCAGCCTGCCGCTGCAAGCAGAGCCGCCAGTATAACAATCCATGCTCCCTTTTTTATCTTCATGTATTCACCCGTGTCCTTTATCTTCGTTCTGCTGTTTCCGGTTTCCGCGCAAAATCCGTTTCTTTGCGCACATTTTGTAACAGTTCAGATCATGCCTCACATGACTGAACTGTTACCACTTTTTCAGTATATAACAAATTTCTCATGCGGTAAAGTGAAACAACAGCTCCAAAAACTGGTCCCTTGCGTCCTCCTGTGCAATGACCCGTTCCAGCTTCTCAATATTCCTGCCGGAAAGCCATGCCTTGTGCGAATTATAATAATGATTGGCAATTTTCCAGAATTTTTCGGGATAGGCAAGGGAAAGACAAAGATACCGAAGTTCCGTGGCCGAGAGCTTTCTCCCTCCGTCGTAGGCGCGTATCAAATCCAGTCCGAGCCCCGTATTCCAGTTGTTTTTTTCCATCATTTTCCGAATAAAATTTGCCAGGTCACTGATTCTCACCTGATATGAAAAATTTTCAAAATGTACGGCCGCGGGCCCCTGACGGGTAAAAATGACATTATGCTGGTTATAATCCCCGTGACAGAAGCCGAACAGCTCCTCGCCCTGCTCCATACTTTTTAACTGCTCCGTCACACCCAGCGCTTTTTCCATAAAAGCGGAATACTGTCCGGCAAACATCATCTCAAATTCATTTTTCTTCTTCCTGGAGCGCACATAATTTTTTACCTTATTTAGCTCACGGTTATGCTTCTCATACAAATGCAGCAGCGCGTAGTTTTCCGTACGGACAAATTCCGGAACCT
>CALWBG010000214.1 GCA_944375975.1 uncultured Roseburia sp.
AGTCAACATATACGGTGAAGGCTGTACAGAAAGACTGGAACGGCTGGCAGTATCGGTGTGTGGTTTCCAACTCCATGGGGACAGCAGAGAGCAATGCGGCGAAGCTGACGGTAAATGCAAGTGAGCCGCAGACGCCGGAAACGCCGGAGTACAGGATCGCGGAAGGCGCGGGGCAAAGCTGGACAAAGGGAAGCACCGATGGCCTTGTCATCAGGGGAGACGGTGATTATGCGAAATTTACAGGCGTAACTGTGGACGGAGTCCTGCTGGATATTGGCAATTATGAAGCAAGCTCCGGCTCAACGGTTATTACCTTAAAGGCGGAATATCTGAATGCGCTTTCGCCGGGAGAACATACCGTTGCCATCCTGTGGACGGACGGTTCTGCGGGAACGACGATTACCATTGCAGGAGAGGCAGACGCGGATGATGACAGCGCTGCGGATGACACCGAGAATGATGATATCGTTAATGATGACGGAACCGGTGATGACACAGCGAATGACGATACCGACAATGATGACGGTGCCGAAGATGACAGTGATGTCGAAAACAACGGTGCCGGAGATAATGGGAACGGCAGTGTAAATACAGTCAGCAATAACAATCAGAACAATAACGACAGCGGGACGGCAGCCGTGCCGGACAAAAAGGATGATGTGCCAAAGACCGGGGCTGACACGCCGGTGCCCGGACTGCTTGGTCTGATGCTGGCTTCGGGAGCCGGGATTGCAGCAACCGGGAAGAAACGGAAATCGAATGTCCGGTAATAAGACATGAGGGAAAGAAAAAAGCAGGATTTAGGACGCAGGCTCATCCGTCTGATATGTATTATCGTATTTATCGCTTCCGCAGCGGGACTGGCGGGATATGGCGTTTTTAGCCTTTGCCAGGACAGGGCCGCGCGCGAAGTGCAGACGGCCCTCCAGAATATCCGAAAGACCGAAGAGACGGCTGTACCGGAAGAAACGGAAGCAAATACAGAAGCGACGGTGCCGGAGACAGAGAGCAAAACGCTGGAGATATTATCAAAATACAGGTCCCTGTATGAGATAAATACTGACATGGTTGGGTGGCTTACGATTGAAGGAACGGTCATTGATTATCCCGTGATGCAGACCATGGAGGACGAGAGCTACTATCTTTCGGTTGATTTTTACGGACAGCCGAATCAAAACGGATGCCTGGTCATGGATACGGATTCCGTTGTGGGAACAGGAACAAAAGCGGACGGATATATGGACGGGGAAGCCCCGTCCACGAACCTGATTATCCACGGGCATACGATGAGGAGTGGTGATATGTTCGGCGACCTGGACCTTTATGAGGATGAGGCGTATGGGAAGGAACACAGCCGTATCTGCTTTGACAGTCTGTATGAAGAGCGGGAGTATGAGCTGATTGCGGTGTTTTACTCACAGGTCTATTATGAGAGTGAGGATGTATTTAAGTATTACAAATTCTTTCAGGCGGATACGCAGGAGGAGTTTGACGACTGGTACGGGCATATTAAGGAATTGTCCCTTTATGATACCGGCGTGACGGCAGAGCTCGGGGATGAATTTATTACCTTATCCTGCTGTGCGTACCATGTCGAGGACGGACGCTTTGTGGTAGTGGCAAAGAGAACAAAATAGATAATGAAGCGCCGCCGCCGGGCGGCGCTTTTTATCGAATTACCCCGCATCCGATTTTTTCCCCGGAATTTCCGGAGGGCTGTGTGGTAAAGTCATCGGGCATTGCATGAACAATGACTGATTTTCCGATGATTTCGGGTATGGTCATTCGTTTGTCGTAAAAGGAACACCAGGCATAACCCTGATTTCCGAAAAGCGGGATCAAATCTCCGGTATGATTCGGGTGCGGTTCGGCTGTACGGCTATAGTGATTGCCGGTTTTATCAAATGGAAGCGTGCAGTCTCCGTTTTCGTGAATATGCATGGCATAATAATTTGTGGCTCCGGGAGTGATAATGTTTGGAAGTCCGAAAAACTCGGCTTCTACCAGCGTGCCCTCATATTCGGTAAAATAGAATTTCACCAGACCGGAAAGCCCGGGGTTGGCACTGTTTCCAGTAACCCAGGCTGCGGCATCGGGTGTGTTTTTCCTCATGATTTGAATAAATGTAAAACCAGGCGTCATTTCTTTTATATTAAATCTTTTTATTTATGTTATGCATTTTGGTGGAGAGTGACAGCGGGCGCAGAAAACAAGGATTGCAAAAAAAACGGTATCTGCTATAATGAGAATGTTGATGATTTTTCGAAAATCTATATAGATATGCCGTCCCGTAGACGGCAGAAGCGAGGGGTTATGAGCAGCACGAATGACTTGAGCAATCGTATCAACGAATCCTACAGCAGATTAAGCAAGGGGCAAAAGCTGCTTGCTACCTATATTACAGATAATTATGATAAAGCCGTGTTCCTGACGGCAGCCAGGCTGGGCGAGGTGGTAGGAGTCAGCGAATCCACGGTCGTTCGTTTTGCCACGCATCTGGGCTATAAGGGCTATCCCGAGTTTCAGAGTGCGCTTGAGGAGCTGGTGCGCAACAAGCTGAATTCGATTCAGCGGATGGAAGTCACATACGGAAGAATCAGCCAGTCCAGGATTCTGGAATCCGTTCTGAAATCGGATGCGGACAAAATTCATTCCACGTTGGAAAAGCTCGACCAGAATGCTTTTGAACTGGCCGTCGATACCATATTGAACGCGAAACATATCTATATCATCGGAATCAGAAGCTGCGCGCCTTTAGCCAGCTTTCTGGCTTTTTACTTTACCCTGATGTTTGAGAATGTTCATCTGATACAGACCAGCAGCTCAAGTGAGATTTTTGAGCAGATGGTGCGCATCGGGAAAGAAGATGTCATTATCGGCATCAGCTTTCCGCGTTATTCCATGCGGACCCTAAAGGCCATGGAATTTGCGAATAACCGCAGCGCAAAGGTGATTACGCTGACAGACAGCGTACATTCTCCCATGAATCTTTATTCCTCCTGTAATTTAATCGCCGACAGCGACATGGCTTCTATTGTAGATTCCCTTGTGGCGCCCTTAAGCGTGATTAACGCGCTGATCGTGGCGCTCTGCATGAAAAAGCAGGATGAGGTTGCAAAGACGCTTGAGATGCTGGAGGGGATCTGGGACGAGTATCAGGTATATGAAAGTGATGAGATAAATTTGATTGATGATTCCATCAAAATGCGTTATGCGAAAATAGGAGATGCCGATTTCAATGAGTAAAACAATTGTAGTGGGCGGCGGCCCCGCAGGAATGTTTGCGGCGATTGCCGCAGCCGAGGCAGGCGCCGGGGTACTCCTGCTCGAGAAAAATGAAAAGCTCGGGAAAAAGCTTTATATCACCGGAAAAGGTCGGTGCAATATTACCAACGCCAGTGATATGGAGGTACTCTTTTCTAATGTCGTGAGCAATGCCAGGTTTTTATACAGTGCGTTTTCTGTCTGTGATAACCGGCGTGTGATTGATTTTTTTGAGAAAAACGGACTTCGGACAAAGGTTGAGCGCGGCAATCGGGTTTTTCCTGTTTCCGACCATTCGTCCGATGTGATAGCGACGCTTCAGAGGGTACTCAAAGAGAAGGGCGTGGAGGTACGGCTCCATACGGAGGTAAAGGAGCTTTTGACAAAGCCGCAGCCTGAGGAACCAAAGGAGCAGGAGGAGACATCCGAAAAGTCCGCCCGCATGGGAAAGAAAAAGGATTTCCTTCCCGGACTGCGGGTGACGGGTGTAAGGCTTTGTGACGGGACAAAACTTAGCGCGGATGCTGTGATTGTGGCTACCGGAGGCTTTTCCTATCGGACGACCGGCTCCACCGGGGACGGGTATCGTTTTGCAGAGGAAACGGGGCACACCGTCACCGGCCTTACGCCGTCGCTGGTTCCGTTTTGTGCGAAAGAGCCGTATGTTGCGCAGCTTCAGGGACTTTCTTTGAGAAATGTGGAAGTCAGAATATTGGACGGGAAAAAGCTTTTATACCGGGAATTCGGGGAAATGCTGTTTACTCATTTCGGTGTCAGCGGGCCGTTGATTTTAAGCGCAAGCGCCGCAATCAAACCGAAGTTCACCGAAAAAAATCTGGATATGCGCATAGATTTAAAGCCCGCCTTAAACGAGGAACAGCTCGACAAACGGCTGTTGCGGGAATTTGAGGAGGCAAAGAATAAACAGTTTAAAAACGCCGTCGGCGGACTGCTTCCGTCGAAACTGCTTCCGGTCGTGATTTCGTTGAGCGGGATTGCGCCCGAGAAAAAGGTAAACGAGCTTACCAGAGAAGAACGGCAGCGCCTGATTCGGCTGATAAAGGCGTTTCCGGTGACGCTTTGCGGTCTGAGGGATTTTAACGAGGCAATCG
>CALWBG010000215.1 GCA_944375975.1 uncultured Roseburia sp.
TGGCTTCCTCCTGGCCGTAATCGGTCTTGCAGACCTTCGGCCATTCCGGCCACGGGTTATCCTCAGCTCTCTGTTCGGGTGCCTTCGGCATCATCTCAAGCTGCGTTACGCTGGCGCAGCCGTGACGGATGGAAGTGCCCACACAATCGTTTCCGGTATCGCCGCCCCCGATAATCACAACCTTTTTCCCTTTCGCGGAAATATATTGATTATCCTTTAAATCGGAATCCAAAAGACTCTTTGTCGTCGCCTTTAAGAAGTCAACCGCAAAGTAAATTCCCTTCGCGTCGCGCCCCGGCGCCTTGATGTCTCTCGGTTTTTTTGCGCCGCAGGCCAAAATCACGCGGTCATATTCCTTGAGCAATTTTGCCGCCTTGATATCCTTACCGACATTGACGCCCGTCACAAACGAAACGCCCTCCTCCTTCATGATATTCACCTTGCGGTCAATCACCCATTTTTCCAGTTTCATATTCGGAATCCCGTACATCAGCAGACCGCCCACACGGTCGTCACGCTCGTAAACCGTGACCTGATGCCCGCGCTTGTTGAGCTGATCCGCAGCCGCAAGCCCCGCAGGGCCGGAACCGATGACGGCCACCTTCTTTCCGGTACGCACCCTCGGCGGCTTTGCCGCGGCATACCCCTGCTCATATGCATTTTCTATAATGCCGTATTCATTCGCCTTACAGGTCACAGGATCCTCCCAATGACCGCAGGTACATGCAGCCTCGCAGAGCGCCGGGCATACCCTTGAGGTAAACTCCGGAAAGTTATTTGTCTTTTTCAGGCGGCTGTATGCCTGCTCCCAGTTTCCGGTATAGACTAAATCATTCCATTCCGGCACCAGATTATGCAGCGGACAGCCGCTGGTCATTCCCATGATATTCATGCCAGACTGACAGAAGGGAACGCCGCAGTTCATACATCTCGCGCCCTGCTGCCGCTGTTTTTCCTTAGAGAGCGGCGTATGGAACTCGTTAAAATTTAAAATCCTCTCCTTCGGCGCAACCGCTTTTGCATCTTCTCTTTCGTATTCCATAAATCCGGTTGGTTTTCCCATTTTTTCCTCCATTCCCTATATTACGACTAATTCCTTGTATTCGCATAAAACGCTTCAATCTGCGCCTGCTCGGAGGACAATCCCTTCTCTTCCATCTGGACGATTGCCATCAGCATCCGGTTATAATCATAAGGAACCACCTTTTTAAATTTGGGCAGATATTCGCTGAAATTGTCAAGCACCGCTTTTCCCTTCTCGGAATTGGTCAAAGCCACATGCTCCTTAATCATTTCCTTTAATTCCATAACATCGTATTTGTTGGATACTTCCTCGGAAAATACCATTTCCTTATTGATTCTGGTATACAGATCGTTATCCTCATCCAGCACATACGCGATACCGCCGCTCATGCCGGCCGCAAAGTTTTTCCCGGTTTTTCCGAGCACTACGACGCGCCCGCCGGTCATATATTCGCAGCCATGGTCGCCGACACCCTCGACCACCGCGGAAGCGCCGGAGTTGCGGACACAGAAGCGTTCGCCTGCCACACCGCTGATAAAGGCTTTTCCACTGGTCGCGCCGTAGAGCGCCACGTTGCCGATAATAATATTTTCATCCTTTTTATACTTCACACCTGCCGGGGCATAGACGATAAGCTTTCCGCCCGATAAACCTTTTCCGAAATAATCGTTGGAATCCCCGACCAGCTCCAAGGTCAGGCCCTTCGGAATGAAAGCTCCGAAGCTCTGTCCGCCCGCACCGCTGCATTTTACAATGAAGGTATCCTCCGCAAGTCCGTCTCCGCCGCATTTTTTCGTAATCTCGGAGCCGAAAATCGTACCGAAGGAACGGTCCGTATTCGTCACCTCAACCTCGATGCTTCTGCGCTGCTTCTTCTCCAGCGCCGGAGCTAACTGCTTTAACAGTACCGTCATATCTTTGGATTTCTCAAGCTCAAAATCATATACCTGCTTCGGATCAAAGGTCACCTTCTTTTTGGCATCCGCAAACGGATTGCGCAGAATGCCGGAAAGGTCGATCTCCTTTTCCCGTCCGCTCAGATCCTCGCGAACCTTTAAAAGATCGCTTCTGCCGACCATCTCGTCAATCGTGCGGCAGCCAAGCTTCGCCATGTACTCTCTCAAATCCTGCGCAATAAAACGCATGAAGTTTTCCACATACTCCGGCTTTCCTGCAAAGCGCTTGCGCAGCTCCGGATTCTGGGTCGCGATTCCCGCAGGGCAGGTATCAAGATTACATACGCGCATCATCACACAGCCCAGGGTTACCAGCGGAGCCGTCGCAAAACCGTATTCCTCCGCGCCGAGCAGCGCTGCAATTGCCACGTCACGGCCACTCATCAGCTTTCCGTCGGTCTCAATCCGCACCTTATTGCGCAATCCGTTTAAAATCAGCGTCTGGTGCGTTTCTGCAAGTCCGAGCTCCCAGGGAAGGCCCGCATTGTGGATGGAGCTTGCCGGCGCCGCTCCCGTGCCTCCGTCATAGCCGGAAATCAGCACGACCTGCGCTCCCGCCTTCGCCACGCCGGCCGCCACGGTACCGACGCCCGCCTCGGACACCAGCTTTACCGTAATGCGCGCCGCGCGGTTGGCATTCTTTAAGTCAAAAATCAACTGCTCCAGATCCTCAATCGAATAAATATCGTGGTGCGGCGGCGGGGAAATCAGCGACACACCCGGAGTGGAAAGTCTTGTCTTTGCAATCCACGGATAAACCTTTTTGCCCGGAAGATGTCCGCCCTCGCCAGGCTTTGCCCCCTGCGCCATTTTAATCTGAATTTCTTCGGCACTTACCAAGTACTGGCTCGTAACACCGAAACGTCCCGACGCCACCTGCTTAATTGCAGAGCAACGGTTCACGGAGCTGTTTTTACTTGCGATACGCTCCGCATCCTCACCGCCCTCGCCGGAATTTGACTTTCCGTGGAGACGGTTCATGGCAATGGCAAGCGCCTCATGCGCCTCCTGGGAAATGGAGCCGTAGGACATTGCGCCTGTCTTAAACCGCGTCACAATCGAGTCCACGCTCTCGACTTCCTCCAACGGGATTCCTTTTTTCGGATAGTTGAAATCCATCAGGCCGCGCAGCGTAATCTCACGTTCTTCTTTGTTTACAAGCTCGGTATACTGCTTGAACAGATCATAGTCGCCCCGCTTTGTCGCCTCCTGAAGCAGATGAATCGTCGCGGGATTGTAAAGATGCGGGTCCGCTCCGCTTCTCAGCTTATGGCGGCCGCGGCTCTCCAGCGTCAAATCCGTCTCAAGACCCAGCGGATCATACGCCGCGGAATGAAGCTCGTTGACATCATTCTCGATATCCTTTAAGGTAATTCCGCCAATCCGGCTCACCGTATTGGTAAAATATTTGTCAATTACGTTTTTATCAATTCCAATCGCCTCGAAGATTTTGGACCCCTCATAGGACTGAATCGTCGAAATACCCATCTTGGAAGCAATCTTTACGATACCGTTTAAAATCGCTTTGTTGTAATCCTGAACGGCCGCATAGTAGTCCTTGTCAAGCATATGCTCGTCAACAAGCTGTTTTACGGTATCCTGTGCCAGATACGGATTGATAGCGCAGGCTCCGTAGCCCAAAAGCGTTGCGAAATGGTGCACCTCTCTCGGCTCGCCGGACTCCAGGATCATGGCCAGCGAAGTCCTTTTCTTTGTCCTGACAAGATGCTGCTGCAATGCGGACACGGCCAGAAGGGACGGAATCGGTACATGATTCTCGTCAATTCCGCGGTCAGAGAGAATTAAAATATTAGCGCCATCCCGGTACGCGCGGTCTGCCTCGACAAACAAACGGTCGATGGCTTTTTCCAGGCTCGTATTTTTATAATAGATAATCGGAAGCACCTCTACCTGGAAGCCTTCTACCTTCATGGATTTAATTTTCATCAAATCAGTATTCGTCAAAATCGGATTATCTACCTTTAAGACCTTGCAGTTGTCCGCCTTTTCCTCCAGAAGGTTGCCGTCCTCACCGATATACACGGTGGTGGAGGTTACAATCTTCTCACGGATAGAGTCAATCGGCGGATTTGTCACCTGTGCGAATAACTGCTTAAAGTAGTTAAACAACGGCTGATGGTCGCTCGCGAGCGCCGCAAGCGGTGTATCTATACCCATAGCGGAGGTACCCTCCCCGCCGTTTTTTGCCATCGGAAGAATTGCCTCCCGCAGGGATTCAAATGTATAGCCGAACGCCTTCTGCATTCTCTGGCGTTCCTCTTTGGTATATTCCGGCACACGCTCATTCGGAATTTTTAAATCTGCCAGCTTTAAAAGGTTGCGGTCAAGCCATTCACCATATGGCTGTTTGTTCGCATAGGTTTCC
>CALWBG010000216.1 GCA_944375975.1 uncultured Roseburia sp.
AGGAAGCCATCGCGGTCTTCGGTCACGACCCGCGCATTTACCAGACTACGGTCAAGGAATTTTTAAAGGATAAAAACGGAAACCTAAACGGAGTCATTACCGTAAAGCTGGAAAGTAAAAAGGACGAAAAGACCGGACGGATGGTAATGGCGGAGGTCGCAGGCTCCGAGCGCAAGCTGGAAGCGGATTTGGTTTTGATTGCCGCGGGCTTCCTCGGAACGGAGCAATATGTGGCGGACGCTTTTGGCGTGGAGCTGAACGCGAGAACCAATGTCGCTACCGCGGAAGGAACCTATGCAACGAATGTAAAGCATGTGTTTGCGGCGGGTGACGTACACCGGGGACAGTCACTGGTCGTATGGGCCATCCGCGAGGGGCGCGAGGTGGCGCGGGAGGTAGATGAAAGCCTGATGGGCTATTCCTATCTGTCGGTACAGTAAAAATGAAAAACGTTATGTGAATAGAGTAACCATCTGATATGCTCCTCCTTAAGTAGATAAGGCAAATAACCAAATCTGCTTAAGGAGGATTTTTTGGTGGAGGAGAAAGAGCGTGAGTCAAGTGTAGTGAGTTAGGGAGAATGCGGAGCATTCTCTTAAGAGCGCCGTCGCGGGACGGCGCCCTTTTATGGCTTGAACAAAGGAATCACCTGAATTATATAGAGCGGCCGGAGTGAAAACTCCACCACGGTGATGCTGATACGGCTTTATTGTAAAGAAACAAATTTTCCGTTATAATGGATAAATATAAAAGAAATTTTTTGAGACATACATAAGGGAGGAAACGGCAGCAGATGGAAACGGAACGCCAAAGAGAATGGGAACTCCGGCACAGTACGCGTACCGGCAGGCAGCAGGAATACATCCGGGAGATGCTCGACTTGGTGGAGGAGAATCTAAAAAATACTGGGGAGGAGCAGAGACGTAACGAGGAGTTCGAGAGCCGGATGCGGGCGAAAGTTTATCAGATGTACGGAATCACGGAGGATAAGCTGCAAGGGATGGCGGAGCGGCGCAGAGCATGGTATCAGGGGGCGGCCTTTGCATTGTTTTTCCTGTCGCTGGTGCTCGTTGCCGTTTGCGGTTTTCTGCATGGCCCAGGCTCGGAAATCTGTATTTTTATGGCATTTTACACGGCGGTTGAGGGAACGCTTCTTTCGAATGCCAGGGAGGGAGCACCGGGCTTTCGGCTGTTGCTGCGTGTCCTTTATCTGCTTTTATACCCGGTGATGCTGAGCGTATTTCTCTGCTATGAGCTGGCTTATTCTGAATATGAATGGCTCACACCGATTGCCACGGCAGCCGGTGTGGCGGTATTGGTGCTTGGGGCTGCTTCCTATTTTGCTTACGATCCGTACCGGGCTGACCGCAGGACTCGGAAAGCGGCGGAGCGCTATCTGAAAAATGTGGAAAAGAAAGCGTTAAAAGAGGCGCGTCGCGAAGAAAAGGAGCAGCAGAAAAAGGAGCTGCGGGAAAAAAAGACAGAGGAAAAGGAAAAAAAGCGGGAGCAAAAAGCCGGGGAACGGCAGAGGAAAAGAGAGGAACTGGCAGAAATACGCCTGAATAAACGTCAAAAACGTAAGGAATGGTGCAGCGAAGTATTACATAAAGTAAAAAAGAAAGGCGCGGAGCCGGCAGAGGTGCAGCTTGCGGAGGAAACTGCGGCGAAAGATATGCAGCCGCAGAGGGGAGAGGAAACTCCGGCGGAAAACATGAAAACGCAGAGGGGAGAGGAAACTCCGGCGGAAGATACGCAGCCGCAGAGGGCCGGGGAAGTATCATCCGGCGAATTTGAGGAATCGGAGAAAGGAGCATAAGGCGTACATGGTAAAATGTTATCAATGCGGGAAGAAGTTTCAATGGAAACGTTTTGACGGAATCTGCCCGAAGTGCGGCGCTTATAATGGTCCGGAAACTGCGGCGGGGCGGCAGAAAACGCCGCAGCCCGGCGGGGCATATGGTTCTGCCTATAACCAGAGGGCACAGTCCGCTTACGGTGAGAGGGTGCAGCCTGCCTACAGCGGCAGGACACAATCTGCTTACGGCAGAGGGGAACAGTCTGCGGCAGACAGGAAAAGCAGGCATATTTTGTTCGGGTTAATCGCGGGGATTGTGGCGGCTACGTTTGTACCTTATCTGGTGATGCTGGCAGTGACTGCCGGCTGGAAGGAGATGGAAGCAAACAGCCGTGCTGACGAGGAAACGGTGCTGCCGGAGGTTGTCTCGGCGGAGCAGGGGACGCCCCTTTCCGTGGAGCCGTCCGGGGAGGTTACGGTCACGGTAGAACACGCAGAGATTGTGGCAGAGGCAGATGCGTTTTCGGATTTTCCGGCGGGGGAAAAGCTGGTCAGGGTCTATTTGAATGCGGATATTCCGGAGGATGCGCGGTGGGATGATTATGACGGAACTTATAGTTTGATAGGAGACCCTTATATTGCGTGGGGGGATAATTATAAAATTGGAGTCAGCGGATACAGGCTTGGGGAATCACATGCGGAGCTTTTAGGTGAAAATACAATATTTTCCAGCTACGGAGTTTCGTATGGACAGGACGGGTATCTGTACTTTTTTGTCCCAAAAGAAGATACGCAGATGGAATTATATATAGATGTGAGAAACCAGGAAACCAATGAGGTACAAAAAATTTACCGTGTTTCGGTGGAGATTGCGTCGGAGGAGGAAACATGAGAGGAAAATATCGTACAGCGAATATCATATTGACCGTCGTATTGCTTCTGGCGCTCGCATTTCACATTTTTACGGCATCCGTAATCGGAATGACAGAAATCGATTCCGCTGATTGGAATTCCGGGTGGGCGATGGAACTGACGGGAGAAATCTATGCGGAGAAAATCGGTCCGGAATATCAGGGCAATAAAAAGGCCGGATATGAATTTTATCGAATCAAAGCGGGAATACGTAATATTGGCACGGAAATTATTTATCCCGAATCGGATCTTTTCATGTCCGTGGAGGGGGAGGAGTACGACGATGTGCTGTATTATTATGAGGATTTTGAGGAGAAAAGCGCGTTTGTCAGCGGCAACGAACCTGTTATACCTGCCGGTCAGGAGGGAGTCGGAGAGATGATCGTGCAGGTGAGGGAAGGCGTCAGCGAAATTCGGGCAGTGTATTATAAGGATTACGCGGATGAGGAAAGCAGACAGACGTTTTTTGTTGCATTGGATTAGGGTATGAAACGGAGGAAAAAGATGGAAGAATTATTGGAAGTGACCAGAAAGCAGCTTAAAATGCAGAAAATTATCAGCCTCTGCCTAGCGGTGATGGTTGCCGCTCTGCTGATTGGAGGGGGAATACTGGTAGGTCATATGAACCGCATGGCTGGAGCCATCGAGCAGATGTCACAGAAAGTGGAATCAATCGATATAGATTCGCTCAACGGCACGATACAGGAGATGGAAGATATGCTGGAAAGCGTGGACGCTTTTTCTGAGGCAGTCGATCAAATGACCGGACAGGTGGAGGAGTTCAGCTCCTGGCTGTCCGGTATCTGGAGCGCAAATTAAAGGGGGCGCCGTTTTTTCTTTTTTGAGGCTGAGGTTTGCCCGCGCTTTCCGGTGCGGGCAGCCTTTGCCACGCTGTAGCCGAAGCTTCCGAGCTTTTTGCCTAGCAGGAAATATTCGCCGTGGGAATAGGTGACAAGTCCGGAAGTGTTCAGACAAAACTTCCCGGATGCGTCCATGTAGGAATCGTCGACCGTGACATTGACCACGTCGGCGAGAAAGAGGCTGTGGCTGCCGAGCGGCTTGATTTCCCGCACCTTACATTCGATATTCACCGGGCTTTCCGCAATGCCGGGGACTGCGATTTCCTTAGAGGGGAGAGGCGTTAAATGCATTTCCTGAAATTTGTCATGCTCCCTGCCCGAACGGACTCCGCAGTAATCCGCGGCACGCACCAGCTTTTCCGTCGTCAGGCAGACGACAAATTCCCGGGATGCCTCCAGAAGATGATAGGAATAGCGCTCCGGGCGCACGGAAATGGAAAGCATTGGGGGATTGGTGCAGATGGTACCTGCCCATGCCACGGTGATGATATTCGGTTTTCCGAGGAGGTCGGGATTGGTGCACAGTGTGTCCTCCATGCCCGTTGGGTACTGACAGCTCACCATCACGGCGGGCAGCGGGTAGAGCATGTTTCCGGGTTTAAAGTATTGCTTTGCCATAAAATATTCTCCGTTTATGCATTTCTCTTATTTCAGTAAAATGTCCATGAGGTAGGCGTAAACATCTTCGTTCTGGTTTTTCCAGTTGTCGCAGATGGCTTCGGCCTGCTCTTTCTTTTTGACGGTCAGTGTCAGATCAATGACATTGGCGCCCCGCTCCCGAAACTGGCAGCGG
>CALWBG010000217.1 GCA_944375975.1 uncultured Roseburia sp.
AGCGAGTATCTGTCCTATGACGGTACGACCTGCCGCGAGCTGTTTCTTTCGCTCGCGCATGAAGTTCCCGTTCCAAAGCGCGTCTCCTGCCATTACGAGGATTTTCACCTTGTGATGGACGAGAACCAAACAAAACTCGGCGTCCGCCTGTTCACACATGAGCTGAAATACTTTTTCCCCGATTATCGGAATTACGTTTATCTGCCGGACGAGGACCTTGCCGTTCCCAAAAGCCTTGCGTCCTCCGTCGAAAAGGAAAGAAAGAAAAAAGCGACCGCCGCAACCTGCTACACAAAAAAGAACGCCATTTTTGTACCCCAGTACAATGAGGTACAAAAACCGGCGTTCCGCCTGATGTATAAAGATAAAAAAAGTTATTTTGAGCTTTCGGAAGAGTTTCTCTCCTCCAAAGAGCAACAAAAAGAATATGTTCTGCATGTGCTTGCATACATCAGCTCAAGAAAAAAATAAGAGCTCTCCTACTTCTTTTCAAAGAAAAACGATTTTTTTCTGTCAAACCCAAGCTCACGGTAGTTCATAATCTGTTCGGTGCTTCCGATAAAGAGCACGCCCCCCTGCGCAAGCGAACGGTGAAACTTCTGGTAAATTTCATCCTTCGCCTCCTCGGTAAAGTAAATAACGACATTGCGGCAGACGATCAGATGACAGCCGCTCGGATAAACGTCCTTGAGCAGATCGTGCTCCTTAAATTCCACGCGCTTTTTAATCTCTTCGGAAATCTGCCAGGAGTTCCCGACCTTCGTAAAATACTTTTTCTTTAAGTCCTCCGGCACGGCCGCGATGCTCTTTTCATTGTAAAGACCCATCCGCGCCGTATCGAGCACCTGCTTATCGATATCGGTCGCAATCACCCGTATATTCGCAAGCGGAACCTGTCGTGACAAAGCCATTACCAGAGAATACGGCTCATCCCCGGTTGAACATGCGGCACTCCAGATTTTTAAGTTTTTCCCGAATTTTTTTATCAGCTCCGGAAAAACCTCTCCCTCCAACACTTTCCACTGTTCGGGATTGCGGTAAAATTCCGAAACATTAATGGTCAAAAAATTGATAAACTGCTCAAATTTTTCTTTATCCTTTCGAATCAACGAGACATAAGCATCGTAGGTCGTAATCCCGTTTTTCGTAATCAGCGTATTGATTCTGCGCCTCATCTGTTTCTCTTTATAGGCATTCAGATCAATTTTTGCAAGTGCCAGAACGTCCTTTTTAAATTTTTCGTAATTATCATTTTCCAGCATATACATTACCTCCTTTTACGGAGCTCACAGCGGCAGCCGCGCACTGAAAGCATCATATTTCAAGCGTCCCTGCGGCGCATTTTTTCAGAGAACAAATAGGCTTCCACGCAATGTGCAAGCCTATTTGCCTTTCCGCAATAATGCGGCTTTTATTCTTCCTCTGACGCAACAGCCTCAATGTCTACGTCCGCAACATCCGCGTCCTCTGCATCGTCCGTCTCCGGAGCAAGCAGCGCTTTGACAGACAGGCTGATTTTCTTTTCTTCCTCGTTGAAATCAACAATCTTAGCCTCTATCTCCTGGCCCACCTTCAATACATCGGAGGGCTTCTCCACATGTTCTCTCGCAATCTGAGAAACGTGAAGGAGTGCGTCAACGCCCGGTGCAAGCTCAACAAATGCACCGAAGTCCGTCATTCTTGCAACCTTTCCCTTGACAATATTGCCGACAGCATATTTCTCAGCGGCATCGTTCCACGGATTCTCCGCCGGGAATTTCATACTGAGCGCAATCTTATTCTCGTTGATATCCTTGATAAATACTCTCACATTATCGCCGACATGGAATACCTTCTTCGGGCTTTCCACTCTTCCCCAGGACATCTCGGAAATGTGAAGCAGCCCGTCCGCGCCGCCAAGGTCGATAAACGCGCCGAAATCCGTCACATTTTTAACGGTGCCTTCCATTACATCGCCAATCTTGATTCTGGCAAACAGCTCCTTCTGCTGCTCCAGCTTCTTCGCCACCAGAAGCTGCTTTCTGTCGCCGATGATTCTTCTGCGCTTCGGATTAAACTCGCTGATGACAAACTCAATCTCCTGATCCTTGTATTTTGACAAATCCTTCTCGTAGGTGTCAGATACCAGGCTTGCAGGAATAAACACTCTTGTCTCATCCACCATGACACAGAGACCGCCGTCCAATACCTGCGTTACCTTCGCCGTCAATACCTCTTTGTTCTCAAAGGCTTCCTCCAGCCGCTTGCTTCCCTTCTCCGCCGCAAGGCGCTTGTAGGTAAGCAGAACCTGTCCCTCGCCGTCATTGACCTTTAAGACCTTAGCTTCCATCGTGTCGCCGACAGATACCAGCGTGGTCAAATCAACGTTCGCTTCGTTCGTATATTCATTACGGGTAATAATTCCGTCTGACTTGTAGCCGATATTCAAAACGATTTCATCCGGTTTCACATCGATAACGGTACCTTCAACGACCTCTCCATTTCTTATTGTTTTAAATGATTCCTCCAGCATTTGTTCAAAGCTCATTTCTGACATTCTTTTGAACCTCCTCAATAATTTTGTTTGGGGTAGAAGCCCCTGCGGTAATACCTACGTTATCGATGGATTCAAAACAGGTTAAATCCAAATCCTTTACAGTTTGTATATAGTAAGTATTTTTGCATTCATTTTTACAGATTTCAAATAGCTTCTGCGTATTGGAACTGTTCCTGCCCCCTATCACAATCATGGCATCCACATCGCGGGCAATCCTTGCTGCCTCTGTCTGCCGTTCCTCGGTGGCATTGCAGATTGTATTTAAAACAATTATATCATAACCTTTTTTATTTATAATTTCAACTAATTCTTGAAATTTATTGTAATTAAATGTCGTTTGTGATACAATGCACACCTTTTTTTCGGGGTCCGCGGTGTAATTTTCGGCCTCCTCCCGTGAGGAAATGACCGCCACCTCAGGGTCCTTCGACCAGCTTTTTATGCCCTGCACCTCGGGATGATTTGCATTGCCGATAATCACAACCTGGCAGCCCTCTCCGCTGTAGCGCTCCACCAGGCGGTGAATTTTCAGAACAAACGGACAGGTCGCGTCGACAATCCGAAACCCGAGCCGCGTAAGTTCGTTTGCGACGCCTTTTTCCACCCCGTGCGCCCGGATGATGATGGTTCCCGGTGCAAGCTCCTTTAACTCTTCCACAGAATTTACCACTCGGACTCCCTGCCTTTCGAGGTCGCCGACCACCTCCTCATTGTGGATGATGGGACCGAAGGTATAAATGGGGCTTTTTCCTCCCGTCTTTTCCAGCTCCGTATACACCGTATCAACAGCCCTTTTTACGCCGAAACAGAATCCGGCGCTCTTTGCCAACGTTATTTTCATGCCTGCTGTTCCTTCTTTGCTTTTTCATAGATTGCCCGGATTTCGCTGACCACTTCCTCAATGCCAAGCTCGGAGCTGTCCACAAGAACCGCGTCCGCGGCCTGCTTAAGCGGGGAAATCTCACGGTGCGTATCCCGGTCATCCCGTTCGATAATATCCTGCTCAATCTTCTGCAAATCGCATTCCTCACCCTTTTCGACCAGCTCATCATAACGCCTTTTTGCTCTGGTCGCCGTACTTGCCGTCAGGTAGACCTTTACCTGCGCCTCCGGCAGTACACAGGTTCCGATATCTCTCCCGTCCATGACAACGTCCGACTTTTCCGCCAGACGGCGCTGCAGCTCCACCAGCTTTGTGCGCACGGCCGGGTATACGCTTGTCGCGGATGCCATCTTTCCGACTTCCTCCGTGCGCAGAAACGCAGTTACATTACTTCCGTTTAAAAGAACCTGCTGTTCCCCGTTCTCATAGGCAATCGTCACATCCACATCGGGACATGCCTGAGCAATAGCGGTCTCATCGTTCCCCTGAATGTTATGCTGTAAAAAATAGTATGCCATGGCGCGGTACATCGCACCGGTATCTACATATATAAAACCGAGCTCTCTTGCGAGCCGCTTCGCAATGGTGCTCTTTCCGGCGCCTGCCGGTCCGTCAATTGCAATATTCATACTCATAGTATCCTCCATTAAAACATGTAATTTTTATCATGAAGAGGCAGCCGACGCATTTCCGGCAAGATACCCGGTAGACCAGGCAATCTGCAGATTATAGCCTCCCGTCATGGCGTCCAAATCCAACACCTCCCCGCAGAAATACAGCCCCCTGACCCGCTTTGATTCCATAGTGGAAGGATTGACCTCTTTC
>CALWBG010000218.1 GCA_944375975.1 uncultured Roseburia sp.
AAGCCGGGGCATTGAGAGATAAGGGGTATACCGATGGCAGAGAGAAAAAAAAAGCGGCTGCAATCGAAGCGGCTGCCAAAGCGGCTGTTTGCAAACAGGAAGCTGATTTGGAATCTGGCGAAAAATGATTTCAAAAAAAAATTTGCAGGTTCGTACTTTGGTGTGATATGGGCGTTTGTGCAGCCTGTGATCACCGTGCTGCTCTACTGGTTTGTATTTGAAAAGGGACTCCACCAGAAGGCAAGCGACCTTCGCACCGGTGTTACCGTACCGTTTGTACTCTGGCTGATGGGCGGTCTTGTTCCATGGTTTTATTTTCAGGAGGCCCTAAACGGCGGGGCCGGTGTGCTGGTCGAGTACAGCTATCTGGTCAAAAAGGTTGTATTTCAGATAGACTCGCTTCCGGTGGTGAAACTGATATCGGCATTGTTTACACATGTGTTTTTTGTGGTATTTATGCTGGTAGTGTTTACCTGTATGGGATATTTCCCGGATTGGTATGTGCTGCAGCTTTTGTATTATTCATTTTGTATGGTGCTCCTGACCGCGGGGCTTTCCTATGCGGCTTCCGCAGTCACCGTATTTTTCCGGGATATGAAGGAAGTGATAAGTATCTTGCTTCAGATTGGCATGTGGGTGACGCCGATTATGTGGACTTTCGAATCTATGGTGGTTCCTTCCTGGGCGCTTGTGATTTTAAAGCTGAATCCCATGTATTATATCGTCTCCGGCTACCGGGACGCTCTGATCAATAAAGTGGGATTCTGGGAGCATCCCGGATTGACGCTGTGGTTCTGGGTATTCACACTGTTTATTTTATGGGCGGGAACCGCGGTATTCAGACGGCTGCGCGTACATTTTGCGGACGTACTGTAAGGAAAGGTAATGTATGGATAATTTGGCAATCAAAGTGGAAGATGTCTGTAAAATATATAAGCTTTATGACAGGCCCTCCGACAGGCTCTTTGATGCGCTGGGGCTGGCGGGTAAAAAACGATTTCGGGAGCATCATGCGTTAAACCACGTGTCCTTTGAGGTAAAAAAGGGGGAGACAGTCGGTATCATCGGAACTAACGGTTCCGGCAAATCCACGATTTTGAAAATCATAACAGGGGTATTAAGCCCCACCAGCGGGGACGTGGAAATTGACGGCAGAATTTCGGCCCTCCTGGAGCTGGGAGCCGGGTTTAATATGGAATATACCGGAATTGAAAACGTTTATTTAAACGGTATGATGATGGGCTTCAGCCGGGAGGAAATGGACGAGCGGCTTACGGATATTTTAAAGTTTGCGGATATCGGTGAGTTTGTAAACCAGCCCTGCAAGACTTATTCGAGCGGCATGTTCGTCCGGCTGGCGTTTGCCGTGGCAATCAATATCGACCCGGAAATCCTTATTGTAGACGAGGCACTCTCGGTAGGCGATGTTTTTTTCCAGGCGAAATGCTATAAAAAATTTGAAGATTTTAAGGAGCAGGGCAAGACGATTATCTTTGTCAGCCATGATATCAGCAGCGTGGCAAAGTACTGCGATCGTGTGATTTTATTGAATCAGGGGGACAAGCTGGCGGAGGGAAATGCGAAGGATATGATTAACCTCTACAAAAAGGTGCTGCTGAAAAACTCGGACCGGATTGAGAGCGGGAAGGTTCTTGCGTCGGGGGA
The DNA here is from genome assembly GCA_944375975.1 of uncultured Roseburia sp. Taxonomy (GTDB): domain Bacteria; phylum Bacillota; class Clostridia; order Lachnospirales; family Lachnospiraceae; genus Roseburia. The sequence goes on from CALWBG010000218.1 coordinate 1,666, forward strand.
CGCGGCGGAGAAGAAGCTGTGGAAGTCTAATTATGAGTTGAATCCCGAGGTCAACGAGTACGGAACCGGGGAGGCGGAAATCATTGATTTTGCATTGATTGACGAGTACGGAAATTATACGAACTGTATTCAGAAGGGAACCTCCTTTACCATCAAATCAAAGGTGCTGTTTCAGACGGACATACAGGATCCTATTTTTACTTATACCTTTAAGACGGTGCAGGGGACGGCGGTAACGGGAACGAATACTATGTTTGAGAAGGCGGGCATTGGTCTGGCAAAGGCCGGAGACATCTATGTAGCGTCATTTCGGCAGAACATGGATTTACAGGGGGGCGAATATCTGCTCTCCATAAGCTGTACCGGCTATGTGGGCGGAGAGTTCCGCGCTTATCACAGACTTTATGACGTGGTGGGCGTGACCGTGGTATCGGATAAGAATACCGTGGGATTTTATGATATGAATTCGGAAGTGACGATTGAGAAGGTGTAAACGGTGCGGGAGGATATTGATGGAGCAGGACAGGATTCCGGAAGGACTGTATGAAATCATAAAACAGAATAAGAAGTCTTCCTACCGGGAGCTGATTACAGAGAAGGCAAAATATCCGTATCTGTACCATCTGTCGGAAATCCGCTGTAATCTGGTGGACTGGCTTCCGATTGTGCCCGGCATGCGGGTGCTTGAGCGGAATGCGGAGTGCGGGGCGCTGACCGGCAGGCTGCTTTCCAGGGCCGGACAGGTGACAGCCGTAACGGATACGCCGCAGCAGGCCGGGCTTATCCGGGAGCGCTTTGCGGGGATGGACGGGCTTACTGTGCTGACCGGGGAGGAATATCAGAGCCGGTATGGAGATGCAGCGGCAGGCGGGAGCTATGATGTCATCGTGCTGGTGGGGGATTTTTACCGCTATGCCGAAGAACTTCCAAGGCTGCGCGCCCTGCTTGCGCCGCAGGGGAAGCTGTTTGCGGCGGACGCCAACCGCATCGGATTGAAATATCTCGCCGGCTGCCAGGAGGAATACCGGGGCGGATATTTTACCGGAATCGAAAATTATAAAAACGCCTCGGGCATACAGACGGACAGCGGGACGCAGGAGGCTGGACGCTGCTATACAAGAAAGGAATATGAAGCGCGGCTTTTGGACGCTGGCTTTTCGCAGTGCTATTTCTATTATCCGTATCCCGACTATAAATTCCCGTCCTGCATTTATTCTGACGGATATCTTCCGAAAAAAGGGGAATTGTCCGATAACCGGAGAAATTTTGACCGGGACAGGCTCCGGCTCTTTGAGGAGCGGGAGGCGTTTGACACCATGATTTCCGAAGGGCTGTTCGGAGAGTTTTCCAATTCTTTTTTGATAGAGGCCGGGAACGGGGAACCGGTTTTGGAGCGCACGATTTATGCCAAATATTCAAATGAGCGTGACCGCCGATTTGAGATTCGCACGGACATCACGGTGCGTGAGAATGGAGAGAAGCAGGTGCTCAAATCGGCGCTGCACGGGGAAGGCGCGGAGCATATCGGGCGTATCCGGCGGGCGTATGAGAAACTGTCGGAATGCTACCGGAACCCTTTGATTACGTTTTGTCCCTGTGAAGCGGAGGGGGACGCGGCGCGCTTTTTGTTTGTGCCGGGGAAAACGTTACAGGAGCTGTTGGAGGAAGCGGTGCAGTGCGGGGACATGGAAACCGTGCGGGAGCTGATCCGGGACTATATCGCAAGAGTCAGTGAGGACGGAGGGAAAGAAAAGTTTGTTCCGACGCCGGAGTTTGCCGCGGTTTTCGGGGAGCAGCACTTTGACGATGAAGCGTGGTGTGCCGGGGTCAGCGACATTGACATGATTTTTTCGAATATTATCATACCCCCTATAGAGGGTGTTCCCTCGGCAGAGAGTGTTCCCGCCGCAGAACTGCCGTGGACCGTGATTGATTATGAGTGGAGTTTTTTCTTTCCCGTGCCGAAGAAGTTCATTTTGTACCGGGCGATGTATTTTGCCTGCTATCAGATTTTAAACGACACGGAAATTACGCTTGGCGAGCTGATGCGGGAAGCCGGTATCTCCGATGAACAGCAAAAGGTATTTGCGTCAATGGAGGAGCATTTTCAGGCTTATCTTGCGGGCGATATGGTTCCGGTGCGCAATATGCAGCGGCTGATGGGAACGAAGATTACGGAGCTTTGCGACCTGCTTGCCGGCGCCGCCGGGGAGGCGGAGACGGAGGAAAAGCGGGCAAGGGTGCGAGGTATCCGATTTCATATCGACCGGAAGGAGTATCAGGACGGCAGCGTTGTCTGCTGCGGCTGGGCCTTTGCCGCAACGTGGGACGGCAGATACCTTCCGGTGCACATTCAGGCCAGAGATGAGGGCGGAAGAATGATTTCTGCGGAAATTACGCGGTCGGACAGAAAGGATGTGGCCCAGGTATTGCGGCTGCGCCGGGCCAAGGACACGGAGTGGGGGTTTAACTGTGTTTTCGTGGCGCCCAGGGAGATGAAATGGAAGCTGGTATTTTCGCTGGGAAGGCGCAGCAGGGAGTATCGCTCCGATTCGATAATCAAGTGATAAGGA
>CALWBG010000219.1 GCA_944375975.1 uncultured Roseburia sp.
AAAGCTTATCCGTATTCTTTTCTTTCCCGATGATTCCCTGCTCGATTAATTCTCCGCGGTGATTTTTCAGTTCAAAGACATCCGCAATATCTTTAATATACCCCAATCGCACGAGTTCTTCAATATAAACCGTGCCGAATCCCTTAATGTCCATCGCGTCCCTGCCGACAAAGTTTATGATATGTCGTTCCAACTGCGCGGGACAATTCGGCGAAGTACATTTGATATCTGCCGTGTCCTTTTCCCGCTCCGTCCTTGCCCCGCACACCGGGCAGGTATCCGGAATCACAAAGCGCTTCCACCCCTCCGGTCTTTTATCCTTTTTTACTTCCTTCACCTTCGGAATGATTTCCCCCGATTTGTACACAACAATCGTATCACCGATTCCGATATCCAATTCATCAATAAAATCCTGATTATGGAGCGTCGCTCTGGAAACGGAGGTGCCGCAGAGCCGGACCGGCTCAAAAATCGCGGTCGGAGTAATCCGCCCGGTTCTTCCCACGGACAGTTCAATGTCCAAAAGCTTTGTTTCCTTTTCCTCCGGCGGATATTTATAGGCGACCGCCCACCTGGGAACCTTGGAGGTTGCGCCCAGCTTTTCCCTGTCGGAGTAGCGGTTGATTTTGACGACCGCCCCGTCAATATCATAGCCGAGATTCCCGCGGTTTTCTCCGATTGCCTCAATGGCCGCCCACACCTCGTCCGCCGTTTTGCATACTCTGTAATTGTCAATGACCGGGATTCCCTGCTTTTTCAGAAAATCATACCCCTCGGTGTGTGTCTCTATGGAGATGCCGCGCACCTGCTGGATATTAAACACAAACATTGACAATCCGCGCTCTTTTGTAATCCGGCTGTCAAGCTGACGCAGCGTTCCGGCCGCGCAGTTTCTCGGATTGGCAAACAGACGCTTTCCCAAAAGCTCCTGCTGTTCGTTTACCCGCTCAAAATCCTCGTTTTTCATATAAACCTCGCCCCTGATTTCCAGATATTCGGGCGCGTCTTTTAACTTTGTTTTCACATCGGAAATCACCCTTGCGTTTGCCGTGACATCCTCCCCGAAATTCACGCCGTCGCCTCTGGTGAGCGCCGTGACAAGCGCGCCGTTTTCGTAGCGCAGCGCCATCGAAAGGCCGTCTATCTTATATTCCACCACAAACTCCGGATCATCGAGCTGCTCTTTCATCTGCTCTACAAATTCACACACTTCTTCCCTGGAAAACACATCCTGCAGGCTCAACATCGGAACGTTATGGCGCACCAAAACGCCCGCTGTCCGCTTTGCCGCTCCGCCGACGCGTTTTGTCGGGGAATCCTCCGTGACAAGCTCCGGGTGCTCCTTTTCGAGTTCTTTCAGTTCCCGCATCAGCATATCAAATTCATAATCCGAAATCTCGGGGTTATCCTGATTATAATAGCGATCGCTGTGATAATTAATCTGCTCTCTTAATTCCTTTATCCGTTCTTCCGCCGTCATCTGCATCCTCCATCCTGTCCCGGTATCACCGTCGTGTTCGACGAATTTTTCATCTGCCTTAAAAGCTCCCGGTACTCCGCCCCGGTAACCTCGCGGTATTTTCCGGTCTCTAAGCTTCCAAGCTCAATATTCATAATACGAATCCTCACCAGTTTTTCCACCCGGTAGCCGAAATATTCACACATCCGCCGTATCTGCCGGTTCAGTCCCTGCGTGAGCACAATGTGAAATTCACGCTTTCCGGTTTGCCACACTCTGCATTTTCTGGTGGTGACATTTAATTCGACAAGGGGAACTCCACCGGAAAGTCCACGCAGAAAAGCGTCCGTCACAGGCTTATTGACTGTCACGGTATATTCCTTCTCATGCATATTTCCCGCCCTCATAATGCGGTTGACAATGTCGCCGTTATTCGTCATCAGCAAAAGCCCCTCGGAATCCTTATCCAGCCTGCCTACCGGGTAAATGCGCTTCGGATAGTGGATGTAATCCACCACATTATTCTTCTCCCGTTTCTCAGCGGTACAGACAATCCCGGCCGGCTTGTGAAAGGCCAGAAGGATCATCTCCTCCTCCTTTTTGACCGGCTTTCCGCAAAAGAGCACCTCCTGCCCCGGATACACCCTCATTCCCATAACAGCCGTTTTCCCGTCTATCATGACATTACCGGCTTCCACCTGGCGGTCCGCCTCCCGTCTGGAGCAAACACCAGCCTCGCTTAAATATTTATTAATTCTAACCGAATCTTCTTTCATACCGCCCTCCACACAGAATGCTTTGCTCCGCAGCGTTTCTTTCAATCTACAAAAGCGGAGACTTTCTTTGGTAAAGTCTCCGCTCTGCTTTTCTTTTTCTCTATAAAACTACTGTAACAGGGAGGTCTTGACATAACCAGTCTCACCGTTCCAGGTCACCTTTGTCCAGCCTTCCGCATAGCTCATGACTACCGTAACCTGCTCACCTGAATAAGCGGTTCCTATCCTGTCTGATGTCTCACTCATGCCGGAACGGATATTCACGGTATCAGAAAGTCTCACAACCGTTCCCTCCGCCAGGCTGCCCGCCGATGTGTCCGTCTCGTCCTCATCCGCTTCATCCTCCGGCACCTCGGAGCGGTCCGTTGTCAAATATTCCGTCATAATATACCCGGTCGTTCCGCCGTAGTCGACAATACTCCACTCGCCCTCCGTACCAGTCCGGGCGATTGCCGTTCCCTTACCCAAAGAGCCAAGCTTCTCTGCGGAAGTATCCGCCTGTGCCCTGACATTTACCGTATCGAGCGCATAAACCGTCTCCTGCGTCTGTTCATCCCCGCCATTTTCCTCGGTGGTTTCGTTTTCTTCCGGAATCTGCGTCTCGGTTTCCTCCGGTATCTCCGTCTCCTCTGTCACCGCTTCCTCCGGTGTTTCGGTTTCTTCGCTGTTCCGGTTTGCCTGCGCCCACTCGGAAACCGCGTTCGGAATCGTCGTGGAAATGACCGCTGCCAGTTTTTCGTCGGAAGCGACCGCCTGGTCGTATTTCTCCTGTACCTCCTGCTGAAGCGCAATCACGTCCTCGCCGCTCTCAAACTCGCTGATCAAACTCTGCACACTGGTATCCAGCGCATTTTCCTGAATCTTAAGATTATACTGGCTGTAAAGATTGTCAATATACAGTGAGCCGTCATCGTTCGTGCGGACATAAAAGAAATCCAGTCCCGGTGCGACGGTATCCACGTCCGTAAATTTAATCTCCACATATACGGAAACAAGATAGGATTTGGCATCCAGTCCCTGCTTGGTATAGCACTTTATATTCTGGTAGCTGTCCACATACTGGCTGAACACCGTAATATAACTCTTTTCATTATCGGAAAGCGGTGTCGCGAGCGTTTCAAGCGTATCATTATCACCGTCGGCATATGCCGTATAATACCGGTTAATCAGATCATTAATCTTTGGATAGGCATCCACCTGGAACTCGTCCGAAGCAACCGTCTTCATCTCTGTCTCCGTTGCCGCGATATTCTCGCCGTCCCCGGTATTTTGGGGCATACCAAAGCATACCAGCACGAACACAAGCACAATAAACAGCGCGCCGGCAGCAAAATATCGAATATTTTGTTTTATAAAGGTAAGAATCTTGTCCAATTTATCTTTTAAATTATCATTCATATGATTCGAAAAAGCCATTTTATTTACCATCCCTTTCCACAGCACAAACGCAATTACCAAGAGATAAAACAACAAGCGACGCGCGATATTACGCGTCGCTTGCCGTTTCAGAAATAAGAATGCGCCCGGCGGGAATCGAACCCGCATTGCTGGAGTCGGAGTCCAGTGTTCTATCCGTTAGACTACGGCCGCCTGTCCTGTAAAAGCCGTCAACCTGTGACGCTGAATGGGAACTTTTTTCACGCACGTTTAATCATAGCAGACCTAATGTTGATTGTCAACAAAAAAACCGGAAAGTCTTGCGACTCTCCGATTTTTCATTGTTTTTTCACATTTTCGGCCGATTTTAATAATTTTCTGCCTTAAGCTGGAAATAAGCCTGCGGATGATTGCAAACCGGGCATACCTCCGGTGCTTTCTGTCCGACCACAATGTGTCCGCAGTTTGAGCACTGCCAGATGCAGTCACCATCCCTGGAGAACACAAGTCCACCCTCGATATTGGCAATCAGCTTGCGATAACGTTCCTCATGCTCTTTTTCGATTTTGCCAACCTCGTCGAAAAGGACCGCGATATCTTCAAAGCC
>CALWBG010000220.1 GCA_944375975.1 uncultured Roseburia sp.
ATTACGATTGCGCGTCACGCATACGGCGACGTGTACAAGGCGGCCGAAATGAAGATTCCGGGCGCGGGAAAGTGCGAGCTTGTATACACGGCGGAAGACGGAACAGAGACGAGAGAACTGATTCATAACTTTACCGGGGCAGGCGTGGTACAGGGACAGCATAATCTCTGCAATTCCATTGAGAGCTTTGCGAGAAGCTGCTTTAATTACGCGCTCGACACAAAGCAGGATTTGTGGTTTGCGACGAAGGACACCATTTCCAAGAAATATGACCACACCTTCAAGGATATTTTCCAGGAGATTTTTGACGCGGAATATAAGGAGAAATTCGCCCGGGCGGGTATCGAATATTTCTATACGCTGATTGACGACGCGGTTGCCCGTGTGATGAAGTCGGAGGGCGGCTATATCTGGGCCTGCAAGAATTACGACGGCGATGTGATGAGCGACATGGTTTCAAGCGCCTTCGGCTCGCTTGCCATGATGACCTCCGTGCTGGTATCTCCGGAGGGCTATTATGAGTATGAGGCGGCGCACGGAACCGTACAGCGCCATTACTATAAGCATTTAAAGGGAGAGGAGACCTCGACCAATTCGGTTGCAACAATTTTCGCATGGACAGGAGCGCTTAGAAAGCGCGGTGAGCTTGATGGAAATACGGCGCTTGCGGACTTTGCGGATAAGCTTGAGGCGGCCTGTGTCAAGACCATTGAGGACGGTAAAATGACGAAGGATCTCGCTTTGATTACGACGAATCCGAATCCGGTTGTATTAAACAGCGAAGATTTTATCAAGGCTGTCAGAGCGACGTTAGAGGAAACATTACAATGATTTTATCATGTCAGAATATCTCGAAATCCTTCGGGACGGATGAAATATTAAGGGATGTAAGCTTTCATGTGGAAGCAAACGAAAAAGCAGCGATTGTCGGCGCAAACGGCGCCGGCAAGTCTACGCTGCTTAAAATTATTATGAGGCAGGAGCCTGCCGATGGCGGGGAGGTCATTGTCGCAAAGGAAAAAACGGTGGGGTATCTCGCGCAGTATCAGGACATTTCCGGGCACAATACCATCTATGACGAAGTACTCCTTTCCAGAAAGGATATTCTGGAAATGGAGGCGCGTCTGCGGAAGCTTGAGGCGGACATGGAGGGGCTTGCGGGAAAAGAGCTTGAGGCGCTGCTTGATACCTATCACCGGCTCAGCCATGAGTTCGAGCTGCTGGACGGCTATGCATACCGCAGTGAGGTCACCGGCGTTTTAAAGGGTCTCGGCTTTTCGGAGGAAGATTTTGGCAAAAAAATGAATGAGCTTTCGGGCGGGCAAAAGACAAGGGTGTCCCTCGGCAGGCTTCTCGTCACAAAGCCCGATATCCTGCTTTTGGACGAACCGACGAACCATTTGGATATGGAGTCGATTCAGTGGCTTGAGGGCTTTTTGCGTGGCTATAAGGGTGCCGTGATTATCGTGGCGCATGACCGCTATTTTCTCGACCGTGTAGTTACGAAAATCATAGAGATTTCCGGGCACCGCAGCTTTGTCTATCAGGGAAATTATACGGAATTTGCGCGCAAAAAGGCAAAAATACGGGAGGACATGCTAAAGCAGTATTATCATCAGCAGAGAGAAATCAAGCGTCAGGAAGAGGTCATTGCAAAATTAAAATCCTTTAACAGGGAAAAGTCCATCAAGCGGGCGGAGAGCCGGGAAAAGCTGTTGGAAAAGGTGGAGCGCATCGAAAAACCCGTAGAGGAAAAAACGGACATGAAAATAGAACTGGAGCCGAATGTCTTAAGCGGGAACGACGTGCTGACCGTCTCGGAGCTGGCAAAATCCTTCGAGCCGGTTACATTGTTTTCCGGGCTTTCCTTTGACATCAAACGGGGCGAGCGTGTAGCGTTAATCGGCAGTAACGGCACCGGAAAAACGACCATTTTAAAAATTATCAATGGGCTGGTGGAGGCGGATGCCGGCAGCGTGACGCTGGGAGCGAATGTGCATATTGGCTATTATGACCAGGAGCATCAGCTTCTCCATATGGAAAAAACAATTTTCGAGGAGATTTCGGATGCCTATCCCGATTTGAACAATACAAAAATCCGAAATGTGCTGGCGGCATTTTTATTTACTAACGACGATGTGTTTAAACGTATCGGTGACTTAAGCGGAGGGGAGCGCGGTCGTGTTTCACTGGCGAAACTCATGCTTTCCGACGCTAATTTCCTGATTCTGGACGAGCCGACCAACCATCTGGATATCGCCTCAAAAGAAATTCTGGAGTCCGCGCTCAACCGCTATACAGGCACGGTGTTGTTTGTATCGCATGACCGCTATTTTATCAATCAGACGGCGACGCGGATTTTGGATTTGACCGGGCAGAGGCTTGTCAATTATATCGGCAATTATGATTATTATCTGGAAAAACGGGAAACGATGACGGAGCTTTACACAAAGCAGCCGGAAACGCAAAGCAGATCTGTTCCTGCGGAGGAGGGCGCCGCAGCGTCAAAAGCTGACTGGCAGGCGAAAAAGGCCCAGCAGGCCAGAATCCGCAAGCTGGAAAACAGCTTAAAAAAGACGGAGGAACGGATTACCGCGCTGGAGGACGAAATTGCGGCCATTGACGAGGAATGCGCAAAACCGGAGAACGCGACAAATTCGGCGAAGCTCGGCGAGCTTGCGGCAAAGCAGGCGGACTGCCGCGCGGAGCTTGAGAACTGCTATGAGACGTGGGAGGAATTATCAACGGAGCTCGAAGCGTCGCAGGCAGAGTAAATAGTTAAATTTTTCACACATTGACAGATACTTTTGGAATCACTATAATAGATTCAGAGATTTAAGAAAGGTGGGCATCTATTGTGCAGGAAAAAGAAATATCCCAGGCCGTAATTCGGAGAATGCCGCGTTACTACCGTTATTTGGGGGAATTGCTGGATGCCGGCGTAGAGCGTATCTCTTCCAATGATTTGAGCAAGCGGATGAATGTGACCGCTTCCCAGATCAGGCAGGATTTAAATAATTTTGGCGGCTTCGGACAGCAGGGCTACGGCTATAATGTGAAGTATCTGCACGAGGAAATCGGAAAGATTCTCGGACTGAATCAGAGACATAATATCATTGTGATTGGAGCCGGAAACCTCGGGCAGGCGCTTGCCAACTATGTAAAATTTGAAAAGCTGGGCTTTGTAATTATCGGTCTGTTTGACGTAAACCCGGCTCTGGATGGTGTTTCGGTGCGCGGAATCAGGATACGTATGTTAGAGGAGCTGGAAGCCTTCTGCGCCGAGAATCAGGTGGACATCGCGGCCCTCACCATGCCAAAGCAGAAAGCGGACGCGATAGCAAACCGTCTGGTGAGTATCGGAATCCATGCGATTTGGAATTTTGCGCATGTGGATTTGGAGCTGATTGACAAGGATGTGGTTGTCGAGAATGTACATCTTTCCGACAGCCTGATGCAGCTATCCTACAATATTGTCCGAAATCAGAGGGCACGGAAATGTGACGGCAGACAGAGCGGGAGAGCAGGAGATAGCAAAAAGGGACAGGAGTAAGGGCTGCCGCACAAATTGGTTTTGTGCGGCGGTCTTTTGTATGATAGAAAAATATGCGGCTCACGTTTAAAAGGAGGATTACAGGCGATGAAATATCTTGTAAACAGCCGGGAAATGAAGCGCTATGACGCCAATACGATTTCCCGTTTCCATATGCCGGGGCTGCTTTTGATGGAGCGCGCGGCGCTCGCGTTCGTGGAGGAAGCAAAAAAGGAGAGCGGCTGCTTAGCGCGGGTGCTGGTTGTCTGTGGGACAGGAAATAACGGCGGGGACGGCCTGGCAATCGCAAGGCTTTTGTTGCTGGAAGGAATTAAAACCGATATTGTCCTGGTGGGAAATCCCGGGAAAGCTACGGAGGAAAATCTGCGCCAGCAGGAAATCCTGAACGCTTACGGCTTTGCAATTTTGCAGGAAATACCGAAAGATACGCACTATACAATGGTCATAGACGCGGTTTTCGGTGTTGGGCTGTCAAGGAACATCGAGGGAAGCTATGCCGCGCTTATCGAATCGATGAACCGGCTGTCGGCAAGGAAGCTTGCGGTTGATATTGCCTCCGGCGTTTCCGCCGATACCGGTGCGGTATACGGCACGGCATTTCGCGCGGATAAGACAGTTACCTTCGCTTACGCAAAGGTCGGGATGCTGCTGTGGCCGGGCAATG
>CALWBG010000221.1 GCA_944375975.1 uncultured Roseburia sp.
CGGAGGCATTATCCTTAAGCCGCTTGAAACCTTTGCGCGCGAGGATGCCGGGGAGCATTTCACCTGGAACTCCTGGCATATGTCCGGCATTGAGCGCAAGCTGGTAAACCGCGGCTGCGCATACTACGCGCCGATTCGCTATTCGGAGCTGCCGCGCTATTACCGCGAGCTTGACTGCCCGGACGACGTGGCAATGTTCCAGGTTGCGCCGATGGACTCCCACGGATATTTCAACTTCGGCCCGAACGCTTCCCACCTCGGGGCAATGTGCGAAACGGCAAAGCATATCATTGTCGAGGTCAATGAAAATATGCCGCGCTGTCTCGGCGGAACCGAATGCGGCGTGCATATCTCCGACGTAACCTATATCGTAGAGGGCGAAAACCCGCCCATCGGCGAGCTTGGTGCAGGCGGCCCCGCTACGGATGTGGATAAGGCGGTCGCAAAATTAATCGTGGACGAGATTCCGAACGGCGCCTGCTTACAGCTCGGCATCGGCGGCATGCCAAACGCTGTCGGCTCCCTGATTGCGGATTCCGACTTAAAGGATTTGGGTGTCCACACCGAGATGTATGTCGATGCTTTCGTGGATATTGCAAGAGCCGGAAAAATCAACGGCTCAAAAAAATCCATTGACCGTTTCCGTCAGACCTACGCTTTCGGCGCCGGAACCAAAAAGATGTATGATTATATGGATGAAAACCCGGAGCTGATGAGCACTCCGGTCGATTACACCAACGACATCCGCTCCATATCCGCACTGGATAACTTTATCTCCATTAACAATGCGGTGGATATCGACTTATTCGGCCAGGTCAACGCGGAATCCGCCGGCTTAAAGCAAATCAGCGGCGCGGGCGGCCAGCTTGATTTCGTGCTCGGCGCTTACCTTTCAAAGGGCGGCAAGAGTTTTATCTGCCTCTCCTCCACTTTCCGGGGCAAGGACGGAAACCTGCAATCGAGAATCTGCCCGACACTGGCAAACGGCTCCATTGTGACCGATACCCGTGCGAATGTGCATTACGTCGTAACCGAATACGGCAAGGTAAATTTAAAAGGCTTATCCGCCTGGCAGAAGGCCGAGGCGCTGATTTCCATCGCGCACCCGGATTTCAGGGATGATTTGATTAAAGAAGCCGAAAAAATGAAGATTTGGAGACGTTCCAATAAATAATTTTAATATTGAAAAGACAACCGCTGCTTTGAGCCTCACACCAAAAGTCTGACTTTCGGTGGAAGCTCAGGCAGCGGTTTCTTTATACGCTTATCATTTCAATGTTCTCTCTTTCGCTTATCTTCCTTCCCCTTCATCCTTTTCCCCGCGGATTCATTTGCACCGCTTTGCGGTAAACGATATACGCGATGACCGCGGTTACTGCCTCGCCAATCCAAAACGCATTCCAGATTCCAACCGGCCCCCATAGTTTACTCAATAAAAAGGCTGCGGGAATAATGACGATGATATACCGGCACAGCGAAATAATCAATGACGGCGTTCCTTTTCCAAGGCCTTCCAGTGCCCCCGAGGAAGTTACGGAGACAGCCGAAACAAGAAAGCCCGCACTGATAATGCGAAGCGCCGTTTCTCCGACACGGATGGTTTCCGGCGTCTGGGTAAACAGGCTCATAAGACGGCCCGGAATCAGCAGGCAGATGACCGTTCCCAAAATCATAATGATACCACTCATGCAAAGTACAATATTGAAAATCTGCTTTACACGTTTCTGCTCCCCCGCCCCGTAATTAAAGCCGATGAGAGGGCGCATTCCCTGTATAATGCCGTTGGCGGGCAGATACAGGAAGGTCTGCAATTTATAATAAATCCCCAAAACCAAAATATATACCTCGGAATATGCCGCCAAAATCGCATTCAGGGCAGAAATCAACACGGACGGCAGGGCAAGATTCAACGTTGCGGGTATCCCGATGGAATAGAGCTTTAAAATCATTTCCCTGTTCGGCTTAAGATATTTTTTGCGGATACGGACACGGATAGGGCGTATAAAATATATTGCCAGGTAGATTGCCAGGGTAAGCGTTTGCCCGATTCCCGTCGCCAGAGCCGCTCCTTCGATTCCCATTTCCGGAAACGGCCCAAGTCCGAAGATAAGTACGGGGTCCAATATAATATTTGTAATACAGCCGCACATTAAGCTTATCATTGTGACCTTCATGCTCCCTACCGCCTGGAAAATTTTTTCAAAGGTCACGCCTAAAATAATGCATATTGTAAAGGCGAATGCGATAACCGAATAACGAACTCCGAGCGCAATGACAGTTTCCGATGAAGTAAACATTCGCAGGAACGCAGGCATAATCGCGATGGAGCCGACTGTGATGACCACACTGTGAATGACGGCAAGCAGCAAGCCCTGGGCAGCGGCCTTATTTGCTTTCGCTTCCTCCCCGGCGCCCAAATGAAACGCTATGACAGCATTGATTCCCACACCAAAACCGATACCAACGGCATTAATAAAATTTTGGACAGGATAGACCAGGGACAACGCCGTCATAGCCTCCTCACTGATTTGCGCGACAAAAAAGCTGTCTACAATATTATACAAAGAATTTACCAGCATCGAGAGCACCATCGGCAGTGACATTGACAAAATCAACTGAAATACCGGTCTCTCTTTCATAAAGTTCTCGTTCATTTTTACTCCCATATAAAATGTTATTTTAAAACTATGCTTATATCCATATGGCGTTCCTGCAAAAGACCGCATGGATTTCCCAGGCAGAAAAAAAGCCACACAGCTATCTCTCAATAACTGTGTGGCGAAAAGTTGACTTAATCCGGAAAAATCCACTACATAATTTTCGTTAACACTATAGAGCAAATACTGAAAATTGTCAAGAAATATTTGCGTGTTGATTTAACCAATTATACATTCGGAATCTGAAGAATATCCTCGAATTTTTTTAACGGATAATCCGTTTTTTCATAATGCTCCGCATCCCCGATTCCAGCCGCCAGCATTCCGCCCGCTTTCGCGGCATCAATTCCGGCATATGCATCCTCAACGACAATGCAATTTTCCGGCCGGTCCCCGACAAAGAAGGCAGCCTTTAAAAATACTTCCGGATCAGGCTTTGACTTTATAATGTTTGTGCCGTCGGAAATTGCGTCAAACTCATCCATAAGCGCCGTCTGGCGCAAAATAAATTTTGTATTTTTGCTCGATGAGCCGATGGCAAGCTTATGTCCCCTGCCGCGAAGCTCCGCCAGGGTTCTGCGGACCGCAGGCTCCACGTCCTCCGGTGTCATTGACTTAAGCAGTTCCCGGTAATAATTATTTTTTTCTTCTGCCAAATCATTTTTTTCCTCATCGGAATATTTTTTTGTACTTTTTTCAAGAATAATTTCCAGCGATTCCATTCTGCTGACACCGCGCAGACGGTTATTGATTTCCTCGTCAAAATAAATGCCGAGACGGTCCGCCATTTTTTTCCATGCCTGATAGTGGAATTTGTCCGTAAAAACCAAAACTCCGTCCAAATCAAAAATAAATGTTTTCATCTTCTATATCTTCCTGTGTGTTTTCTGGTCTTTTGCATACGCATCTGTTCTCGGGAGCCATTCCAGAAACTTTTCAATCTGTATGTTCCAGAACCTCCATTCATGCCCATATCCGTCTACCGGTACCCAGGTAATATTGAGTCCGTTTTTTTCCATAAAATCTTTATAACAGTTTACCTTTTCCCATAACATATCCTGCGTACCACATGCAAAATAAATGGGCGGTACCTTTTTTTCTTCTTCTCCGTTTTTTCTTACCAATCCGTACGGGTCATACGGACCATCCTTTAAAAGCTTTGCCTCGTCTTCATTCTCCGTACCGATTGCGGCGGAAAATGCTCCGATTGCCGCAAAACGTTCGGGATGGTTCAACCCGTGAATCATCGCACCGTAACCGCCCATGGAAAGTCCCGCAATATAGGTATCCTCCGGTTTATCGGAAACGGGAAACATATTCCGGATAAAAGCCGGAAGTTCCTCGGAAAGAAACGTAAAGAAATCATCTCCGGCCCCGTTTTTCCGATAGAATTTATTTTCTGCCGACATCATAACAACCGCCATGGACTGTTCCTCTGCAAATAACTCCACGTTCGTATAACTTGTCCAATCACTGTGGTTATTTCCGAGGCCATGAAGAAGGTACAAAACAGGATAAGGATCCCGCACCTCATA
>CALWBG010000222.1 GCA_944375975.1 uncultured Roseburia sp.
CTCTCGCTGTCGTATCCGAGGGAGGTCCGTCATGTACCACAACGTATTCAGGAATCACAACCCTGCTTAATACGATTTCCCCGGTTTCCGAAATCGGCTTGATTTCCGACTCGGCAATCTTCGGCGGGAAATCGCCCCACAGGGTATTGACCGGAATGACAATCGAATCTATCTGGTTCCCCGGTGTTTCCACCCGGTCCATCCGGATTTCCTGAATCGCAAGCTGTTCCGCAAACAACTCAATTCCCGACACAGTGAACGGGCGATATCCCTCCGCAGTAACCCGAACAGTATATTGCGAGAACGGTTGGTTTTCCCCAGGCAAACATAAGTTACTACAAACATTTTCTAATTATCGATGCAGGCCATTAGATTTTGATTTTCTGCCCCACATAAATAAGGTTCGCGTTTTTGATTCCGTTGAGCTGCTGCAGTTTCGCCACCGTGGTGCTATACCTCTTTGCGATACCAGACAACGTATCACCGGACTGCGCGGTATATACCTCAGTGCTCTCTGTCTGCCCTGCCGCTCCGGTGGAACGGATATCACCATCATTGCACCAGCCGACTGCAACACCGTTTTTGCCGAAACAATAGGGGTTATACGTTCCGGGTTTTACACGCTGGATGGTCCCGGAGGCGTTTTTGATGATTGCTTTCTCAATGGGGTCGGTGCTGGATGCGTAATAAGATGATACCGTGATTTCCTCCCCTACTCTGTGCAGCGCCGTTTCCGGCTCCGGCATGATGTTTCCAGTCTCCACCGCGACGTAGAGCTCGTTTAAATCCACATCGCCGCTGATGCCGGGAACGGATCCTTTGGAAGTATACTGCCAACCGTAAAGAGAATGCAGGATTTCCGGTCTCTTATCGTCTGCCGGGTCGCTGTCAATGCTCATTGCCCCGCTGACCGGGTAGCGCGCAATCCAGAACGGATGGGAAAGCTTATCCGCATAAGGTTTGATGTAGCTGTTATAAAATGCAAGCCCGGTATACACGCCAAATTCCAGCCCGGCACCGCGGATAACTTCGCCGTATGTGTTGATGATATTGATTAAGACCTCTCCAAGCCCCTTCTGACAATTGTCCTCGACATCCAGCCAGACCATGGGCTTGCGGCCCGCCAGAACTTCAAGCACCCTTTCCGCATCTGTTTTTGCTTTCTCGACCGTCGTCGCGTAACTGTAATTGTATACGCCCTGCACTGGAATGTTTGCTTCGGTGCACCCCGTATAATTTGCCTCAAACTGCTTGTCCGGGTTTAAATCTTTGCGAATCACCTTAAGGATGGCAAATTGCACTCCCGCAGCGGCAACTTTCCCCCAATCGATAGTTCCCTGATAACTTGATACGTCAATTCCTTTTACTTTCATGTCTTATTCCTCCTTCTCGCTTGCTTCCGGGATTCCGACTACCGATGTGAGCGCTGACAACACACCCGCCAGAACGGATGCGGATAAAACATAGGACCAATCCACCTGGCCCATTGCCGCCGCAGCGCCGATACCGGCGATAGCTGCCTGTGCCATCGTCTTAACCGCTCTGATCGCCGCGGCCTTTGCCCATTCCTTTGTATTCACCGACGCTTTAAATACACTGTTCTTAAGCATAATAATATCCTCCATTCTTATTTACAAATATTGTGTTGCTAAAATCAACATCCCCGATGCAAGAGCTCCCGCAACGGTGCTGATGATGGCTGTTACCACCGTTCTTTTGTACGTTTTCATGTCTTCCCCGGGAATCCGCTCGATGTCATCCACCCGGCTATCCATGCGCTCTACCTTTTCGTCGAGCGAAGTAACCGCTTCATTCGTGTGCTTTATCTCCTGCACAAGTTTTACCATCGTATTTGACATTGTATGTATCTCCTCGATGATTGGTTCCAACTTATCAATCCTGTGTGAGTTGGACTTCGCTCTCTGCTCTGTAGCGGTAATTCTGCGCTCGATTTCAATTTCATCCATAACCTTCTCCTTTCCGCCCGCGGGCTGTTTTTATGCAAAAGAGCCGGATATACGGTTTCCCGCATACTCGGCTCTAAGGCTCTGATTTTATTCCGTTTGTTTTAACTCCTCCCCGGTTATTTCCCGGTATTCCTCCGCCGTTATCCATTTACCAACGGCATTCTGAACCCTGGCTTTGCTCCAGAGTCCTTTTTCATAGTACCCTTTGACCTTTTCATAATTTTTACTCATCGATATCTACCTCCAAGCTCATTGCCATATAATCAAGGTCAGCTTTCAACCTTGCAATATCCGCCGTATTCTCCGCGGTGGCTTCTGCTGCCTGTCCCGCCTCCTGTGCTGTGCCGGAAAGGCTTTCTGCCAGCTCCGTGATGCGTTGCTCTACATCGTCGGTTTCCTTTGCAAGGATGACCGTCTTTGTGTCGCCCTGCAAGACGATACTCTCTAACACAACATAACCGGGGATGACGGACATGAGAGCGTCGTCATCGGTGTAAACTTCCAGTCGTGCAAGACTGTTTTTGTCAGAAAAGATTATCTGTAAATCCTCACAGGTCTTGTCCTCAAACTCAATATTCAATTTTCCGTTTTCATGGTTAGCGGCAGCTATGGCATAGCTACCTGTTGATGTTTTTAATTTCATGTATTTCCTCCATTTTTAATCATAGGTAACGTCTATAAGGATAGAGTCTCCTGCTGACCTTGTGGCATAAGGTGTCAACGTAACTACTCCGTTTGTTGGTACTTCGATTCGTGCAAAATATGCCGCCGCCGTCGAAGCTGCCATAACGGCAAAAGCCTGATATCCTGTCTGTGGATGGTATTTTTCTGGTAGAGTGCATACAGCATAAGCCGTGCCGGAAACAAGCGAACTTTTGGCTCCGACCAACCTTAAGCGTTTCATACCATCTCCCTGACGACAGACACGAACCGTTGTGATGTAGGACGAGGCTATCGTCGTTGAATCGTATCCTACTTTTTCATCTACCTCGACTTTCCTGTAGTATCGCACATCATGGTCGCCGCTGGTTTTATGCTCTGCCAAAGCTGTATTTGTAGAATTTATCTGCGCTCCAAGCGAACCTGCGATGTTTGGGTTGGCCTGCCTTGCGTCCAAGGCGTACCCTGCGATGGTCGTTGTATTATTGTTTACCACAGATGGTATGGATGGCTTATCGTTTAAATCATTGTAACTTCCACTGAATGCCACAGCCTTTAAATCAGAAAACCATTTTTTGATTTTCCCAAACAGTGTAGATATATTTTCTCCGCTTTTTATATTTTCCCGTTTATCGGCTTCTGTGAAATTCGGGTATAAAACCGCCTGCATATCCTCTGCCGTTGCATATGCGCCCTGCTGCACATTGATTTCTACGCTTTCCGCGTTGCTGATTTTCGTGTAGTAATCCTGTACAATTTCAACCGGGCTTTCCCTGGACGGCAGGTAATCCGCTTCCTCCGCTATCACGATGGAGTAAAGTATCTCGCTTTCGTCTCCTTCTTTTTTTGCGATGATGCCCAGCTCCGTAATGTGATAGCCCTCCTGCAAGTCATCGTTGTTAATGACGGCTTTCAAGCGCAGCGTATTGTTTTCGGCGAACGCTGCGCTGCTGAAACCAAATTCCTGTTTCGGCTCTTTCAGGACTGTACGCTGCTGCAATGTTTGTTTTTCTTCCTCTGTATAGATTCCGCTTCCGGTTTGAATTTTTACAAACTCTATCTTCGTCCCTTCCGTAACAGACTCTGCCAGCAGGCTTGCCCCAAGGTCCGTCAATACAGCATTTTTATAATATGACATCGTCGGTTCCCTCCTCTCTTATCTCTGGCGCGTATATCGTCTGTTTAAAAGCTCCGGCCACATACGCCTGGCATTCCTCTGACCTTTCGATTTCCAACGCTTCCATGTGCGACCTTGCGTTTTTTGCCTTTTTAATTACAGTCTCGAATTTCGATATGTTTTCCTCTGTCATTGTTGCATCCGTCTGTACCCGAAAAAAATACGGTTCTCCTCCGTATTCGAACCACTCTTTTACGCTCCCGGAACCGAATACTGTCGTTACCAGTTCTTCCAGCGCATACGGTGTTCCCGCGCGTTCATGCCAGAACAGAGCGTTTTTTACAATGCTTCGTTTTTGTTCTATGGTCAGCGTTTGATCATAATATTGCGCTCGAAGTTCAACCGCAAGTAAATCAACGGCTTTTTCCGGCAGGAC
>CALWBG010000223.1 GCA_944375975.1 uncultured Roseburia sp.
AGAGGGTAAACACGCAGGTTTCCTCCTCGATCAAATCCTCTACGTCGATCTCACCGGGGTTTGCCACCAATTTGGTACGGCGGGGATCGGCGTATTTTTCCTTGATTTCCTGCAATTCCTCCCGGATCACACCCAGCAGTTTTTTCTCATCGGCAAGCAGCGAACGATAATATGCAATCTTTTCCTGTAAATCCCGATATTCTGCATCAATCTTTTCATGCTCCAATCCCTGCAATCGTCTCAGCTGCATTTCCAAGATTGCCTGTGCCTGCAGCTCCGATAATGCAAACCGTTCCATCAGCCGTTCCTTCGCATTGTCATAGCTGGTACGGATAATATGGATCACTTCGTCTATATTGGAAATCGCGATGCGCAGCCCTTCCAGAATATGGGCGCGCTTCTCTGCTTTTTCCAAATTATAGCGGGTCCGCCGTGTGACCACCTCTTCTTGATGTTTCAAATATTCCGCAAGCATCTGCTGCAAATTCATCACAACCGGCTTGCCGTCTACCAATGCCAGCAATATCGCACCGAAACTTTCCTGCAACTGAGTATATTTATAAAGCTGATTTAAGATCACATTGGCATTTGCATCTTTTTTGAGTTCAATGATAATCTGGATATCATCCCCGGCAGAAGCATCATACAGATCGCTGATGCCTTCCACCCGTTTTTCCTTCACCAAATCGGCAATTTTTTCAATCAGCCGCAATTTATTGACCATATATGGAATTTCTGTCACCACAATTTTTTCTCTGCCGTGCTCCATCGGCTGGATTTCCGCTGTCGCACGCACCAGAATTTTCCCGCGGCCCGTACGGTAGGCGGCACGAATGCCGCTTTTGCCTAAAATCGAGGCGCCCGTCGGAAAATCAGGGCCCGGAATATAACGCATCATCTGCTCGGTATTGATATCCGGGTCTTTCATATAGGCAATCACACCGTCAATGACCTCGCCGAAATTATGCGGCGGTATGCTGGTCGTCATACCGACCGCGATTCCCTCCGCACCGTTTAACAGAAGATTCGGCACCTTCACCGGAAGGACCTCGGGCTCCTTTTCCGTCTCGTCAAAATTAGGCACAAAGTCTACGACATTCTTGTCCAAATCCGCCAGATAGGCTTCCTGCGTAATCTTTTGCAAACGTGCCTCGGTATAACGCATTGCAGCGGCGCCGTCCCCCTCAATGGAACCGAAATTGCCGTGCCCGTCTACGAGCGGCAGTCCCTTTTTAAAGTCCTGTGCCATGACAACCAACGCCTCATAGATGGAACTGTCACCATGCGGATGATATTTACCCATCGTATCCCCAACGATACGCGCACATTTCCGGTAAGGCTTATCATAGCGGATTCCAAGCTCATACATATCATATAAGGTTCGCCTCTGCACCGGCTTTAACCCGTCCCTTACATCCGGCAGGGCACGGGCAATGATGACGCTCATCGCATAATCAATGTAGGATTTCTGCATCAGCTCCGAATATTCGGTGCGGATAATCTGTTCTTCCTGTCTCATACTGTACTACCTTTCTTCCCTGCTATACGTCAAGCGCCGCATCCTTGGCGTGTTCATAGATAAACATTTTGCGTGGCGGCACGTCATTCCCCATCAAAAGCTCGGTGATATCCGACGCCATCCGGCCATCCTCAATCTCGACCCGCTTTAAAATCCGCGTTTCGGGGTTCAACGTCGTCTCCCAGAGCTGCTGCGCGTCCATCTCTCCGAGTCCCTTGTAGCGTTGCAGGGTAAAGCTCCCTTTATGCGTCCTGCGGTAGCGCTCAAGCGCCGCGTCATCGTAAAGGTATTCCTCCTCACCCTTAGACGGAATCGCCTTATACAGAGGCGGCATTGCCACATACACATGCCCCTGGTATATCAGCTCAGGCATAAAACGGTAAAACAGCGTCAAAAGCAAAGTTGAAATATGCGCGCCGTCCACATCTGCATCCGCCATGATAATGATTTTATCGTAGCGCAGCTTTGTGATGTCAAAATCATTGCCATACCCCTCGGAAAAGCCACAGCCGAAGGCGTTGATCATCGTCTTAATCTCGGCATTCGCAAGCACCTTGTCAATGCTCGCCTTCTCCACGTTTAAAATCTTTCCGCGAATCGGCAGAATGGCCTGAAAGCTGCGGTCTCTCGCCGTCTTTGCCGAGCCGCCCGCGGAATCTCCCTCCACGATAAAAATCTCGCAGACGGAGGCGTCCCTGCTCTCGCAGTTGGCCAGCTTTCCGTTGGAATCAAAGGAAAACTTCTGCTTTGTGAGCAGATTCGTCTTCGCCTTCTCCTCCGTCCTGCGAATCTTCGCGGCCTTTTCCGCACAGGAAATCACCGTCTTTAATACCTCTAAATTTTTATCGAAGTAAAGCTGGATTTCGTCCCCCGTCACCTTCGCCGTTACACGGGAGGCGTCCTGATTGTCAAGCTTTGTCTTTGTCTGCCCCTCAAACCGCGGGTCCGGGTGCTTGATGGACACGACGGCTGTCATGCCGTTGCGCACGTCCGCCCCTGTAAAATTGGCGTCCTTTTCCTTTAAAATGCCAAGCTCTCTGGCATAGGAATTAATGACTGTCGTAAACACGGTCTTAAAGCCTGTAATGTGCGTTCCGCCCTCGGCGTTAAAAATATTGTTGCAGAAACCCAGGATATTCTCGTGAAATTCATTCGTATACTGAAACGCCCCCTCGACGGTAATACCCTCCTGCTCGCCTTTAAAATAAATGACATCATGGAGCACCTCGCTGTTTTTGTTCAAATCCTTGACAAAGCCGATAATGCCCTCTTCCTCGTGGTAAACGATATGCTCCGTTTCCTCTCCCCTGCGGTCCTCATAAATAATCGTAAGGCGGGGATTTAAGTACGCCGTCTCATGCATACGGCTTTTTACCTCATCCTCCTTAAACCGGGTCTTTTCAAAAATTTCCGGATCCGGCAGAAAGTTCACCTTCGTCCCCGTCTTTTTCGTTTTTCCGATTTTCGGCAGAAGTCCGTTTTCCAGCTCCACCACGGGAACGCCGCGCTCATAGCGGTCATGGTGGATATAGCCGTCCCTGCTGATCTGCACATCCATATAGGCAGAAAGCGCATTGACAACCGATGAACCGACGCCGTGCAATCCTCCGCTGGTTTTATATGCGGAATCGTCAAACTTTCCGCCCGCGTGAAGCGTCGTGTATACGATACGCGCCGCGGAAAC
This sequence comes from uncultured Roseburia sp., assembly GCA_944375975.1. Lineage (GTDB taxonomy): Bacteria > Bacillota > Clostridia > Lachnospirales > Lachnospiraceae > Roseburia. The sequence continues at coordinate 3,204 of CALWBG010000223.1, forward strand.
GCCCTTGGCATGCATACCGACCGGAACGCCGCGCCCGTTGTCCTCCACGGTACAGGAACCGTCCGCCTCCAGGGTCACATAGATGGTATCACATGCTCCGGCAAGGTGCTCGTCCACCGCATTGTCTACAATTTCATAAATAAGGTGATTTAAGCCCTTTCTCGATACGCTTCCGATATACATACCGGGGCGTTTTCGTACCGCCTCAAGCCCCTCCAGGACTGAGATGCTGTGTTCATCGTAAGATGTCTTCGCTGCCATAAATTATTGCTCCTCTGCTTTCTGGTAATTCATATGCGCAAGAACCATAAGCGCTATTTTAAAGGTCATTGCATCGTCAAACTTTCGGATGTCAAGACCTATCGTTTTTTCCAGACGCTCCAGCCGGTAAACCAGGGTATTCCGGTGCACATAAAGCTGTCTTGCCGTCTCCGAAATATTCAGATTGTTATCGAAAAATTTCTGGATGGTCGTCGTGATTTCCTCACCCGATAAATCGGGGACTTCCTCACCGAACACTTCGTGGATAAACATTTCACAAAGACTCATCGGAAGCTGATATATCAGCCTTCCGATTCCAAGATAGCGGTAAGCGATGGTTTCCTTTTCGGCGTAGAAAATCTTCCCCACCTCAAGCGCCATCTTTGCCTCCTGATAGGATTTGGCGATATCCTGCAGATTATTCACGCGGTTGCCGTAACCGACCCGCACACGCACCATCGCTTCCGTATGCATATTATCCACAATCATGTCCGCAAGCGTCTGAAGCTCCTCGTCATCCTTCATATCCCGCACGTCCTTAATCAGAATAATGCTCTGCTCATCCACCTCGGTCACATAATCTCTCATTTTCGTCGCAAACAGGTTTTTCACAAGCTCCAGCGCCGCGGAGTCCTTTTTGCGCTCCAGATCAATGACATAAACCACGCGCTCCGCCTGCTCCACATGGAAGGGACAGCG
>CALWBG010000224.1 GCA_944375975.1 uncultured Roseburia sp.
TGGTAGAACTTCAAAATCTATCAAAGAAATACTTGATTTTGCACCGGGAACCATTATAGAATTAAGCCGTATCGCCGGAGAGCCGATAGATGTATTGGTAAACGGTAAATTCGTAGCTAAGGGAGAAGTTGTTGTACTGGAAGAAAATTACGGCATACGAATTACTGAAATTATAAAATAAGCAAACAAAAACATGATGAGTAGGAGAGAAAATTATGGCAAAGGTAATGATTTGTGATGATGCTGCTTTTATGAGGATGATGATTAAGGACATTCTGACCAAAAACGGCTATGAGATTGCGGCAGAGGCAGAAAACGGAGCTGTTGCGGTGGAGAAGTATCCGGAAGCCAAACCGGATTTGGTGCTGATGGATATTACCATGCCGGACATGGACGGAATCCAGGCGCTTAAGAAGATTCGTGAGATTGACCCCTCTGCAAATGTCATTATGTGTTCCGCGATGGGACAGCAGGCGATGGTAATCGAGGCAATTCAGTCCGGTGCAAAGGATTTCATCGTAAAACCCTTCCAGGCAGAGCGGGTGCTTGAAGCAGTAAAAAAAGTAGTTGGCTAATATGATTTTATTAAGCACTTCTTTTCAGAGCCTGATACAACTGATAGGTGTGCTCATAATATTTCTGTTTGTTCTGATTATTACTTATTTTACGACAAAATGGGTAGGCGGTTTTCAGAAGTCGCAGATGTCGCATGGGAATCTGTCAGTTGTTGAGACAGTACGTATTGCAAATAACAAATATATACAGATTGTGAAAGTGGGAGATGTATATCTGGTGATTGCGGTGGGCAAGGATGAGGTTACAAAACTGGCGGAACTGTCAGAAGATCAGTTGTCTTATCTGCAACCGGAGGTTTCCGGGAGAACTCAGGAGAGTTTCCAGGATATTTTAAATAAGTTAAAAGAACATTTTCCGAAAAAACAGGATTGAATTATGACAAAATTGAAAAAAGTATATTGTGCGCTGTCATTTGCGCTCGCGCTTGCGGTGTTTGCATTTGTCCTGTTTGGCTGGAACGGGAAGACGGAGGTTTATGCTGCTTCCATGGATCCCGACAGCATCACTTCTTTCGATAATACGGATGGAGGGGGGACGGATGCGGCAAATGACGGCACGGGCGGAGTGTCAATTACCGTGAACGGCGATGAAGTTGCGGTGTCTACTCCGGTTCTTGCGTTGCTGCTGCTTACCATTTTATCATTGGCGCCGTCCATCTTGATTATGATGACCTCCTATACCAGAATCGTGATTGTACTTCATTTTCTGCGGACGGCAATCGGAACGCAGACGGCGCCGCCGAATCAGGTGCTGATTGGATTGGCGTTGTTTTTGACATTTTTTATCATGTGGCCGACGTTCCAGGAAATCAACGAAAACGCGATCAGACCTCTGGATAACGGAGATATTACGATGGAGGAGGCGTTTGAGGCGGCGGAGGTTCCGATTCGACAGTTCATGTACGGACAGGTGCAGCGAAAGGATGTCAGGCTGTTCATCGATATAGCAGGTGACAGCTATGATATTGACAATGACGCTCTTGCCGAGGAGTATGAGGAATCGGGAGAAAGCGCATATGACGCTGTTCCGATGACGATTCTGATACCTGCCTTTGTGATAGGCGAGCTGAGGCAGGCATTTATTATGGGATTTTTGATATATATCCCGTTTATTGTAATTGATATGGTAGTGGCATCCGTACTGATGTCTATGGGTATGATGATGCTGCCGCCGACAACGATTTCGCTGCCTTTTAAGATTTTGCTGTTTATTTTGGCAGACGGATGGAATCTTGTGATAGGAAGCGTTGTGAAAACATTCTATTGACGGAAGAATGAAAGAGGTGTTGTAAGATGACAGAAGGTCAGGTGCTTGATGTCGCAAGAGAAGCAATTTATACCATCATTATCTGTTCTGCCCCAATGTTGATTATTTCATTGGTGGTGGGACTGATTATCAGTATTTTCCAGACAGTTACATCGATTCAGGAACAGACCCTGACGTTTGTTCCGAAGATTATTGCCGTTTTTGTGGGCATGATGATTTTCGGTTCATGGATTTTAAAAAATCTGACGGAGTTTGTAACTACGCTGTGGTCGAACTTCAGTGTTTATCTTAGTTAGGGCGCTTTATGCTGGAATATACATTTTCATTGGTTCATTTTGAAATACTGATATTAATAGTGGTCCGCATATCCTGTTTTGTGTCAGTTGCGCCTTTTTTTGGCACAAGCAACACACCTGCGCGGGTAAAAATCGGCTTGTCTGTATTGGTATCTCTTTTGATTTATGGCATAGTGGATAAGACGGCAATTGAATATACCGGTGTTATGGGATATGCAGTCATAGTTTTAAAAGAGGGAATTACAGGGTTGCTGATAGGATTTGCTGCCAACATATGTAATTCCATTATTTTATTTGCGGGAAATATTATTGATATGGATATCGGTCTGTCGATGGCGACGGAGTTCGACCCGACGATGAACAGTCAGGTTACGATTACCGGTAATTTATATAACTATTTTATTTTACTGCTGCTGGTGGTAACGGATATGCATCATGTTATCTTAAGGGCAGTGGTGGATTCCTTCGAGGTTATTCCGGTGAACGGTCAGATTTTTGACTGGGATTCTCTGGCCGGTTCGATGGTAACGTTCATGACCGATTTATTTGTCATCGGTTTCCGTATATTTCTTCCCATTTTTGCCTGTATGATGATCTTGAACTGCATCCTGGGAATTATGGCGAAGGTAGCGACGCAGATGAATATGTTTGCGGTGGGAATGCAGATGAAGGTTCTGCTTGGAATCTTGGTGTTGTTTTTGACCGTAACGCTGCTGCCCGGAATAGCTGATTTTATTTTTACGGAAATGCGCAGAATGATGGTTTCGGTAATAGAGGGAATGTATTGATTTGGAATGGGAAAAAAGACTGATTCTGAGATATGACCTGCAATGGTTCGCGAAGGACGGACCGGGCGGGGAAAAGACTGAACCTGCCACGGAGAAAAAGTTAAGAGAGGCGAGAGAAGACGGTAAGGTCGTAAAAAGCCGGGAGCTTACGTCGGCCTTTGATTTGCTGGTATTATTTCTCATACTCAAAATTTTCATTTCGTCGGTTGGCAACGGCTTCATCGGGGTATATAATTATGTATATAAGCTGATGCCGGATTTCGTCAGTGCCAATGCGATTGAGTGCTCCGTACAGGAGGTAACGTCATTTTTACATAATGTCTATATAGAAATGCTGGTGATTGCAGCTCCTTTTTTGGCTTTTGGCGTCGCGATTACGCTTATCATCAGCATTATCCAGGTTGGCTGGAAGGTGACGTTAAAGCCGTTAAAGCCCAGGGGAGATAAGTTCAATCCGATTAACGGGTTTAAGCGGATTTTATCCAAAGATTCCGTGTTTGAGCTGATAAAATCCATTTTCAAAATATTTATTATTATTTATATTGCTTATACGTCCGTCAGGGACGAAGCGGATGATATTTTTATTTTATATGACATCCCGCTCAACCAGGCGCTTGCGCTCTGTGGGGACGTCATTATCAATGCAGGTTTGAAAATCAGCCTTGTCTACCTTGTGGTTGGTCTTGCGGATTTTGTTTATCAAAAGCGCCGCTTTAATGAAGACATGAAGATGACCAAGCAGGAGGTCAAGGATGAATATAAAAATACCGAGGGAAATCCGGAAATCAAAGGGCGCCAGAGACAGCGCATGAGAGAAGCTTCCAGAAAGCGTATGATGCAGGATGTTCCAAAGGCGGATGTGGTAATAACAAACCCCACCCATCTGGCAGTGGCAATCCGATATGACGCCGAGGTATCCAGAGCGCCGGTTGTCGTGGCAAAGGGAGAGGATTATCTGGCACAGAAGATTCGTGAGCTTGCAAAAGAAAACCACATCGAAATTGTAGAAAATAAACCGCTGGCAAGGATGCTGTATGCGAATGTCGATATCGGCGCGGAGATACCTCCCGAGTTGTATCAGGCGGTGGCGGAAATACTGGCTATGGTTTATAATGCGAAGAATAGATAGAAGTACCAAGTCCAGCGGTGTGATGTCAAGTGATAAATGAATTAAAAATCATATGTTTTTGTGTATATCTCACAGGAGCAAAAA
>CALWBG010000225.1 GCA_944375975.1 uncultured Roseburia sp.
CCAGTCATCGCTCCAAAGCTCATGCGTTCCCGTCTCTCCCGCATCTACCAGCTCCTTGGAATCTTCTACCCACTGCATGATATTGTCGTCGATATTAATCTTGCCGTCCTCAACCCATTTGGAGGTTACGTTATTCGAATATACACGGTAGGTATCATTCACGGAGGATGTCATCTGATAACCCGCGGCGTAAGCAAGCGCTGCCGTCTGGTTAAACTTATCCCAGGTGTCTACATAGGTCTGTACCTCTGCGGGGTCATCCGTTCCGAGAATCTCCTTTGCGGCCTCACGGCTATAGAACATAACGCCCGGGCAGCCCTGCCAGGAAACACCCTTTAACACACCGTTGGAATCGGTGACAATATCCTTCGTGTACTGATACTGGTCTGCAAGGTCATCGTCGGTAATTCCGAGATCGCTGACTGCCATGGTGTATTCCGTGTCAACATATTTTAACGCATAGTCGGCTTCCACCAGAAAGATGTCAATCTTATCGTCCGCCGCCGCGTCCGCCTGCTTTAACAGCGTTGCATCCAGATTGTTCTGATATGCGTTATCATCATTCGGCGTGATATTCCATTTTACGGTAACGTCGCCAATCGTACCTGTGGTCGCGTCCACCTCCGTATAATCCGGATAGTGGTCTGTAATACGGCTTTTAAATTCTTCGTTCCAGCAGTAAATATTTAAAACACTGCCCTCATCCGATGCCGCATCTGCCGCGGGCGTTTCCTCCGCTGTCGTATCCGCAGCCGCGCCATTATCTGCCGCCGCGCCGTTATCCGACGCCGTGTTCGTGCTCGCGTTATTTCCGCAGCCTGCCATCATAGTTACTGCCATTGCCGTGCAAAGAATTGCACTCACGATTTTCTTTTTCATAGAAAACCCTCCTTCTTAATACTTGTTAAAATAGTAATGGATTGGAATTCATGCCCGCATATTCCGCCTGCATTCCTGCAAAAATGCCGGACACCTAACAGTTGATGCGTCCAACGGACTGCCCCTGCACTAAAATTCCTTCTATAACGACTCTCTCAATGAGAGTTGTTCGCGGTCTTTCAATAGAACTAATCAGCCTTTTTGCCGCCTCTCCTCCAATCAGCTCCGTGTCCTGCCGGATTGTTGTAAGCCTTGGATGTAAAAGCTGCGACATTCTTGTGCCGTCATAGCCCGCAATGGATATATCTTTCGGAATCCGAAGTCCCATTTCTATAATGACATTCCTTCCCCCTATCAGGGATGTGTCGTCGGGATAGATAATGCAGGTCGGCGGATTCTTCAGATTTAAAAGTTCCCTGGTCTGTATTTCCGCCCCTTTCGTCTCCAGATAATCCGCCGTCCGGATATATTCATCCGGCACCGCAAGGCCGAGTTCATCCATTGTCCGGTAAAAGCTGGCGAGACGGTCCTTTGTAACATAGGAAGCCTTCTGCCCGTGAATATATGCAATTTTCCGGTGTCCCTGCCCGTATATGTATTTGACAAGGTCTTCCATCCCCTGAATGTTGTTCGAGCAGACCGCCGTACAATTATGATGTACGTAATCAATGGTCACAACCGGGATGGTCCCATTCATCAGTTCCATGACGTCCGGGTCGTTAAAATCCGCGCAGACAATTGCAACTCCCTCAAAATTCCGGTATCTGCAATGCTCATAGTAAGACATCTTCCGATTTTCAAAACAGGTATTGATAAAGGTAATATCATAACCCTGCTTTTCGGCCTGAACCTTCAATCCGTTTAAGACTCCCGAAAAGTACTCATGTGTCAGTCCGCTTCCCGCTTCCTCCTCAAAAAGTACTCCTATATTATAGGAACGGTTTGTCTTAAGAGCCCTTGCCGCCGCATTCGGAAAATATCCGAGCGCTTCCGCCGTCTTTTTTATCCGACTCTTTGTCTCCTCACTGATATCCTTCTGGTTATTTAAAGCCTTGCTTACGGTGGCAGTCGATACGCCGCATTTCTCCGCAATCGTTTTTAAAGATACCATGAACTCCTCCAGCCTGTTTTCGAAAACGAGATGTTTCGTTTGTTTCTTAATCGTTTTCGTACTTTAACTATATTCCTTGTCACTATAAAATGCAACCTATTTTTGTTATTTCGTCGTATTTAACACTTTTTTGTTTGAATTTTTGTGCATTTTTATACTGTTAATTATACTTTTTTGTTATTTTTATAGTACTTTTTACTTATTTCTTATACGTTTTCGTAAATTTTAAAGTTTTTTCAGCCTCAATCATGCTTTCGTTGTTTTCCCCGATATTGTTCTCCTGTTTTTGTTCAATCTGCTATTTTCACATATATTTCAGTTTTTTGGTTGATTTTTCACTTTTTTAATTATATACTTCATTTAGAAATTTGTTACTTAATCGTTTTCGAAACAGTACTTATCGTATCAAAAAACAAATGGAGGATTTTCATATGAAATTCGGTTATTTTGACGACACAAAAAAAGAGTACGTCATCACCTCACCAAAAACACCGCTGCCCTGGATTAATTATCTCGGTTCGGAAAATTTCTTTTCCCTGATTTCCAACACCTGCGGCGGCTACAGCTTCTATAAGGATGCAAAGCTGCTGCGGCTGACCAGATACCGCTACAATAATGTACCTTTAGACAGCAACGGACATTACTACTATATTAAGGACGGCGATACCGTCTGGAACCCCGGCTTCATGCCCTCAAAAACACCGCTGGACTCCTACTGCTGCCGTCATGGAATGGGGTACTCCGTATTTTGCGGCAGCAAAAACAAGCTTACGGCAGAGCTGACCTCTTTTGTCCCGGTCGGGGAGAACTGTGAGGTCGGAAAGCTCACGCTGACGAATGAAGGGACCTCCGAAAAACGGTTTTCCGTTTTTTCTTATGTGGAGTTCTGCCTTTGGAACGCAATGGACGATATGACAAACTTCCAGCGTAATTTTTCAACCGGGGAGGTTGAAATCCACGGCTCGGCCATTTATCACAAGACTGAATACCGGGAGCGCAGAAATCATTATGCCGTCTATGCGGTCAACGCCCCGATTGCCGGCTTTGATACGGACCGTGACTCCTTCCTCGGAGCCTACGGTGAAAATTCCGCTCCCGAGGCTGTCGTAAACGGCTGCTTAACAAATTCCGTCGCGAGCGGCTGGGCTCCGATTGGCTCCCACCAGTTAGACGTCACCCTGACTGCCGGGGAAACCAAAACCTTTGTCTTTGTTCTGGGCTTCATCGAGAACCCCGCGGACGAAAAATGGGTCGGACGTGCCGAGGACGGCGTCATCAACCGCAGACGTGCCGAGGAGCTTTTGTCCCGCTTCGACACGGCCGAAAAGGCGGATGCAGCGCTGGACAAATTAAAGGAATACTGGGACGGACTGCTCTCCCACTTCACGGTTTCCTCCGGTGAGGAAAAACTGGACCGCATGGTAAATATCTGGCATCAGTATCAGTGTATGGTCACCTTTAACATGAGCCGTTCCGCCTCCTATTTTGAGTCCGGCATCGGGCGCGGCATGGGCTTCCGCGATTCCTGCCAGGATCTTTTGGGCTTTGTGCATCTGATTCCCGACCGCGCGAGAGAACGTCTCCTTGATATTGCCGCGACCCAGTTTGAGGACGGCAGCGCCTATCACCAATACCAGCCTCTGACGAAAAAGGGAAATTCCGACATCGGAAGCGGCTTTAACGACGACCCGCTCTGGCTGATTGCCGGCGCTGCCGCCTACATCAAAGAAACCGGGGATTACACCATCCTGGACGAAATGACTCCATTTGACAGCGACGTTACAAAAGCGGCGCCTTTTATGGAGCATCTGCGCCGCTCCTTCCACTATACGATGGAGCACCTGGGCCCCCACGGACTGCCGTTAATCGGACGCGCGGACTGGAATGACTGCCTGAATCTGAACTGCTTCTCGACAGAGCCGGGCGAATCCTTCCAGACCTTCGGTCCCTCCGAGGGGCCAAACGCCGAATCCGTATTTATCGCCGGTATGTTCGTCCGCTACGGCAAGGACTATGCAGCGATTTGCAGCCACCGGGGACTGGACGGGGAGGCGGCCCTCGCGAAAAAGGCGATTGCCGAAATGGAGCAGACCGTCCTTTCCGCCGGCTGGGACGGCGAATGGTTCCTG
>CALWBG010000226.1 GCA_944375975.1 uncultured Roseburia sp.
TGATTTTTTGAGTACACCAGCATATACATAAAAACGGCCAGCGCGATGCCTGTCACTACATCGAACACCGAATGCTGCTTTAAGAACATCGTGGAAAGGATGATGCTCACCATCAGGACAGCAGAGCCAATCCGAATCCCGCGTTTATTGCGCAACAGTTCGCTGTGCCAGACTGCCATGTTCACGGCAATCGAATTGTAAACATGGATGCTCGGGAAAAGATTCGTAGAGGTATCATTTGCGTACAGCCACTGTACCATATGTACGAAAATATTGTCCCGCTCAAAGGAGGTCGGCCTTAAGTAGTGGCCGTTCGGGTAAACGGTGGATATGATTAAAAAGACCGTCATACCGGTAAAAAGCACCATACACAGCTTTACATATTCTTCTTTATTTTTCAGATAAAAATATACCATTCCCCAGGCAATATATCCGAACCAGAGGAAGTAAGGAATTACAAAAAACTCACAGAACGGAATATAATCGTCCAGCGCTACATGGATGACATGAAAATGAGTCGTAACTGTCTTTTCCAGATGTCCGAACCAAGGCAGATAAATCAGAAAATATAACAGCAGCAGCGCGTATTTATTTTTTTCGATAAAGGCGTATAACGCCGTCTTTGTCTCTGGCTTCACGTGCTTCACCCTCTTTGCAAAATGTTTCTTCGTCTGCGATTATAGCACAGCGGATTTTCGGAAACAATCGGCTTTGTTTTAAATTAAGAAAGATTATCTAAAATTTAAGATTTCCTTAAGCTATCCGCACTTTTTTTGTGTATTTATACAAGGCATATTTTAAAAAAATATTACGATTTCCCTATTTTGTTGACAAGGTGCGTTCTGCCACTATAATTAAGAATATATTTCCGAAAAACGGCTGATTTTCCGCAGAATGATAATGAAGGGCAGCGGTTTTGAATATGATTACTTTAGGATGAAAGGATAGCATGAAAATGAAAAAAACAACTCGTAACACTGCGTCGGGGAGAGGGGCGAAAATGCCGATAGGGCTGATCGTTATATGTATTCTGACTGCACTGGCGGTGATGTATATCGGTGTTGCCATTTTTTTCCGAAGCCACTTTAGCTTTGGAACCACCATTGACGGAATCCCGGCGGGCGGCTGCGGTGCCGCGCAGATAGAAAAAAAGATTCGCACGGAGATTGAAAATTATTCCCTGAGTCTTTTGGGCAGGGAGGGCGTAAGCGAGACGATTGACGGGAAAAGCATCGACCTTGCTCCCGTGTTCCAGGGAGAAGTCGAGGAGCTGCTAAAGCAGCAGAACAGCTTTGCATGGATTGTCACATTGTTTACAAAACAGAATCTGGAGCTTGAGAGGGTTGTCTCCTATGATGAGGAGAAGCTCAATGCGGTATTAGAGGGCCTTTCTTTCGTACAGGAAGAAAACCAGCGCGCGCCCTCGGACGCTGCCTGCTCGGAATATATCGAGGGTACGGGCTATGAGCTGGTGCCGGCGGATTACGGTACGACGGTTGATATGGACGCACTCTCCGGGGCGGTTGCCGAGGCGATTCTTACACTTGACGAGCAGGTGGATTTGGACCAGGCGGACTGCTATGTTAAGCCCAAGGTGCTCGATGACGATGAAACGCTGCTGTCGTTGATTGATGAGATGAACCGTTATGTCGGAACAACGATTACATATGATTTCGGAGAGGACAGGGAGGTGCTTGACGGCGGGACAATTCATACCTGGCTTTCCGATGACGGGAACGGTAATGTGGCGGTGGATGAGGAGGCAGTGCTTGATTTTGTCAAGAGCCTCGCGAGGGAATATAATACGGCTTATACACCGAAAGAATTTTTAACCTCCTACGGGAAGACGATTACAATATCCGGTGGATTTTACGGCTGGCGCATTGACAACGCGGGTGAGGTGGAACAGATTCTTTCTGATCTTGCAAAAGGAGGCGAAGTGGAGCGTGAGCCCGTCTGGCTTCAGACGGCAAACAGCCACGGGGAGCATGACTATGGGGATTCCTATGTGGAAATTAACCTGACCGCCCAGCATTTGTTTTTATATAAGGACGGAAAACTGGTAACGGAGAGCGATTTTGTATCGGGGAATGTTTCAAAGGGGCACGATACGCCCACGGGAGCTTTCGGGCTGACCTATAAGACACAGAATGCCATCTTGCGCGGGGAGGATTATGAAACCCCGGTCAATTACTGGATGCCTTTTAACGGGGATGTGGGAATGCACGATGCAACCTGGAGAAGCAGCTTCGGCGGAAATATTTATAAGACGAACGGTTCTCACGGCTGTATCAATCTTCCGCTGTCCGTGGCAAAGAAGATTTATGAAACGATAGACGCTGGTTATGCCGTTCTCGTATATACGCTGCCGGGAACGGAGAGCAAGACGGTGCAGCAGCAGGACGCGGCGGCCGTGGTAAACGCGATTAACGCCATCGGACAGGTAACGCTTGAGAGCGAGACGGCAATCACCGGGGCAAGGAATCTTTACGATGCGCTCTCCGACAGCGCAAAGGCGTATGTGACCAATTACGATGTCCTTACGGCGGCGGAGGCGGCGCTCGCAGCGCTGAAGGGGCAGGCAGACCCGAACGCGCAGGCAGATCCGAATGCGCAGCCGGATGCAAATACGCAGACAGACCCGAATGCGCAGCCGGATGCAAATATGCAGGCAGACCCGAATGCGCAGCCGGATGCAAATATGCAGGCAGACCCGAATGCACAGACAGACGGCAGTGTGCAGTAGAAACGAAATAGGCAAAAAAGCGGAGTACAGTGTTTCAAGCTGTACTTCGCTTTTTTGATGAATAGGCTTTATTCTGTTTCTTCATTTTCAAGCAATTCCTTTAAACTTTGAAGAAAGGCATTTGCGGCTTTGGAAAATACCTGATATTTTTTCCAAACAATAAAACCGGGAGCTCCCAGCGGAGGAGAAAAAGAACGGAAACAGAGATTGCTGCCCTGTGTGTTAACGAGCTTATCATAGCACAGAGCGTATCCAAGTCCTTCGTCCACCAATAGAGAAGCGTTAAAAATAAGATTATAAGTGGCAACAATATGCAGTTCTGATTCTTCTCGCTGAAGCCAGCGTCCCAAATAGATGTCATCACCTTTTTGATGGGAAACGATCAGAGGTTTATCCCAAAGATCCTCCGGGCGGATCGTTTCTTTTTCAGCTAAAGGGGAATCCTTGCGCATTAGAACACCCCAGGTATCTTTGATGGGAACCGGAATTGCCTCATATTTCTGTGAGTCGATTTCCGTAAAGAGCAGACCAAAATCAATGAGGCCCTTATCCAGATATTCCAATACGTGTTCCGCATTTCCGCTGGAAATATTATACTGAATATCCGGATATTTCTGCTGTAATTTTTTTGCAACTTTGGCAAATAGACGAACCACTTCCGTTTCGCCTGTGCCTATAAACACGTTGCCCGCAATAGTTTCATCAGACCCGGTTATTTCTTCTTCTGTACGCCGCATTAGCGAGAGAATTTCTTCCGCCCGTTTGCGAAGAATCATACCTTCTTCTGTCAATATAACTTTTCGTGAGCCTTTGACTCCCCGGATTAAAAGCTGTTTTCCCAATTCTGCTTCCATAGCTTTTAACTGTGTAGAAAGAGCAGGCTGTGAAATGTGCAAAGATTCTGCTGCCGCAGTGATATTTTGTTCCCTTGCTACCGCTAAAAAATATTCTAATACACGAAGTTCCATTTGGAGCGCCTCCTTCAATCCAGTACAGGTCAGTATAACGGCAAATTCTATAAAAGTCAATTATGAAAATAAATAAAGAATAAATATTTGATATATAATTATGGGCTTAGTATACTTGTATCGTAAAAGTGAATGCTCAAAGGAGACTTAAAAAATGAGTGATAGCTGCTCTGGAAAGAGATGGAAAAAGCCGCTGATAGTTCCATCTGAAAAAACAGAAACGGAGGAATAGGGCATTTCCATATGTTTTTCTTATGAAAATTCATAAAACATAAGTATTTGATATTTAATGTGCCTAACGCTACACTATCCATGTAAAGAAAATATGACAAAGAAAAGAGGTTATTTTAAATGGAAGCACAGATGCTAAAGGATAAGGTTGCCATTATCACAGGTGCC
>CALWBG010000227.1 GCA_944375975.1 uncultured Roseburia sp.
AAATTTTATCAGGAATGGCTGTTCGTCAAATTTGCTTAAAAACTGCACCATTGCCTTTTCTTCTGCCTTTTCTAACATAAGTCCTCCTAAAACAAGCCTTTTAATACGGCAACGCATCCGTCAATTCCCAGGACCCCGCTGTCTAATATAATGTCATAATTTTTAAAATCCTGCCATTTGCGTCCGGTATTGGCCGCATAATAGTTGGCGCGTTTTTTATCATAATATTTCTTTGTGCTTTCTGCCACCGCGGGCTGAATCCCGTAATCTTCCATTATCCGCCGTTTTTTTTCTTCCTCATTGCTGCAACGGATAAATACCCGGATGACCTTTTCCTGATTTTTTAATGCCTCCGACGCGCAATGCCCTAAAAAAATTGCTCTCCCTTTCATTGCAAAGCGCTGTATTTCCGCCTGCTCCGCGACGAAAATATGTCCTTCCCGGCTGAGCATATCCGCTTTTCCCATGGTGGCCTGTCCCACGATGTAAATGGAATACAGGAAACTGTTTGTCACCGTTTCCTCATACTTCTCTATTTCACTGACTGAAATATTCTGTTTTTCCGATACCGCCTCCAGTATCTCATGTCCGTAGCAGGGAATCCCTGTTTCTTCGGCAAGACGACGGGCAATTTTCGTACCTCCGCTGCCATATTCGCGTTCCACAGTAATATATCTGGCTTTCATCTGTCTACCTCCTTCTGTATGAACCGTAACCCGCGCTTCTGCCCCTGGAAGACGAAAGGTTTCCGATTCCTCCCTTTTTAAGCCGTATATTATATATTATAAACCCCATTACAATGACAGAGTCAATACCATTTTGTGAGAATTTTTATGAGTAGTATGCAGGGTGCGGTTCAGATTACAGCTTTGTTTTTATACCTGTTTTTTCAAATACATCCGTCACCTTCTCCAGCGGAATAATTTCAAGCTGCTCCTTTACCTCCGCGGCAACCTCGGATAAATCCTCTGTATTTTCTTTCGGTATGAATACGGTTTTTACCCCCGCGCGGACCGCCGCCATCAGCTTTTCGGGCAAACCTCCAATCGGCATCAGCCGTCCCTGCAAAGAGACTTCGCCCGTCATCGCATACTCCGGATCCACTTTCTGTCCCGTTACCAAAGAGGCAATCGCGGTCGTCAATGTGATTCCTGCCGAGGGTCCGTCTTTTGGAACCGCTCCGGCAGGCACATGGATGTGCAGATTGTTCTTTTCAAACAGCTCCGCCTTTTCGGGGAACAGCGACTTTACAAGGCTTACCGCTATCTGCACGGATTCCTTCATCACGTCCCCAAGCTGCCCCGTGATGATGGTCTGACCTTTTCCTTTTACAAACATTGCTTCTATAAAGAGGATGTCCCCGCCTGCCTTGGTCCATGCAAGCCCGGTCACAATTCCCGGATTCTTCTGCACATGAAGTTGTTCATGGTATATCGGGTGTGTGTCAAAATAATCCCGCAATTCGCCGGAAACGATATGTATCGGCGTTTCCGCTCCCTTTACCAGGCGCACGGCCGCCTCACGGCAGATTGCATCCATACATTTTTTCAGTCCGCGGACTCCGGCCTCCATCGTAAAATCCGAAATCACGGTCCGAAGTACCTCGTCGTCTATTTCGATATCCGATTCCCGGATTCCCATGCTTTCCATCGCTTTGGGAAGAAGGTGCTTCCGGGCGATTTGAATCTTTTCCGTTTCCGTGTAGCCCTGAAAAGAAATTACTTCCATACGGTTCAAAAGAGGTTCCGGTATGGTGTCCGTACTGTTAGCGGTACAGATAAATAAAACGTCGGAAAGGTCGTACGGCACATTCATATAATGATCCGTAAATGTGTTGTTCTGCTCGGGGTCAAGCACTTCCAGCAGCGCACTGGAGGGGTCCCCGTCGTAGGCCTTCGTAAGCTTATCCACTTCGTCCAGTACCATCACGGGATTCGACACGCCGCTTCTTTTGATTCCTTCCATAATCCGTCCCGGCATGGCGCCGATATAGGTGCGCCTGTGGCCTCGGATTTCCGCCTCATCACGGATACCTCCCAGGCTTACCCTTACGTATTTTCTGCCAAGCGCTTTCGCAATGCTTTGGCCGATACTGGTTTTTCCGGTTCCGGGAGCTCCCACAAACAGAAGAATCGAACCGGACTGCTTCTTTCTTAATTCCATCCCGGCAATCTGCTGAATGATGCGTTTCTTTGCTTTTTTTAATCCGTAATGCTCCTCATCCAAAATCTTCTCCGCATCCGCAAGGTCAATCCGGCAAAACTCCTCCTTCTTCCACGAGAGAGCGGTTACAAAGTCCAGATAATCGTACAGCATTCCGTACTCATGGCTGTTCTCTCCCTCCTGCTTGATGCGGTTTAATATTTTTTCCGCTTCCTTTTTCGCGGTTTCATTCATCCCGGAATCCTGTATTTTCATCTCAAATTTCCGGATGTCTGTCACGCTTTCCGGATGCATCTTATCCAATTCATTTTGCAGGATGGCGATTTGCTTTTTGATGGCCTCTTCCCGGTAGAGCCTCTCGTTGGATTCCGTCTGCGCCCTCTGCGCGTCTACGCTCACCCTTGACATTTCAATAAATTCATAGACCGCCTGCTTAATCAATTCATGGCGCCCGGAAATGGTGTCCGCCTCCAGGATTTTATATTTTTCTTCATTTGTGATATTTAACTGATAGGACAGGGCAGCCGCCATATCCTCCAGTGACTTCCAGCGCAGCACATAATTTCTCGCGATAATTCCCCACTGAAAATTGCTGATATATTGAAGCAGCGCCGACTGGACAGCTTTAAATTCTTCCCGCAGGCTTTTCTCATCCATATCCGCGATATCCGCTTTTATAAAATAGGTTGCGTTTATTTTCCCGTTTTCCATCTCAAGGGTATCGATTTGCACGCGTTCCTCCGCGCGGATGCCAATACCTCCGTCATTGTCCGTCTCCGTAATGGTGCCGGTCACGCCGATAGGATAGAAATCCTCAGGCGTCAGTTCATCCTTGTTTTTGTCCTCCCGCAAAACCAGGAAAAGAACCTTTTCATTCGGTTCTAATTTCTCCTGCGTAAGCTTTTCCAGATAATCCCTCTGAAAATAATAATTGACCCCGGGCAGCATAAGTATATTATAAACCGGTAATGTAATCATAAAAAAATCCCTTCTTTCTGCATCTCTCCGACAATTTCATGTATCCTTTTGAGTATGCGGAAATACTCCTTCGCGTCCTGCTCGCCAAGCCTTTCAAAAAGTATGCTGTAGCTTTTTACGGCGTCCTGATATCTGCCTGTAATATGTCTCTCTCCCTCTTCCGTCAGGCTGATGTATACTTTTCTTTTATCTTCCTCGTCATTCTCCCTCGCGACATACCCTCGCTTTTCCAGGGTATTAATGATATTCGTCGTCCTGCCCGGGGAGAGCGCCAGTTCTTTTGCAATCTCTCCACCCAGCACCCTGCGCTCCGAACTATAGATACATAATAAAACGCCTTCCTCGCCGGCCACGGAAATCGTTTTCTCGATTCCCGCCTTTTTCCTGGAGCATAAAAAGTTCATTCCGCAAAACTTTTTTGCCAATTCCTCATAATCCATATCCATCTCCATATAGTTTCTACTAGAAATTTCTACTAGAAAGTATTTTAATATAACTTTACCGTTTTGTCAATATACGTCGATTATCCCATTTGGGGGCTACGGAAGCCGCCGCAGAAGTTCCCACACTCCCATCATTGCGCCCGCCGGCATGATTTTCGCAAACAGACGGTGTATGCTGCACACCACTCCGGGCGTGGAGACCGCAAGATTTAATTTCGCGTCAAGCAGAGCCCGGCGCACGACGTTTTTCTGGCGCGAGGCAAACGGAAAGCTGCGGATATAGGAGCTGTTTTTACTCTTCGTGGCGCCTGCAATAAACTCGGTATCCTTAATCCAGTACGGACATACGGCGGTGACATGAATGCCCGTGCCGTAAAGCTCCACCCGCAGAGCCCTGCTGTATCGGTACAAAAACGCCTTCGTCGCCGCGTAAATTCCCAGATACGGAAACGGCTGGAAGGCCGCCGTCGAGCAAATCTGCAAAATACGTCCGCCACGCCGCATAAACGGCAGAACGGCCGGGGT
>CALWBG010000228.1 GCA_944375975.1 uncultured Roseburia sp.
GCAGTCCGTTATCAGGACCGGTTTTGCGTCGAGTACCAGATACCGGATGAGCTTATGGAGACGCCCGCGATTAAGTTTATGCTTCAGCCGCTTGTGGAAAATGCGATTTATCATGGGATGAGCGGGCGTGAAAGCGGCGGAAGGATTGTGGTAGGCGCATTAGAAAAGCCGGAAGCGGTCTGGGTGTATGTCTGGGATAACGGGATGGGATTTTCGGAAGAACAGTATCAGAACTATCAGGATTATTTTTCCCGCAGCGAGACAGACTATATTTCGGGACAGAAGGGGCAGGGGAAAATCGGACTGGAGAATGTGCATATCCGACTGAGATTTACGTTCGGAAATGACGCGGGACTGTTTTTGTGGAGAGAGGACGGCACTGCGGTATGCATCCGGCTGCCGAAGGAGGAAACAAATGCTTAAAATACTGATTGTAGATGATAATCCGCTGATTCGCGGCGGTCTGGGAAATATGATTGAATGGGAGAAGCTCGGGGCAGAGCCGGCGGGCACCGCCGAGAATGGGGAGGAGGCGCTCCTTTTATGCGAAAAAAATCAGCCTGACATTGTCATTACGGATATCCGTATGCCAAGAAAGGACGGCATGGAGCTTTTAAGCGCGTTGCAGGAGCGCTACCCCGGCATCCAGACGATTGTTGTCAGCGCCTATGACTCCTTTGCCTATGCCAAGCACGCGATGACGGCAGGCAGCATTAATTATATTTTAAAGCCCGTGGACCCTGTGGAACTGAATGAAACCATAAGCAAGGCGGCGAAGCTGATACGAGGCAGGGAGGGAGGAACGTCTCTTCTGTTGACCGACGGACTTCGGGAGGCGTTATCCGGCAAAAAGGCTGCCGGTCAGGTATATGTTTTGGCATCCGCCGGGGCGGATGAGGAAACGGACGGATTTTGTGCGGACATTTTTGGAAACTGTGTGCAGGCGGAGGAGGGAAATGTCAGATATCTGGCCGGGATTCGGAAAAAGGAAGGCGACGGCCTGGAATTTGAAAAAAAGTACCACAGATTGCTGCTGCGCCGCTGTCTGGGGATTTCCGAGCCGTTGGCCGAGTTGTCGGAGGGGGCGGTGGCCGCGGGGATGGAGGAAGCGGTTCATCGAGCGTATTTACAGGAATTTGCATGGCAGGGGGAGACAGAAACGGCAAAGCCGCTCAGCCAGGAGCAGTTCTTTTTGCAGCTTGACAGCGGCAACAGCAGAAGCGCCTGCGCTATGGTGGAGGACGGCCTGATTTCCTGTGGCAGGGAGGACATTTTCACCTGTGAGAAAAACCGCGATTATGCGGAGCAGTGCTTAAAAATGCTTTCACAGTACTCCTCGGCCGGTTTTGACGCGGCGGGTCCCGTCATGCAGAAGCTTATAGACAGCGGCAAACAGCTTTCCTATGGCAGCATGGACGAAATTCTGCGCGACATATGCGGCATCATTGAAAAGCTCTGCATCCTTTCGGCCGAGCAGCTTCACACGCAAAGGCATATTGCCCTGCGCATGAAAAAAATTCTTGAGGAGCATTATCAGGAGGATTTAAGTGCGGAGCGGATGGCAGAGCTGTTCGATTATTCCGCGGCGTATCTGGGAAAACTGTTCCGCCGGGAAAACGGAATCAGCATCGGGCAGTATCTGATTAGTGTGCGCATGGAAAAGGCGGAGGGACTGCTATTGGGGACGGATATGAAAATTGTGGATATTGCACATCAGGTGGGTTATGCCGACGAGCTGCATTTTCAGAAGCTGTTCAAGAAAAAGACGGGAAAAACACCCGGGGCATTTCGAAAAGAGAGAGGGTAAAAAAAGACAGTTTTTTGTGCCGGATTGCCCATTGGGAAAACGCCGGGATTTTTTTATACTTTTCTTATCAAAAGGACAGGAGATAAGGGCCTGTCGGATGGGAGGGAAAGATGAGGAAAATACGAAAAATGGCACAATTGGGGATGGTGGCGGTGATGACAGTATCGCTTTTTGCGGGGTGCGGGAACAGCGCGGATAGCGGAACGGCTTCCGACGGCGCCGAGGCAGTCACCGATACGCAGCAGCAGGAGCAGACGGCGGATTCCGGCACTTCGGATGGGGAAGTAGTAGAACTGAATTATTTTACCTGGGTGAGCTCAGCGGATAAGTCTTATCCGGCAAATATGATTGCGGCCTTCGAGGAAAAATATCCAAACATCAAGGTCAATGTCGAGTATGGCTCACAGAATGTGGATGAGTATCTGCAAATGCAGAAGGTGAAGCTGTTGTCCGGAAAGAACCTGGACGTGACCACCATTCGCGCGGAGAGCAGGCAGAGCTATACGGATGCCGGTTATCTGCTGGATTTATCCGGCGAGGATTTCTTAAATGCCTACAGCCAGGATTATCTGGATATGGTTTCGACGAACGGCTCCGTCTATTGTATGCCTTACGGAATGGACGTGATGGGTGTAATCTACAATAAGGCGATGTTTGAGGAACATGGCTGGCAGATTCCTGACAGTTACGAGTCCTATCTTGCGCTCTGTGATGAGATTGCAGCGGAGGGCATTACTCCCGCCGTGCAGGGTTACAAGGATTCCTGGCCGATGGCGATGGATTTGGATTTGTTTATGAACCGCGCGGTAGTGGAGGATCCGGATATATACAGCAAGATTGAAAGCGGAGAGGCAAAATATACGGACGCCATGTTCCAGGAAATTTTTACCGATATGAATGAGTATTTTCAGACAAGCGCCGTAGACCCGAACGCGATTGGAATGACCTATGACCAGGCGTGCTCGTCCTTTGCAACCGGACAGGCGGCAATGATGATTCACGGCGAATGGGCGGTCAGCGCATTGCAGACTGCCGGCATGGATTTTGAAATCGGCGTGTTCCCGGTGCCTTTAAACAGAGAGGGAGAGGAACAGAGGGGAATCGCTGCAATTACCGGAACACAGGTTATTACATCCTTTAGCGAGCATCCGGAGGAAGCAAAGCTGTTTTTGGAGTTTATGTCTACGCCGGAGGCAGGGAAAATGCTTGTGGACGGGAGCGGAAACTTCTCACCGGTAGAGGGAGTAGAGGCGGATGCAATGGCAATCTGGCAGGATATTTTAAAACTGCCGTCTACAGACTTTTATACCGACATGATGGGACAGGCGGCCTGCTCTGAGATGTATAAGGCGACACAGATGATGTTTATCGGAGAGATGACGCCGGAGGAAGCGCTTGAAGATATTCAGCAGGCGCAGGAGCAGCAATGAAATAAAGAAACGTATTTACGGATTCCCCTGCCGCATGCAGGGGAATTCTTATAGGAGGTCCCAAATGTCTTATTTTCGAAGTATTTATCTGGAAGAACGCGTGATACATATTGAAGACCGTGCCGGAGTGTTTGCAACGTTGTTTGTGGGAGAAAAGGAGGCGCTGCTGTTTGATACGGGGTATGGATTTTCGGACCTCTCCCGTTTTGTGGAAAATCTCACCGACCTGCCTCTGACGGTGGTTTGCAGCCACTGCCATTTTGATCATGTGCTGGGAAGTGCGGATTTTCAGGAGCTATACCTGCACGAAGCAGATATTCCTTTTTATGAGTATTACACTTCAAAGGAAATGCGGACGCGTGTGTATGATGAATTTACGGCGAAGGGCGGGAAACCATGTATTGACAGAGCGGATTATCTTGCAAAAAACTATCCGTGTCCGAAGCCTCTGACGGCGGAACGATGGGATTTGGGAGGCATTTCTCTTCGTGTCG
Source organism: uncultured Roseburia sp. (assembly GCA_944375975.1). Lineage (GTDB taxonomy): Bacteria > Bacillota > Clostridia > Lachnospirales > Lachnospiraceae > Roseburia. The sequence continues at coordinate 3,732 of CALWBG010000228.1, forward strand.
TGCATCTGCCGGGGCACACAAAGGGCAGCATCGGGCTTTTGGATGAGAGCCAAAGGCGCATTTATCTGGGAGACGCGGCAAATCAAAGAGTGCTTTTATATCTGCCGGGCGCGGCTTCGGCCGGAGCGTATGAAAAAAGTCTTGAGACGCTGCTTGCTCTGGATTTTGCGGATATGGTTTTTTCCCACAACGGACAGCCTTATCCGAAGACGGAGCTTCTTACATTTCTGGAATGTATCCGGCATTACCGAGAGGAAGAGACGACGGAGTTCACACTGGATGAGATACCGGAGAAAAAGGGCCGATATTTTGAGTACGGACATATGGACTGCGGGGACGCCGTGGCGGTCGTCTGTCCGGGCAAGGAGGACT
>CALWBG010000229.1 GCA_944375975.1 uncultured Roseburia sp.
CGCCCTTGCGGTATATGGAGTCATCGTCAATATCAGCACCTTTGCGCAATGCTGCGCCTACAGCGTGGGTCAGGCATCGCAGCCGATTATTTCCACAAACTTCGGTGCGCGCAGGGGAGACCGAATCCGTGAAACGCTCAAATATGCACTCGGCACGACGGCGTTTTTCTGCATTTTCTGGACCGCCGCAACCCTGGCGTTCCCGAATGCGTTTATCCGCATTTTTATGAGTCCTACCGGGGAGGTGCTGCAAATCGCTCCCGGTATTATCCGGTGCTACGGCATTTCCTTCCTGCTGCTGCCGCTGAATATTTTCTCGACCTACTATTTCCAGGCGCTGATGAAACCGAAGGCCGCTTTTATCGTGTCGGTTGCAAGAGGCTTTGTGATCAGCGGGATTCTTATCTTTTTGCTTCCCGCGGTTCTGGGAGCGGACAGCATCTGGTTTTCCATGCCGATTACGGAGGTGCTGGTTGCCGTCTATGTCGTCTGCACAATGATGAAATACACAAAGCAGCTTCCCAGCGCATAGAAAAAGCGCCCGGCAATTTCTCACACGCCGGGCGCCTTTCTTATTGCTCTAACAGAGCGCTCTCCAAATCGGAAAGCATAATATCCAATGCCGTGATGCCTCCCTCCGCGGTATACCATACCGCCGGATTTGCCAGATACACGATATTTCCGTTCTTATACGCGTCGGTGCTCATAACCAGCTCGTTTTCCATAATATCCTGCGCGAGTTTGGCTCCCTCTGTTCCGATTGCCGCGTCACGGTCCATCACAAATATGTATTCCGGCGCAAGCTCCACCACCAGCTCAAAGGATGCCTCGTTGCCGTGTGTCGCCGTGCTTCCGGCTGTGGTTGCCGTGCTGCTTCCCGCTGCCTCGGTACTCTCTTCCGTGCCGCTTCCCGCTGCTTCGGTACTCTCTGCCGCCGCACCGGAATTTCCATTGCCGCCGCGTCCGCTTCCGCTGCTTGCAGCCGCCTCCACGCCGATATTGTTGAAGCCGATTTCCACGCCAATCAGGGAGCATCTTCCGTCGTTTCCGAGCAGATTAAAGCCGCCGCTGGTACACATTCCAACCAAAGCGGTCTTTCCCTCCGCAAATGCGGACAGGGTGTCGATACGCTCCTGAAAACCGTTCATTTTCTCGTCAACCTCATCCTCCAGCCCGAAAATAGAAGCAATCGTGTGCGCGATGTTCCTCGTGCTTTCCACCACGCCAAGCTCCGTATCCGTCGCCAGATATACCACCGGGGCAATTTCGCTCAACGCGTCATAGGAAGCGCTCAACCGTCCGCCGATAAAGATAATGTCCGGCTCACAGGCCATCGTCGCCTCCAAATCCGCCTCCTTAATGGTTCCCAGATTTTCTATGGCGTCGTTTTCACTGTATTCCGAAAGATAGTCAAGCGATGTGTTCGCAGCTCCGACCACCCGGTCTCCAAGTCCCAGATTATCAAGAATATCTAAAGCCGCCATATCAAGAATTGCCACGCGCTCCGGGTCATAGGGAACCTCAATCTGAACGCTCTCCTTATTTCCGTTAAGCGCCGTAATCGTAATTGTATCCGGCTTTTCGGCCCCGGTGCCGGCCATTTCCGTTGCAACAGCGCTCTCTGTCTGCTGCACATCCGAGGCATTGCCGGTCTGCTCCGCCGACTGTGCGTTGTTTCCGCATGCGGCAAGGCCGATTGCCATTCCCAACATAGCTGCAAATAAAACAAATTTTTTCATTCTTTCCTCCTAATAATAGATAGCAAGGGGCTTTCCCTTGATATTCATAATTTCAAAGTCTACATGATAAATGTCCGCAAGCGTCTGCTTTGTCATCACCTCCTCCACGGTTCCGTATTTTGCGATTTTCCCATCCACAAACGCGCAGATGTAATCGGAATAGAACGCCGCATAATTGATTTCATGCAGGACCAGAATTACCGTTTTTCCAAGCTCGTCGCAGAGCCGTCTTACCATTTTCATCATGTTGGCAGCATGGTAAATATCGAGATTATTGGTCGGCTCATCCAAAAGGACGTAGCCGGTGTCCTGGGCAATGACCATGGCAATATAGGCTCGCTGCCGTTGCCCGCCCGAGAGCTCATCAATAAAGCGCTCCTCAAACTCACCCAGCTCCATATACGCGATTGCCCGGTCAACAATCTGCTTGTCCTCCGGCGTCAGGTGGCTGCCCGAATAGGGAAACCTCCCAAAAGCCACAAGCTCACGCACGGTAAGCTTCATCTGGATTTGATTGGTCTGCGTTAGGATGGCAAGCCGTTTTGCCAAATCCTTGCTTTTCCAGACGCCGAGGTCCTTTCCTTCAAATTCGACAAGCCCCTCATCACGGGCAATCAGCCTTGAAATCATTCCCATGACCGTGGATTTTCCGGCCCCGTTGGGACCGATAAAGGAAATAACCTTTCCTTTGGGAATCTCGAAGCTGATGCTGTCTACCACCGTTTTCCCGTCATACTGTTTCGATAGATTTTTTATGTTCAATGCTACATCCTCCTGTTTGTCAAAATCAGATATAAGAAATAGATACCCCCTCCGACCGTGATGAACACACTGACCGGAATCGAATAAGTGTACACATGCTCGACAAGGAGCTGTCCTGCCAGCAGCACTGCCATGCCGAACAGCACGGAGCCAAGCACAAGCTGTACATGGCGGTAGGTTTTCAAAAGCTGCCTGGAAAGGTTCGCAATAATCAGCCCCAGGAAGGAAATCGGTCCTACCATGGCCGTCGCGACCGCGATACAGAGTGTGACACCGATTAAGAGGCGGCGGATGACCCTGTCATAATCCACGCCGAGGTTCACCGCCTGCTCCTTTCCGAGCGTAATCACATCAAGCATCGCCAGGTCCTTTCGCAGAACCACAACCACCGCCGCAAGCAGAAGCACCGAAAACAGGATGATTTCTCCGTTTATGTTGGAAAAGCTCGCCACCAGCGATACGAGCAGCGTATCGTACTCATTCGGATCCATAATCCGCGTCAGGGTCGTCTGGATACTGGAAAAGAAGGAGGAGAGCACCGTTCCTATCAGCAGTACATAAAGCACGTTGTAGCGCGTTTTCCGGAACAGATAACCGTAAATGAGCGTGGCGACTATCCCCATCAGCACCACATCCACCGCAAAGGAAAGATTGGCGTTGGCCGCGAGCAGGCTCCCGGAGCCGGCGAAGAACACGACAGCCGTATGTATGAGTGTATAAAGAGAATTCATGCCCAAAAGGCACGGCGTCACAATGGTATTGCGTATAATGGACTGAAATACAATTGTCGCCCCGCCGATCGCGAAGGCCGCGACCAGCATCGCCAGCATTTTCGGCGTTCTGATCTTCATCGCGTAGGCCACAAGCTTCGGATTCCCGAATCTCACCTCCACCGTCATATATGCCGCCGCCGCAATCAGGACGAGCACTGCCATAATGATTAATTTTCGTTTGTTTTTCCGCTGTACCGCAGTATTCATGCCTGTTCCCCTTTCTTTGCACCGAAGCGGATTGCCTTTCTCCCGTGGCTGAGCCTGTAAAACAGCAGCGCCACAAATAAAAGGCTTCCCACAATTCCCACAATGAGCTCTATCGGCAGTTCGTAGGGTGCGATGACCACACGCCCCAGCATATCGCAGACAAGTACGAACAGTGCGCCGAACAGCGCCGTATCCACCAGCGTTCCCCGGATTTTATCCCCTTTGAACATAGAAACGATGTTCGGGACAATGAGTCCTATGTAGGAAATGGAGCCGACTACCACCACCACGCTCGCCGTAATCAGCGCCGCAATCGTCAGTCCGGCAAATAAAACCAGGTTGTAATGCACGCCGAGGTTGTTGGAAAAATCTCTGCCCATGCCGACAATGTTAAAGTGGTTCGCAAAAACAAAAGCCAGGATTACGAGCGGCACGACCATGTAAACCAGCTCGTAACGTCCTCTCAACACTGTGGAGAAATGTCCGACCAGCCAGGAGGAAAGGGCTTGTGTCATCTCGTATTTATAGGCCAGGTAGTTGGTGATTCCTCCGATAACGTTGCAGAACATAATGCCCACCAGCGGCACCAGAACCACATCC
>CALWBG010000230.1 GCA_944375975.1 uncultured Roseburia sp.
AAACTCATAAAGGCAAGCTACAGTCTTTTGGGCTTAATCAGTTATCTGACTGCCGGGGAGGATGAAACCCGTGCCTGGACGATAAAAAAAGGCACAAAGGCGCCGCAGGCGGCAGGGAAAATCCATTCCGATTTCGAGCGGGGCTTTATCCGGGCTGAGGTTGTCAATTATCAGGACCTTCTGGACTGCGGAAGTCTTTCTGCCGCAAAGGAGAAGGGAATTGTGGGCCTGGAAGGAAAAGAATATGTCGTTAAGGACGGAGATGTGATTTTGTTCCGGTTTAATGTATAAAACGGGGAAGTGACGCATATAGTTTCCCAAGCGAAAGTTTTGGGAAGCCGTATGCGTTTTTGTGATTTTCAGAGAAAAGAAGTCATCAATGTTACGGACTGCAAATGCCTCGGCAATGTGAGGGATTTGGAATTTGACGAGAAAAATGGTTGTATTCTTGCAATCATAGTGCCCGGTCCCGCAAAGTTTTTCGGCTGTGTAGGACGGGAATTTGAAATATTTATTCCCTGGTGCAGGATTGTGAGAATCGGACCGGATATTATACTTGTCGACATCGACGAGAAGGAATGTAAACACAAAGTGCAGTAAATTTATGCCGATTCGGTTAGATTTTGTGAATTTAATGCAGAAACAGCTCAAATAGTGGAAAATCTGCGGTTGACATTTCGGAGAATGACAGATATACTGGTTAATAAGAATGTTTAATCGGGGAGGCAATGTATGAAATGTCCATTTTGCAGCAGTGATAGCACAAGAGTCATTGATTCAAGACCGGCAGACGATAATAATTCGATTCGCCGCCGCCGGCTTTGCGATGACTGTGGGAAGCGTTTTACGACCTATGAGAAGGTAGAGACGATTCCACTCATTGTAATCAAAAAGGACAATAACAGAGAGCAGTACGACCGTTCCAAGATTGAGGCGGGTGTTTTGCGTGCCTGCCACAAGCGGCCGATTTCCATTAACCAGATTAATCAGTTGGTGGATGAGGTAGAGACGGAAATTTTTAACCTTGAGGAGAAGGAGATTCCAAGCTCCCTGATCGGAGAGCTTGTTATGGATAAGCTGAAGGATTTGGAGGCAGTGGCATATGTCAGATTTGCCTCTGTTTACCGCGAGTTTAAGGATGTCAATACCTTTATGAGCGAATTGAAAAAAATGTTGGATAAGTAAACGCAGATTCTCCTGTCATGCAGCTTGTGCCGTAGACGGGCGGATTTGCGGCGGATGGGAGTCATGTATGAATATATCCGGAACCCGCACGGTGGCGGGATTTTATGATTACAATATCAAAAAAAGCGAAGATGCGAAGCTGGAGGAGGAACAGGAAAGCCTGCCGGTTCGGGAGAATTTGGAGGAGCCGAATCGGGATGCGGAGCCGGAGAAAACGGCACCCGGCGAGAACGGTCTGATTTGGCCGGAGGCAAAACGGGGACTTGAAGGAGCCGGAAGCGACATTATCAGTCTGGATGTCGAGCGGGTGCTTTCCGATGTTAAAAAGGATGAGATACTTGAGCAGTATCAGTATTTTGTCAGTGAGAACGCCGCCGGATATGATTCGGCACGGACAAATGGCAATGAAGATTTTCCGTTGTAAAACTAAGAACATATGAGGGGAACCGTCTGAGAGCGGTTCTTTTTTATTTTATAGGAAAAACCTCGTTACATTAATGTATGAAATATGCTTCGGGTTATTGATTGACAAGAAAAGTACAGGATGCGAAAATAGGAGAGAATAAAAATTTATGCAACGGGAGGATAGTATGAAATGAAGGAAAAAACAAAAATGATTACATTTCTAATCATTGCGTATGGAATCACTTATCTGATGGGAATTTTTATGTGGTACGGAAATAGGAAAGGATATGATTTGTCTGTATTTCCATCCGCGCAAATGCTTTATCCGGCAGCAGGTGTGGCGCTTGGAGTTTTACTGACGAACAAAGGGGAGAAGAAAATTCCCGGGGGATTTTTTATAGCGCTGCTTGTCACAACCTCAATTTTAATATTATTGTCACTTGCTTCTGTATTGGCTCCAATGGAAAATCTTGTGATGCAGGGAACCTCCGTTTCTGTATACAATCTTGTATCTCAGTATATTCTCATTATTGGAAGCATAGCATTCTGGATTTTTCTGATTGCTGCGGGAAAAGAGAAAAGACAGGAAGCGGGTCTGATTTGGAAAAACGGCAAGGCATCTGCAATTGTTGTAATTTTATTTGTTTTTCTATATTTTCTCAGAATGCTCTTTTCCGGCTTGCTGCCGGGGCTGTTAAACGGCACAGGGGTACAGTATGTAACCGAGTGGCTTCAAATTTTTAATGAGCCGCTCCTATGGGTAAACGTTGTTGCGCTGCCAATAAACTTTTTCCTTGTCGTGATTGCATTTTTCGGAGAAGAATATGGATGGAGATATTACTTACAGCCTGTTCTTCAGAAAAAATTCGGTCTCAGATGGGGAGTTATTATCCTTGGCATGGTATGGGGATTATGGCATGTGCCGATAGATTTATTTTATTATACACAGACATCGGGAATACAGATGATTTTTGCGCAGCAGATTACGTGCATTGCAGTTGGCATTTTCTTTGCCTATGCCTATATGAAGACAGAAAATATATGGGTTCCGGTCTGCCTGCATTTTTTGAACAATAATCTGATTCCGATTTTTACCGCTACATTTTCTGCGGATGTACTGGAGAATCAGGTTGTAAACTGGGGTGATCTGCCGCTCTCACTTTTGATAAACGGAATATGCTTCGGACTTTTCCTGCTTTCGGATGTATTTAAAAGAAGGGTGGATATTTTGGAGAAAATGTAGTAATCTATTTAAGTATGGACAGGAGGAAGGCAATGAGAATTTTACCGGAAGATTCCTGTGGGATTGTAATTGATTATCAGGAAAAAATGCTGTCTGCAATCGCGGAGAATAAACAACTGCTGTTTCGTACAACGGAGCTTTTGGAAGGACTTTCGGTTCTCGGGGTTCCGTTGCTTGTGACGACGCAGTATGAAAAAGGGCTTGGAGCCACCGTGCCCGAAATTGTAAAAGCGGCGGGGACAGCGGAGCACTTTGATAAAATCAGCTTCAGCGCGTACGGGGACGAGGCGGTCAGGGCAGCGCTTCCTGGCCTTGCGTCGGAGCCGGACAGACCGAGAAAAAATGTTATCATTTGCGGTATCGAAGCCGATATCTGCGTGCTTCAGACCGTGCTGGATTTGCGGGAGGCGGGCTACTGTCCGGTTCTGGTTGAGGACTGTGTAAGCTCCAGACAGCTTCACGATAAAAAAATCGCGGTGATGCGGGCGTATCAGGAGGGGGCTGTTGTAACCACCTGTGAATCGCTTTTGTTCGAGCTTGCGGGCAGGGCGGGGACACCGCAGTTTAAACAAATTTCCGCATTGATAAAAGCAAAGGGAAAAATTAGGCTATGCTAGAAAAGTTTTATCCGAATGAATATATGGATTCGACCTATGACATTGATTTTGACAGGCTTTATAAAGAGGGTTACCGCGGAGTGATTTTTGACATTGACAACACGCTGGTTCCCCACGGGGCGCCCGCGGACGCGCGTGCCCGTGCGCTGTTTTTGCATTTAAAGGAGCTGGGCTTTTCCTGTATGCTCCTTTCCAATAATAAAGAAGCGAGAGTGAAGATGTTCAACGATGCGGTTTCGGTTTCCTACATCCACCGTGCGGGCAAACCGAATCCGGCAAATTACCGCAGGGCAATGGAGACAATGGGGACGGACGAAAAGAATACCGTCTTTGTCGGAGATCAGATTTTCACGGATATTTACGGGGCGAACCGGACCGGAATCCGTACAATTCTTGTCAAACCGATTCACCCGAAGGAGGAAATCCAGATTGTTTTAAAGCGGTATCTGGAAAAAATAGTCCTGTTTTTTTACCGGCGGTATTGCAAAAAGCAGGAAACCGATATACATGGAGACAAAGAGTAATTATGGCTTTGCGCAAAGCAGCGCAGAAATGAGGTAACGATGAAAATTGCAGTTGGAAATGACCATGCAGCCACGGAGTTGAAATTTGTGATTGTGGATTATTTAAA
>CALWBG010000231.1 GCA_944375975.1 uncultured Roseburia sp.
CTTGTAAACGACCCGCAGATTATCCGGGCGTGCGCTATGGGAGCGCAAAGCGCCTCCGGTGCGCAGCTTTCCGGTACCGGCTCGTCACTGGATATTTTTATGGGGCTTGACACATCCGAATATCATCTGATTTATGAGTTAAACGGAGGCATCAACAACAATGCCAACCCTGCGTCACTTTGCCCGGAGGAGCTTCCGGTTACACTGGAGGTTCCGGTCCGGGAGGGTTATAATTTTGCCGGTTGGTATACGGACTGCACTTACCGCAATAAGATTACGGAAATTAATGCGGATAACGCCGCCAACATGGTTTTATTTGCCAAATGGACGAGGGCGATTGACAATCATTACAACGTAGAAATGTATTCCTATCAGGCGGGAAAGGCGACCGGAAATGAACAGAAGGAGTTAAAGGAGTGCAGCTATTCGTTTCTGGATGAACTGGAAATTCCGGGGATGCCCTCTACCAGGGAAGCGGACTACATGGACAATGTCATCACCAGTTCGGGGCAGTGCTATCAGGGACTCTGTTTTACGCCTGAGTTTGTGCTGATTTCCGCATATTCCGATGACAGGAGCGCCTCCGGCTCGCTGATGCTGTTTGACCGTACGGACGGGAGCTATATTGTGACGCTGGAAATGAAAAAGGAGAGCCATCTTGGAGGAATCGCCTTTGACGGGGAGAATATCTGGGTCTGTCACTCCAATTCCAGGACATTGGAGCGGATACCCTACGAATATCTTTTAAAGATTGCGTCGGATTCTCCCGGAGGCTGTGTGGATGCCTCCGCCTTATCGGATGAATACCACTTAAAAAATATTCCCTCCTGCCTTACCTGTTATGGAGGCAGAATCTGGGTGGCCACGCATACGAAGCTGTTCGATTCGGAAATGTATTCCTACAGCTACGATAAGGAGGAGGATAAGCTTACCGCTGTGAGCAGCTACCGTATTCCGAGCAAGGTGCAGGGGGTTGCTTTCGACGGGGACGGCTCCGTTTATTTGAGTACTTCCTACGGCAGAAGTAATTCCTCTTATCTGAAGGTATATGATTCACTTCTGGCTTTGGATAAAAAGCCGAATGAACCGGCGAGAAAAGTGGAAATGCCTCCCTGCTCCGAGGAGGTTGATGTTGTCGGGGATACGGTTTATGTACTGTTTGAATCCGCGAGCCTGAAATATTTCGAGGGGACAGACGGAAACGGGAAAAGCATCGCGCCGATTGATAAGGTACTTAAAGTTACGGTAGCATCTATTTGGTAAAGACAGGATCCATCATGCCGGGCAGAGAAAAACAGGGGAAGAACAGCCCCTGTTTTTGCGAGATTTATATTATTTGCGTTTTCTTTCCCGCATCAGACGTATGATTTTGTCCGCCTTAGCGGCTTCCTCCTCGGTCATATTCTGCTTTAGGAGTGATACCAGAAGCTCCGTTTCCGGGTCGGTGAATTGAATATCCTTTGATTTTGCAGTATTCATCGTGCTTAGCAGAAACGGCATCATATCTTTCATTTCCGTCGGCTTATCCTTCGAGGCAAAGTTCATAAGAAACTGAAGCTTTTCCGGTGACATGCTCTTTAGCAGCGGGTTGTTCCAAAAATCGTTTTCCATTTTTTATTTCCTTTCCGAATCAGGTGAAAATTGTTTCGTAGGTTTCCAGCATGGAAACCATATTGGTAATCATATCAAGCGCTTCCAGCTCCTTTTCGGAGCAGAATTTCCGAAGTTCCCCCAGCATGGCAAGCGTGGTGTTTTCTTCTTCGCTGACGGAGCACATGGAGAGAACCTTATCCTCCTGTGAAAATACCTGAATGGTATTTTGAAGCTCCATATACTTTATTAATATGGCGAATTGTTTTTTTTGCTCTCCTTTCATATAGGGAATTACTGTTTTTAGCATTTGAAGTTCCCTTGTCTGGGTCATATTGTCAAAAGGAGTTAATGCGTTTTGTTCCATTATTTCTGCCTTTTTTCTTTAGTTTATGAATGGAAAAGCTGCTTTATGACAGAGCCTGCATAAGATAACTACGGAGGGATGACTATGCTTATAATTGAGGATAACAGTGTTTATGAAATAGATGAGGAATGTGTCAAAAGAAAAAAGGTGCCAAAGGAGTGCGGCGTATATGAAAAGCTTTTAAAGGAAAGGCGTAAGGACGGGGAAAACGCGGAGCCGAAAGAATAAAAGCAGGAAAAACAACGGGAGGCGTGCCGGATGCGCGCCTCCCGCAGCTTTATCCGCCAGGAGCTGTCATTTGATGGGCAAAAAGGGCGGTTTCCCGCCCTTACGATGCCCTGAAACTGTGTTGTTAGCAGCAGAAGCCGTTGTTGCCGCCGCATCCGCCGCAGCAGAACAGAAGCAGGATAATCCACAGGCAGTCATTGTTGCCGCATCCGCCGCATCCGTTGTTATTGCCGCAGATTCCGCCGTTGCCGCCGCAGCAGCACAATAAGATGATGATCCAAAGAATGGAGCCGCAGCCTCCCTCATTACAGGAACATCCTCCACCACAGTTTGTTGCAGCTAAATCACTCATAATTAAATCCTCCAAATTTTTCTTACACTGTATCTTATGAGAGAGGAAAATAAGTGTTACAGAATTTTGAAAAAGAATTGAGGAGTGTCTCTGAATTTGGTATGATAAAGTGGCATAAAGAAAAGAGGTGAGGGAGAAACGATGAGTTTCGTAGTGATTGTGGAGCCGGATCGCGCAAATGCGGAACGCATCCGCGCGATTTTAGAGGCGGTGGAGGAAAAAAAAGAGTTTGAGTACGAGCTTTTGGATTCGCCGGAAAAGGCGATTGAGCTTGTCGAAAACAGAAACGTGGACGTATTTATCAGCGATATGCATATGCCGGTTATGACCGGAGCGGAGCTGTTTTCCATGATAGAAATGCTATCCCCGGAAACTGTCCGGGTGGCGATGACGGACGCTTCCAAAATTTCAGAAACAGTCGCATTTATGAATCAGTGCAGAACCTTCAAGCTGATTCTAAAGCCCTGCCGCGTGGCGGACGATCTGCTTTCTCCGATTCGGGCGAGCCTGGATTATAAAAAAATGTGCGAGCGGATACGCCGGGAGGAGGAGGAAGCCGACATTGGCGTATTCTCCACGGAGCAGGATTTTCTGAGAATGGAACACGCATGGGAGGAAAACGCCAAAAATTTTCGCCGGAGCTGGCAGGTGTTCTTAAAGGTGCTTTCCAATAATCTCAGGCTGGCGGAGCTGGACGGAACGGTGGCCGAAAAGCTTACGGCGTGGTATGAATGGATGGCACAGATATATCTGGATACGATGGTGGGACAGGTTTTGGATTTCGACGGGTGGGCGGACAAGTTGACAAAGGAATATAACCGTCCCCAGGACGGCTGCAGCTTTTCCATGAAAAAGCAGTTCGACGCGTCGGTAGATTTCATTAAGGCGCAGGAAATTGCCTATCTGGTACGGCTGACGGCACAGTCCTGCAAAATAATCATCGGAAAATATAAGCTTTCGGCTGTGGTGCAGAATGTTCCAAAAGCATATGTGCTCCGTATCAACTGTGCAGCCGAGAGGGAGGATAAAAGCCTTCTGGTACAGGAAGACAAGGTCTTAAACGCACTCATGAAAGCCTGTGAGGAATGTATTTCGGCGCTGGGAAACCGGGCCGTGGCGCTCACGAAAGACAGCGAGTTAATCGTCAATATTGCGGTGCATAAATAATGGAGTATTTTATCATAACATCAGATTATGTCTTGCATAAATTATTATTCCTTGACAAATAAAAAGGGAAATGTATAAAATAGAGCTATGGTATAATTGTATACAATTATGCATGTAAAATATATTCTGCATACATGATTGTCCTTGGCAAAATTTGGGCACCCCAAAGGAGAGATGTTATGAGAGAAGTTGTAATGAACCGGAAAACAAATCTGTTGCAGTTGGAGGAACATTTTTATCAGCTCGCGGACGTAAAGGAGCCGAATGTGTTCCATAATCTGTTCCCCTACGATGAGATACCGAAAATCGCTTTTAATGACAGAATCGTGCCGCATAATATGCCCGAGCAGATCTGG
>CALWBG010000232.1 GCA_944375975.1 uncultured Roseburia sp.
GAGAGTATTTTTGAGAGAAGAGCATCGGAGCATAAAAAAACGGCGGCAGCGGCATTTGTCTGCTGTGCGGCAGCCGCTGTATTGGCCATGCGGCTGGCGGATGGAAAAAACAGGAAGGCTGCCGTAAAAAATTCTTAACAAAATCAGGTAATTCATGCTATATTATACTTGCGCCGTGACGGCGTATCATGTATGATATTCTATGAATTGCCTTTTTTTGGTGAAGGGCAAAGCGGATACGAGGAGGAACGGACATGACTGAGAATGAAAATGTCTCAAAAAATTTTATTGAACAAATCATTGATAAGGATATAGAGGAAGGGCACTGCAAGGCCGTTCATACCAGATTCCCGCCGGAACCGAATGGTTATCTTCACATTGGGCACGCCAAGTCCATACTTTTGAATTACGGGCTTGCGCAGAAATATAACGGAAAATTCAACCTGAGGTTTGATGATACCAACCCGACGAAGGAAAAGACGGAGTTTGTGGAGGCCATTAAAGAGGATATTCAGTGGCTTGGAGCCGACTGGGAGGACAGACTGTTTTTTGCGTCGGACTATTTCGAACAGATGTATCAGGCGGCGGTCGTGCTGATAAAGAAGGGAAAAGCTTATGTATCGGATCTTTCCGCGGACGAAATCAGGGAATACCGTGGAACCCTGACAGAGCCGGGGAAGGAAGACCCGGCGGCGGGCAGGAGCGTAGAGGAAAATCTCGCACTGTTTGAGGATATGAAAAACGGAAAATTCGCCGACGGGGAGAAGGTGCTGCGCGCGCGGATTGATATGACTTCTTCCAATATAAACATGAGGGATCCTGTCATTTACCGTGTGGCGCATATGACGCATCACAGAACGGGGGATCAGTGGTGTATTTATCCGATGTATGATTTCGCGCATCCGCTTGAGGATGCTATCGAGGGAATTACCCATTCCATCTGTACGCTTGAGTTTGAGGATCACAGGCCGCTTTACAACTGGGTCATCGATGAGGTCGGCAGCACCATGATACCGAACCGGGAAGAAATGCCGCCAAGGCAGATTGAATTTGCGAAGCTTTACCTCACTAACGTGGTGACGGGAAAACGCTATATCAAACGCCTGGTGGAGGAGGGCATCGTGGACGGCTGGGATGACCCCCGTCTTGTTTCTATCGCTGCGCTGCGCCGGAGAGGCTTTACGCCGGAGTCCTTAAAGCTGTTTGTGGAGCTGTGCGGAGTTTCCAAGGCGAACAGCTCCGTGGATTACGCGATGCTGGAATACTGCATCCGCGAGGATTTAAAAATGAAGCGTCCCCGTATGATGGCCGTGTTAGACCCTGTGAAGGTCATTATCGATAACTATCCGGAAGGGCAGACAGAGTATCTTGAGGTGGTCAACAATCTGGAAAATGAGGCGCTTGGAACACGTAAGGTTCCGTTTACAAGGGAGATTTACATTGACAGAGAGGATTTTATGGAAGAACCTCCGAAGAAGTATTTCCGGATGTTTCCGGGCAACGAGGTGCGTCTGATGAATGCCTACTTTGTGACCTGCAACAGCTTTGTGAAGGATGAAAGCGGCAGGGTGACGGAAATCCACTGTACCTATGACCCGGCGTCAAAGGGCGGGAACAGTCCTGACGGACGCAAGGTAAAAGGAACGATTCATTGGGTTTCCGCTGCACATGCCATTCCTGCGGAGGTTCGTCTTTATGAAAATATTGTAGATGAGGAAAAAGGGGTGTATAATGAAGACGGAAGTCTGAATTTGAATCCGAATTCCCTTACGGTATTAAAAAACTGTATGTTGGAAGAAAATTTAAGAGGGGCAAAGGCATACGACAGTTTTCAGTTTGTGCGTCAGGGCTTTTTCTGTGTGGATGCGAAAGATTCCGGGGAGGAACATCTGGTGTTTAACCGGATCGTATCGCTTAAAAGCTCGTTTAAACTGCCGACTGCGTAGTTGTTTTAGAAAGGACAGGGATAATTGGTATGAATTTATTTGCAGGATTGGAGAAGTTTGGAATCAAGGCGGACGGTACGGAAAATATTTTTGAAGATGAGAAAAAGCAAAATGTCGCTGCCGGAGGCGGAGAAAAGCAGGAGGAAATACCGACGGAGGAAAGCTTTCTGCTCGACAAGGCCATTCGCTGCGCCGTGTGCGACAAAGTTTTTAAAACAAAAATGATCAAAAACGGCAGAATCAAACGATTGGAGCCGGATTTCGACCTTCGGCCTCGTTTTGAATATATCGACACGCTCAAATATGACGTGTCCTCCTGTCCGTATTGCGGTTATACGGCGATGAACCGCTATTTTGAGCACGTGACATCGGGGCAGATTAAGCTGATCAAAGAGCAGGTATGCGCGAACTTTAAACCGTCCGGCTCCGTGGAACCGATGCTTTTGGATTATGACATGGCGATTGAGCGCTATAAGCTGGCTCTTTTTAATACCATTGTAAAAAAAGGCAAGACCAGTGAGAAGGCATATACCTGTTTAAAGCTTGCGTGGCTGTACCGAGGAAAGGCTGAGACACTGGATCCGAAAGATGCGGATGTCAATGCGAAGCGAAAGGAGTGCAAGGAGCAGGAGGAAGCCTTTTACCAGCAGGCATATGAGGGATTTATGAAGGCGGTATCCTCCGAGATGTTCCCCATGTGCGGTATGGATCAGTGTACGGTGGATTATCTGCTCGCGACGATGGCATATCACTTTAAAAAGTATGATGTCGCTTCCAAGTGTATCGCGCGTATTCAGCAGACACCCTCCGCATCGAAGAAGATGAAGGACCGCGCGTTTGATTTGAAAGAAACCATCGTTGCGGAGCTTCGGAAGAACAAACAGGCGTAGTCCGCATGATTGAAATAATGGTAAATTTACAGGGGGGAGCGAGGGCTCCCCTCTACGAAAAAATATACAATTATATGAAAAAAGAGATTACGGAGGGCAGGATTCCCCAGGGGGAGAAGCTGCCTTCGACGAGGCTTCTGGCGAGGCATCTGTCTGTCAGCAGAAGTACCGTGGAAATGGCATATGAACAGCTCCTGGCAGAGGGATATATCAAAGCGGAACCCTGCAGGGGTTTTTTTGTGTGTGATATCACCGAATTGTACCGGCTCGGCTGGGTGGGAAAAGAAAACGCGCAGGAAAAACCGGACGCGGAGCCTGCCGCACAGGAAGAAAACGAGTGTGTGCGCATTGATTTTTCACCTTATGCGGTTGATACGCGGCATTTTCCATATAATATATGGAGGAAGATCAGCAAAGCCGTTCTGCTGGACGACCGGGAGGAGCTTTTGCTCGCGGGGCACGGACAGGGAGATTACGGGCTGCGCCGGGCCATTGCCGGTTATCTTCATCAGGCGAGGGGGGTCAACTGTCGGCCGGAACAGGTGATTATCGGAGCGGGGAATGAATATCTGGAAATTCTGTTGATGCAGATTTTAAAGCCGGGACAGCGGGTTTTGATGGAAAATCCGACTTACCAGCAGGCGTACCGCACCTTTGCCAATATGGGCTGTGAAATGCTGACGCTTCCGGCGGGGGATTTCGGGATGAATGCCGGCCGTGTACGTGCGTGCAGGCCGGATATTGTTTACGTGATGCCCTCCCATCAGTTTCCGCTTGGGGCAGTCATGCCCTTAGAGCAGCGTCTTGCGCTGTTGAAGTGGGCGTCGGAGAGAGAGGGTCGCTACCTGATTGAGGACGACCATGACAGTGAGTACCGCTACCGGGGAAAGCCGATTCCTTCCCTGCAAAGCGTGGATTCCCTCGGAAAGGTCATCTATATCGGAACCTTTTCCAAAAGCATCGCGCCGTCCCTGCGTGTCAGCTATATGGTGCTTCCGCCCGGACTGTTGGAGTGCTACCGTGAAAGCTGCGGCTTTTATTCCGCGACGGTGCCCAGGATTGAGCAGGAAATCTTAAAAATGTTTATCGAGGAAGGGCATTTCGAGCGTCATCTGAATAAAATGCGCTGTATTTACCGGGCAAAGCATTATTTTCTGTTGGGAGATCTGAAAATAATGCGTTTTGTGTTGTTTGTTCAGTGAGTTTATTTCTGGCTGTATGTG
>CALWBG010000233.1 GCA_944375975.1 uncultured Roseburia sp.
ACCTCCACGACGGTGGTAGGGGTGGGAGACTACCTGACAAAGCTTTTGACGGAGCAGTACGGTTTTTCGGTGATTCACCATAAGGGAGAATATGATGTGGGAGACAGGGATCATGCCTATTCTAAGGCGGGGCCGGCATTGGAGCAGCTTCTTGCGGAAAATCCAAGTATTGAGGTTGTTATCGATCTGCACCGGGACGGCGTGCGCGAGGATACGAGGCTGGTCACGACAATGAATGGCACGCAGATGGCGCAGATTATGTTTTTTAACGGCTTAAGCCGCACGACCAGTATGGGCGATATCGATTATCTTTATAATCCGAATCTTGCTGATAATCTCGCGTTTTCTTTCCAGATGCAGCTTAAGGCAGCCGAGTATTATCCGGGCTTTACGAGACGGATTTATCTGAAGGGCTACCGCTATAACATGCATTACTGTCCGAAGACACTTTTAATCGAGGTGGGGGCGCAGACAAATACCGTGCAGGAGGCGATGAACGCAATGGTGCCGCTTGCGGATGTGCTCAACAAAGTGTTGACGGGACAGCAGTAGAAACGGGGCAGCCGCTATGCTTTAGCGCGGCTGCCCCCGTTTGTTTTAAACCGATAAATGATATTTTTCCATCCAGTAGTTGATTTGGATAAAGTAGGCCAGAAGCTGCGGGCCTGCCATAAGCTGCCCGAACCACGGTTTACCGTATTCCTTCGGGGCTTCCATAAATTTGAGTGCTTTCTTTTTGTCAATCAGCGGCAGGATGGGAGCGTTGGAATCCGAAAGAATCTCTGTGAGCCGTTCAATCAGGAGCTTCTCGTAGCCGGGGTGATAGGTTTTCGGGTAAGGGCTCTTTTTCCGGTGCAGAAGGGCTTCCGGCAAGAGGTCGCTGCAGGCGTCGCGGAGCAGGGCCTTTTCAACGCCGTCCTTGTATTTCATTTCCCACGGAACGTTAAACACATATTCGATAATGCGGTGATCTGCGAAGGGAACTCTCGCCTCCAGACCGGAGTACATGCTGGTGCGGTCCATGCGGTCTAAGAGCGTCTGCATAAACCATTTGATATTAAGGTAGGAAATATTGCGCCGTCGGTATTCCTCCTCGTTTTCTCCGTCCAGATGGGGCGCTTTTGCGAGAGAATCCCGATATCTCGCATAGGAGTATTCCTTTAAATGCAGGGTATCGTCGACGCCGTCGGCAAGAAAAAGAGTGCGAGCGCCGATGTCATCGGACCAGGGAAAGCCGTCCCGGTTTAAAAGCTCCGGGCGGTAAAACCATGGATAGCCTCCGAAAATTTCGTCCGCACATTCTCCGGTTAGCGTTACCTTGTTGTGTTTTTTTACCAGGGAGCAGAAATAGAGCAGCGAGGCATCAACGTCGGTCATACCCGGCAAATCTTTGGCGTCCACCGCGGTATAGAGATAATCCGCGAGTGTTTCCTGGTCACATTCCAGATAGGTGTGATTTGTGCGGCAATATTCCAGCATCTGATTGACATAGGGTAGATCGCGCTCCGGCTGGAAGGAATTGGACTGAAAATATTTGTCGTTTTCCTTAAAATCAAAGGAGAAGGTATTGAGTGTCTCACCATTTTCCCGCATGCAGGAGGCTGCGATGGAGGTGACGATACTCGAATCGATGCCGCCCGATAAAAACGTGCAGACGGCGACGTCGGAAACCATCTGCCGACGGACGGCGTCTCTTACAAGGAAGGAGACCTTCTCGACAGTCTCCTTGTACGGCTCGGTATGTACCCGGCAGGTCAAATCCCAGTAGGTATCATCCGAAAGTCCGTTTCGGTCAAAGGTCATCCGGTGGCCGGGAAGTACCTCTTTGACATTTCGGAACACGCCGTTCCCGGGTGTGCGCGCGGGACCTATGGAAAGAATCTCCCTGAGACTGTCTTCGTCGATGGATGGGGTGATTCCCGGGAAACAAAAAAGCGCTTTCGGTTCGGAGCCAAATATAAGGGTTTCGCCGCTTCTGGTGTAGAAGCAGGGCTTCGTTCCGACACGGTCGCGGTAGAGCAAAAGCTTTTCTTTTTCGCCGTCCCAGATGGCAAATGCAAAAATGCCGTTCAGCAGGGAGACGAAGTTTTCTCCATAGTGAAGATAGGCGTACAGAATAACCTCGGTGTCTGAGGTTGTTTCAAAGGAATAGCCGGCCGCCAGAAGCCCCGGTATCAGTTCGTCGGTGTTGTAAATTTCCCCGTTATAGACAATGCCGTATTCCGCCTCGCCGCGCCGGCGGAGCATGGGCTGGGAACCGTTTTTGATATCGCGGATGGAAAGTCTCGCATGAGAAAGCCCGACATGCTCCTTCAGGCAGATGCCGAAGCTGTCTCCGCCGCGATGTGCGAGTGTTTGGTGCATATCCGTAAGTATTTCGTCCCAGTAGGGCTTTTTTTCCATATAGTTTTGTGCAAGGTTACAAAATCCTGCAATTCCGCACATAATATCCTCCATTTCCGTCCCCTGTTTCCGGACAAATGTATGGCATCTGCCATGGCGGAATGCAGGGGGATTCTCTGCTAATATATGCGCTGAGACGGGAAAAGTTGATAGAAATCAAAATTGGGCTGTGGTAAAATAAACATGGTTTTATTCGGGGATGGAGGACAATAGCGGATATATGAAATTCATTTTTTCTTATATGAAAAAGTATCGGAAGCTGGTTGCGGCCGTTATGCTTATTAAATTGGCGGGAACACTGGGAGAACTGATGCTGCCCTATGTGCTGGAGCATCTGGTGGATGATGTTGCGCCGGAAAAGAATGTAAAGCTGGTATGTCTGTGGGGGAGTATTATGATATTGCTTGCAATTTTCGTGCGTCAGGCCAATGTCAAGGCAAACCGGCTTTCTGTCCGGGTGGCGAAGGAAAGTACGTATGAAATCCGCAGGGATTTGTTTTGGAAATCCATGAATCTGTCCGGCAGCCAGTTGGATGAATTTGGCCTGCCATCGCTGGATTCCCGCATGACGTCAGATTCCTACAATTTGCAGAGCTTTATCCAGAGTGTACAGTCGCTTGGAATCCGCGCACCGATTCTGCTGCTGGGCGGCATCCTGATTACGTTGACCATGGATACCGGACTTGCGGCGATTTTATGTATTATGGCTCCGATTATGATTATCGCGGTCGTGTTTGTGTCGATGAAAGGGATTCCTCTTTATGAAAAAGTGCAGCAGAGCGTGGATGATATTGTGCGGACCATGCGGGAAAATATTACCGGTATCCGCGTGGTCAAAGCACTTTCCAAAGAGGAATACGAGATGCGCCGTTTTTCCGGTGTGAATGAGCGGATGACGAAAAGGGACATCAGGGCAAGTATTATCATGGCATTGCCGGGACCGGTACTTACGGCGATTTTAAATGTCGGCCTCACAGTCGTCGTACTGGTGGGGGCAGTCCGCGTCAATGCGGGTACGACCCAGCCGGGGGTCATTCTGGCATTTCTCACCTATTTCAATATGATTTTGATGGGAGTCATGGCATTAAACCGTGTTTTTATGCTTCTGTCAAAAGCGAATGCCTCCGCAAACCGGATTGCAGCGGTGGTGTGTACGAAGGAGGAACTGCTGCCGATTCCGGCAGAGGAAGCGGCAGTCACCGACAGGGAGGGCTTTATTGTCTTTGACCATGTCACTTTCAGCTACGGCAAAGATAAGGGGGCTGACGCCCGGGAACAATTTGACGGCGGAAATCGGCAGAAATGTCTGGAGAACATCGACTTTTCCGTCAAAAAGGGTGGTTCGCTGGGAATATTCGGGGCGACCGGATGCGGCAAAACAACAATTATCAATTTGTTGATGCGGTTTTATGATGCCGACGAGGGAAATATCTTTATTGATGGCCGGGATGTGCGCACTTTTGACAGGGATGAACTGCACCGGCTGTTCGGCGTCGTATTTCAGAATGATGTGATTTTTGCGGATACCTTAAGGGAGAATATTTCCTTTGGCCGGGATGTGTCGACAGAGGAAATAGAGTATGCCGCGGACGATGCGAAAGCGAGGGAATTTATTGAGGGCTA
>CALWBG010000234.1 GCA_944375975.1 uncultured Roseburia sp.
TAATCACCGGATTCACATTAATGCTGGATGCAAGGAAATCACTTGTAATCTTATAATCCTTTCCAAACATTTCCATACAGGCGAATATATGAATAGCTATTGTAAATCTGCTGGATATCTGCACAAAACCGCCTCCTTTGCGCAGACTATTCTAACCTGCTTTTGATGTAATGTCAATGATTACATTATAACTCACATAAAATAATACTTGTCTAATACCTGTTTTTTCATGTTCCAGCCATGCCTAAAAATCCTTTTATGTATTCGATAAATTCCGTTGCCGCAAGCCCGAAGGGCTACTGCCTTTTCCATGCCAATACGGCTGCCGCCTCCAATTCCGATATGAGGGTCTGCAACTATCGAACAACTTATCCAAAGTAAGCATCAATCTGCCCCATTCTCGCCATCTGATCCACATGGAACGGGCAGCGGCTGTTGCAGTGGCCGCATTTGATACACCGGTCTGCTTTTATTTCCAGCTTTTGATAATGCTCGCGCGCCAGATGATCCCCAGCTTTCGCAAGGTCATAATATTTATTAATCAGCCCCACGTCAAGACCCGCGGGACAGGGCTTGCAATGATTGCAGTAAACGCAGCTTCCGACCGCGTCCGCCGGCGCGAAGCTGCCCAAAACGGAATAATCTTTTTCCTCCGCAGGGGCGTCGCAAAAGCCGAGAATCCGTTTCAAATCATCTTTTCCCCGAATTCCCGGAAGAACCGTAAGAACCCCCGGCTTATCCAGGGCATACTGGATGCACTGATATTCGCTGAGTGCTTGCCGAAAGGGGGAAGTCCGCGCGTCTAAAAGCTGTCCGCCGCTAAACGCCTTCATGACCGAAATCCCCACTCCCTCCGCCTCACAGCGTCTGTACAGCTTCATGCGCTCATCCACGCTGCCGATGGCATAATCTCCGTGCCGGTAGTCATACGCGGGGTTTATACTGAACATGAGCATATCGAGAATCCCCATATCCAGCACCCGGTTCACCAGTTCGGGCGTATGGGAGGATAAGCCGATATGACGTACTACTCCCTGTGCTTTTAAATCCGATATATATTCCAGGATACCGCTTTTCTCTGCCTTACTTAAATCAGACGCCTCATCTATACAATGGATAAAGCCGAAATCTATATAGTCGGTTTGAAGCATACGAAGCTGCCAGTCAACCGATCTCCTGATTTTATCTAAATTCACCGTCCAGCCGTAGGTTCCTGTTCCATAATCCGCGCCAAAATGGATCTGGTAATAAATTTTATCACGGCTTCCCCGCATCGCCCTGCCGTACGCGGCAAAAGGCTTCGCCTCCGCGGACGCCATGTCAAAATAGTTGATTCCGTTTTCCAGCGCCAAAACAACCGTTTCCTCAATCTCTCTTTCACCGGCTTGCTGGATAGAACTTGTTCCAAGCCCAAGTATGCTTATGTTTTCCCCGCCATGCGGGAGCTTTCGATATTCCATGGTATATATCCTTTCTCAGTACCGGGTGCTGCATAGCAATCTATCGTATATGAATCATGCTCTAATCTTATTATTATATTATAGAATGATTGTTCTCCTATGTCGAATACCTGTTTTGCATAATAAACAATACTTTTCGGGCATTAAAATTTGTAATCATGCTGATAGAGCGTATAGATGGAGCGCCGAAAAAGAATCCATGTGCTGATAAAATAGCATACCAGCAATAATATCAATATCGTGACCGTAACCGCGATTTGCGACAGCAATGCGCCGACCCCGACATAAGTGGAAATTTCCGCTGAAAAGGTCTGAAGAAATCCTCCGACAACAACGCCGGAAATCAGGACGGCCAAGGCAATCGGCAGACCAAACCAAACACCGAGCTGTTTTAAAATCAGACTTCCGATATTTCTTTCTTCCACTCCCAACTGCCGGAGCACCGAAAACCGGTAGCGATATTGTCCTGCGTCCAGTAGCTGCTGTAAGGATAAAACCGTCAGACAGATAACCATCAGCACAACCGCCCCGTAAATCATGGAGGCTTTCAAGACAAAATTATTTGCCAGCAGGCTGTTGACCTGTAGCGTACGGGTACGGATTGTATACTGCACACCACCATTTCCTGCCGCTTCCTCCGGATAAACCTGCACAAATGCTTTTTGGAGCGCCTGCGCGTCCGCAAAGGAAAGACCTTCCGCAGTGACGATGTATCGGTTTTTCATCACGCCAAGCAACTGCTCACAAATACTGTCCGGAAATACATATAACACATCCGTATATGAATTATATACCGTTTCCCCAATCGGTTCCTCATAATAAGCATTGTCAGCCAACGTCAGAGTACCTGCGTCGGTTGTAATCCCGGCATGGCTGCTCAGAAAATCGTCCCGATCCTCATCGGCGGCAATCGATTGCCATTGCGTTGTAAATTCATCCTCCTTTAATGTTATCCTTTCATATCCCAGCATCTCCCGGATGGCATTATAGTCGCTCAGAGAAATCGCCACTGCCGGAAATTCCCACTTTACCCTGTTGTGGAAGTCCACACGGTTCGGAAGATATAACGAAAAGGTGCAGTCATAGCTTGTTTCAATATCCCTCTCTCTGAGGAAATCCGTAACCACCGTATAATCATCCTGCGGCAAATCTGCCTCATTCATCACATCATTGTACCTGGAACTAATCTGTACATCGTACATAGAGCGGATATCCAAATACCCCAGGCTCCATTCCGTAAGAACGGGCGCGATCATAAACAGAAAAATGGACAGCACTAACGTAATGCAGATAAGAATCATGGTTTTTGTATTTGTTGCAAGCTTTGAAGTAATCTGCCCCAAAAGAAAGAGATTTTCGCCTGTATATCTGTGCTCGGGTGATTTTTCTT
Organism: uncultured Roseburia sp.; assembly: GCA_944375975.1. Lineage (GTDB taxonomy): Bacteria > Bacillota > Clostridia > Lachnospirales > Lachnospiraceae > Roseburia. The sequence continues at coordinate 2,851 of CALWBG010000234.1, forward strand.
TCCAGACGATAATCGCGCTGTTCATTAAAAATATAATTCCGCAAATCAGATAGATTACATTGACGATTAAAAATAGCATATACTGATTCATGACGCCCGCTCCATAGGAAAGCAGATATTTTCCCCGCATGGCGGGTACGCTGGCTGTACAGGCGGAATTCAAAAGCGTGAATATCATTTCAGCGGCAATCAGTTTTTCAAAACCGAATTTCCTTCTCTTTACCAGCCAGATAATCGGCCAGAGCAGGCCCGATGCCGGTGCAAATACAATTCCCCAAAATAAAAGGTGGACGGGCAGCGCAAAACGAACGTCAAAATAAAAATACTTAATCCGTATACCCGTCACAAGCATCCATGCCAGCATGAGCAGATAGAGCACCGTAATGACAGGCATAAAGCGGCTCTTTCCCGGATGCGGCTCATTTTGCCTCTCAGCAGCCAGCATATCAATAATTTTTATCTTTCTTATTGTCCGGATATTGAAAAATCCTACCAATAAAAAGCTGCACACAAAGAAACAAATCGTAAGCAAAACCGTATCCGGAAATAGCATCCAGGTAAATTGGTAGCTTTGACCGTAGTCAGAAAGCAGCATTGCCGTAATAAACTGGGAGCAGACCATTCCAAGAAAGATACCGAACACCATAGAAAGCGCTCCCATGGCTAACGTCTCTGCAAAAAACAGCCAGCCAACCGTCCGCTGTTCCATCCCCATAACCGTTTGCACGGCAAATTCCTTTTGCCTGCGCCGCAGCATATAATGATTTACATAGCGAATCAGGAACAACAACAGTAAGGTCACCGCACAAATTGCCAATTTCATTCCGTCGCTTAACAGCGTAAAATCATATTGCGCCCCGATATCCGGCTGATAATATTCGCTGGATATGGACAAAAACGCATAAAACAGCATCACACAAATTGTCATGGTAACGATATAAACCAGGTAGTCCTTCACAGAACGTTTTACGTTTTTAACAACCAGCTTCGCATACATCATTCCGCCCACCTCCAATCATAGTGAGAACATTCAGTATTTTTTCAAAAAATATGCTCCTGCTGTCGTTCCCCTTATGGATCTCCGTAAAAATCTCTCCGTCCCTCAAAAAGAGGATACGCCCGGCATAACTGGCTGTAAAAGCATCATGTGTTA
>CALWBG010000235.1 GCA_944375975.1 uncultured Roseburia sp.
ATCTAGGCGAATGAGGACAAGACGGTGGCAATTATTATCAATATAGACGTTATGCTTGCAAAGCGGAAAATGAGCGTCACAGAGCTTTCCGAGCGCGTTGGAATTACGATGGCGAATATTTCCATTTTAAAAAACGGGAAGGCAAAAGCGATTAAGCTCGACACACTGGAGAAAATCTGCAGAGCGCTTGATTGCCAGCCCGGGGATATTCTGGAATATGTGCCTGGTGCGGAAGAAAAAACGGAAGCATAGAAAGGTGACTGTGGAGGCATGGGAGGAAAAGAAATGGATGCAAATTTAATGACAGATTATGAGCAACGGAGACGGGAGCAGGAGGAGCAAAAGGAGCGGGAAAGAACTCAAAATGCCGGTATTTTCCGGAGTCTTGCGCCGGCAAGCCTGCTGTACGCTCTGATTTATACGGTGTGCGTTTACCACAACCTCAATGGAATTGCAGTTTTGTTCTGGACAGCGGCTACGGTGGGCTATGTCTGTTATGCGGCCCGCAGGGCGGGAAAGAGACCGGGCAGGGAAAGCCTCTTTTTTGCGTCAGCTATGCTGCTCCTGGGCGTCAGCACCTTTACAACAGGAAATCTTTGGATTGTATGGATGAATTATATGCTGTTTTTCTTACTGACCGTCTGCTTTCTGCTGCGGGAATTCGGCGGAGGGCAATGGAGCTTTGGCGCATATGTAAAAGGATTTTTTTCGGCGGTGTGGGGCGCCTTGACCGATGTCGGAAAGCCCTTTGCGGACGGAAATGATTTTATCCGCACAAGAAAAAAAGGAGAAAATGCAAAGGCACATTACGTGCTGTTCGGGATAGCCATCGCCCTTCCGGCGCTGCTTCTTTTGGGTCTGCTCCTTATGGCGGCAGATATGGTTTTTGCGGATATGATACGGGAAATTTTTCGGAATTTCAAGCTTCCGTCAAACGTTTTCGGAATTGGTTTTATGTTGTGCTTCGGCTTTTTTTCTTCCTACTGCGGTGTGCGTTTTATAGGACGGAGCCAGGAGAGCGCAGACGGCGCGTCCGGCAGGAGCTTTGAGCCGGTGATTGCGATTACGGCGGTCTCGATGGTTGCGGTGCTTTATGTGATTTTCTGTGGCGTCCAAGTCCTGTATCTGTTCTGGGGCGGACTTCGGCTGCCGGAGGGTATCACCTACGCGGAGTATGCAAGAAGCGGATTCTTTCAGCTGCTGTTCGTATGTCTCATCAATCTGGTCATGGTGCTCCTGATTGAACATTTATTTCGCAAACAGGTGGTGCTGGATATCATTCTGACGGTCATTTCCGTCTGCACGCTGATTATGACGGCGTCAAGCGCATGGCGTATGGCACTGTATGTGCGGGCATATCATCTGACGTTTCTGCGGGTAGCGGTGTTTGCGGCACTGGCGGTAATCGCGCTTTTGATGGCTGGTACCGTGGTGTTTATCTGGAAGCCGAAGTTTCCGCTGTTTCGGTATGGAGTGGCTGTCATCTGCGTGCTGTATGGGGTATTTTCTTTTTCCCATGTGGAAGGCTATATCGCATCCTATAATCTGGCGCAGATGGAGGAACACCCGAATTCGGGCGATTATTATTATATTTCCTGCCTGTCTACGGACGCGGCGCCTCAAATCGCGGCGTATCTGAGCGAGCATCCGGGTGCTGAGACGGTATCGGCGGAGTACGGTACGTATGACTGGCTTGCCGCATATATCAATCAAAATGAACATGCGCTGCTTTCGTCGGGATGGCGCAGCTATAACACGTCTCATGCGGCGGCATATGAGTTGTTTTCCGAAAAAACAGATATGGTCCTGCGGCAGGAGCCGTAGGACCCGACGGGAGTCATGCCGGAAACAGGCAGGAAAACAACCTGTCATTGTCTTCCGGTTTCATGACGCAGAAGCGTATGTATTTATTGTCCAGGAAGGGAAAGGTCGAGCAGTCCCGAATCATCATTTTCTGACGGATGGCGCGGTCAAATAAATCCTGCGAGGTCAGGTCATCCTTTAGAATACGCACCAGCATGAAGTTTCCGCTTGGCTCGTAGACCTTAAAGTCCCGGTTTTTGGAGAGCATGCCGTAGAGTCTTGTCCGCTCCGAGGAAATGAGCTGTTTGGTTTTTTGGATGTAGGCAGTGTCCCGGAACATGGTTTCTCCGGCGATGACGGCAAGCGAGTTGATGGTCCAGGGATTTTTCCTGGTGTTGATGGATTTAATCAGATCACGATTGCCGGTCACCGCGTACCCGAGGCGTAAACCGGGGGCGGCAAAGAACTTGGAGGTTCCCCTCAATATGACGATGTTGTTGTAATAATTCGTCAGCGGAACCGCGGAAATCTCATCCATATTGTCAGCAAATTCCACGTAAGTCTCATCCACCATAACATAAATATCATGCTGCTTGCAGGCATCTAAAATGTGACGCATTTCCCTGCGCGTAATGCATGACGAGGTGGGATTGTTCGGGTTGCAGAGAACAAGCAAATCAATGCTCTCGTTCAGGTGGGCGATAAAATCCTCGACATCCAGCTTAAAGTTGTCCTTTTCCTTCAGCGGGTAATAGAGCGTGGCGCCCCCGCCGAGGGCAATCTCCCGTTCGTATTCCGAATAGGTGGGACCGATGACAATCGCCTTTTTCGGGTGTTCAATCTGGATAAACAGTGAAATCAGCTCGGTTGAGCCGTTTCCGACAATCACGTTTTCATATTCGGTTCCGCAGTATTCGGCAATACATTTGCGCAGGGAGGTGTATTCCCGGTCCGGATAGGTGGTAATGGCGTCTATCTTTGCGGAGAGCTCCGTGCGCAGCAGGGGAGAAATGCCGAGTGGGTTTACATTCGCGGAAAAGCTGACGATTTCTTCTTTTTTAATACCGTAGATTTCTTCTATTTTTTCCAGGTCGCTTCCATGGAAATGGTCTTTATGTTTTATCATTGATTACTCCTTGAATTTAGTTTATAATCTATTATAATCATTGTGGTTAAAAAAGCAATAGGCAGGCCTCATTGCTTTGAAGAATAGTGACAGTTTGCTGATGGCGGAACTGTTACGAAAAATAAAGAAAAAGCAGGTGTCGATTTGCGTAGACGGATACAGCAGCTGGCAAGGGGAAAATTTGAGCGCGTCAGACCGTTTCTTTCGCTTTCGGCGGACAGGATCGAGATAGAGCTTTCGGAGGGGAAGGATTACACGGGTGACTTCGTGATTACGAGTGTAAACCATGTGCCGATGCGGGGAATGATTTATTCCTCCAATCCCAGAATGGAGTGCCTGACGCCGCAGTTTGAGGGAGAGGAAGTAAGGATTCGTTATCAATTTCACAGTTACGGGTTAGTCGAAGGGGATATTCAGAAGGGGGAGTTTTGTATTGCCGTCAACCAGGGTGAATATAACCTTTCTTTTGTTGTGTCTGTTTCCGGGCTGTATGCGGATTCCTCCATCGGTAAGATCAAAAATCTCAATGATTTTGCAAAGCTTGCCGCAGAGAGCTTTGAGGAGGCTTACCGGCTGTTTTATTCCGGGCATTTTAAGCATATCCTGCCGGAGGGCGGCATCCGGGAACAGCTTTTGTATGATGGTCTGCGGCAGGGAGAACCCCTGGGACAGAAGGTGGAGGAGTTTTTAACAGCCATCGGCAAAAAGCCGAAGACCGTGCTTACGCTTGCCGGGGAGAGCGCGGAGTTTTCCGGGGTGGAGAGCAGCCGTAAGGAAACGCTGACGCTTCACAGAAATCAGGGCGGGTATCTGCAAATCCGCGTCAGCTCTGACGCGGCGTTTTTGACGCCGGAAAGAAAGAGGCTGACTGACGAAGATTTTGTGGGGAGCGTTTTAAACTTTGATTATTATATTGACAGTGAAAAGCTTCATGCGGGCAAAAATTACGGACGCCTCTGTTTTGAGGCTCCGGGAGAGACGCTGTATTTTTCGGTCTGTGTTTCCGGGAAGGGGCAGCGCGGGAGAGAGGAAAAGGAAAGGCACAGGGAGGTGCGGGAGGCCAGGGCGAAGC
>CALWBG010000236.1 GCA_944375975.1 uncultured Roseburia sp.
GCATTGTCGCAAATAAGGACGAGCTGCTTGCGGTTTATTCTACCGGTACGGGGAAAATAAAAATCCGCGGTAAGGTGGAGGTCGAGAAGGGCAAGGGCGGCAGAGACCGTCTGGTGATTACCGAAATCCCTTATACGATGATTGGTGCCAACATCGGGAAGTTTTTAAATGATGTCTACAGCCTGGTGGAGACGAAAAAAACGAGTGATATTGTGGATATCACGAACCAGTCCTCCAAGGAAGGCATCCGCATTGTTCTCGAGCTGAAGCGGGGAGCGGATGTTGAAAATTTAAAGAACCTTCTCTACAAAAAGACAAAGCTCGAGGATACGTTCGGCGTGAATATGCTGGCGGTTGCGGACGGCAAGCCGGAGACGATGGGGATTGTGCCGATTATCCGCCATCATGTGAACTTTCAGTATGAGCTTGCGACGCGCAAATACCGGACGCTGCTTGAGAAGGAGCGGGATAAAAAAGAAATCCAGGAAGGCCTGATGAAGGCGGTTGACGTGATTGATTTGATTATTGAAATCCTGCGGGGGAGCGCCAGCGTGAAGGATGCGAGGGCGTGCCTGACCGGGGGAATCACGGACGGGATTCGATTTAAGTCCGCACAGTCCAAAAAGGATGCTGCAAAGCTTCGCTTTACCGAGCGGCAGACAACGGCGATTTTGGAGATGCGTCTGCAAAAGCTGGTCGGGCTGGAGCTTGAGGCGCTCTTAAAGGAGCATGAGCAGACGCTTGCCAATATTGCGGAATACGAGGAAATTCTGGGCAGCCGGGGAGCGATGGCGAAAGTGATCATCCGGGAGCTCACGCATTTAAAAAAGGAATACGCAAAACCCAGAAAAACCGTGATTGACAACTTAAAGGAAGCGGTCGTAGAAGAAAAGAAAATCGAGGAGATGGATGTCGTATTTTTAATGGACCGCTTCGGCTATGCAAAGACCGTGGATGTGGCAACCTATGAAAGAAACCGGGAGGCGGCGGACGCGGAAAACCGCTGTGTGCTGACCTGTCGGAATACGGATAAAATCTGTATTTTTACGGACAAGGGACAGCTTCATCTCCTAAAGGTCATGGACCTTCCGTTTGGAAAGTTCCGCGACAAGGGGACGCCGATTGATAATATAAGTAATTATAACAGCAGTGAGGAAACCTTTCTCTATATCAACAGTCTTGCGGCGGTCAGCAGCGCGAAAGTCCTGTTCGGAACCAAAAGCGCGATGTTAAAGGTCGTGGACGGCAGCGAGTTTGATGTGTCAAAGCGGACGACCGCGGCGACAAAGCTCGGCGAGGGCGACGAGCTGATTTTCGTGCGGACGCTGGCGATGGAGGAAACGCTTATCATGCAGTCGGCAAAGGATTTCTTCCTGCGGATTGACGTTTCCACGGTCCCGGAAAAGAAAAAGGGGGCCGTCGGTGTGCGCGGCATGAAGCTCGGACCGGGAGACGCGCTTACGGCAATGTATCTTTTGAATGCGGGTGAGGAGCGCTGTGTGGAGGTGCACGGAACCGAGGTGGCTCTGCACCGCCTGCGTCTGGCGAATCGTGATACGAAGGGAGCCAAACGATGAAACATACAAAGGTTTATTGGATCTGGCAGATTTTTTATCCGATTGGGATTTATTATGTCGTATCGAGCCTTGCCTGGTTTGTGCTGGAGCTTTTGATGGGCTCGGGTAATGAGACGTACATGCTGCGTCAGCTTGTCTGCTCGGCTGTCACAATTCCGTTTGTGATGAAGTTTTACAGTGAGGATAGCCGGCAGCGGGAGGTGGTTTACGGCAAGCAAAGCTTCCGGCTGGATGCGGGTGAGGTACGCAACATTCTGTTTTCGCTGATTTCTGCGGCGACACTGGGCATGGCAGTCAATAATATCATAGCCATGACACCGCTGATGGAGGTGTCCGGGGGTTTTGAGACGGCAAACAAAGCGTTTTTCGGCGGACAGCTTATTTATGAGCTGCTTGGCTCCTGCCTGCTGATTCCGATTGCGGAGGAGCTTATTTTCCGCGGTGTGGTTTACCGCAGACTGCGGGTGCAGCTCGGCGTCGGCCCGGCTGTGCTGTGTTCGGCGCTGATTTTCGGTATTGTTCATTTTAATCTCGTACAGTTTATCTATGCGGCAATCCTCGGCTGTCTGCTGGCGTTTTTGTACGAAAAAACAGGATTTTTTTATGCGCCGGTGCTGGGCCATATGGCGGCAAATACGGTGGCGGTGCTGCGGCAGGAGACGGGCTGGCTGGCCTTTTCCTATCAGCCGACGGCGGCGGGAATCGGCTTTACGCTCTTGATGCTGGCGGTTGCGTTTGCGGTGATTGGATATATGTGGAAAGAATACAGGAAAGAGAAGCAATCATAACTGTCAGGAACGTTACCGGATACAATACAATTTGGAAACAATTTCATACAAACACGCACGGAGCAGGAAAAAATAATTTTTTATAAAATTTTTTCTGCTCTTTTTTTCTGCTGAAATTGTTTGTATGGGCTTGATTGTAAAAGAAAATTTTTAAAATAAACTAATAATTTTTGCAAAAATAAATAATTATCATATTATCAGACGATTCCATGAAAATACAGGTAGACAAATGACTGCAAAAGTTGTATATTAGGAACTGACAAATCTGACAAAAGACAACTGTTTTCGTGGCAAGGACAGTAAGTCCGCAGACAGGGTATCAGAAAGGAAGTTGAAGATGAAAGAGCAGAAATGGAACCGTTTTTCCGTGGCAGGTGCCTGCAATACGGAGCAGGGGATGTATCATCCGGGATTTGAGCATGACAACTGCGGCATTGGAGCCGTTGTCAATATCAAGGGTATCAAAACCCATGCGACAGTAGAAAACGCATTAAAGATTGTAGAGAACCTAAAGCACAGAGCAGGAAAGGATGCGGAGGGAAAAACCGGTGACGGTGTCGGCATTCTGCTTCAGGTTTCTCATAAATTTTTTTCCAAGGTAACAAAGCCGCTGGGCATTGAGCTTGGCGGGGAGCGGGATTACGGTGTGGGAATGTTTTTCTTTCCGCAGGATGAATTAAAGCGTAATCAGGCGAAGAAGATGTTTGAGGTTATTGTCAGCAAGGAGGGCATGGAGTTTCTCGGCTGGAGAGAGGTCCCGATCGACCCGACAAAGCTTGGTCAGAAAGCAGTGGACTGTATGCCGTGCATTATGCAGTGCTTTGTGAGACGGCCGGCCGAGGTGGAAAAGGGGCTTGATTTTGACCGGAAGCTTTATGTTGCCAGACGTGTGTTTGAGCAGTCCAACGATGATACCTATGTGGTTTCCTTATCGAGCAGGACGATTGTATACAAGGGTATGTTTCTGGTAGAGCAGCTCCGTCTTTTCTTCGCGGATTTGCAGGATAAGGATTATGAATCGGCAATTGCGACCGTCCATTCCCGCTTTTCCACGAATACGAATCCGAGCTGGGAGCGCGCGCATCCGAACCGTTTTATCGTGCACAACGGTGAGATTAACACCATCAAGGGAAATGCGGATAAGATGCTGGCGAGAGAGGAGACGATGGAGTCCGAGCACTTGAAGGGAGAGCTTCAGAAGGTACTTCCGGTAATTAACTCCGAGGGCTCCGATTCCGCGATGCTTGACAACACGCTGGAGTTTTTGGTGATGAGCGGCATGGATCTTCCGCTCGCGGTCATGATTATGATACCGGAGCCATGGGCGAACAACCACATTATGTCCCAGAAGAAAAAAGATTTCTATCAATATTATGCGACGATGATGGAGCCGTGGGACGGACCGGCGTCCATCCTGTTTTCCGACGGTGATTTGATGGGAGCGGTCTTAGACCGCAACGGTCTGCGTCCGTCCCGCTATTATATCACGGATGACGACTACCTGATTCTTTCCTCCGAGGTCGGCGTGCTCGACATTGATCCGACAAAGATTGTGGTGAAGGAACGTCTGCGCCCGGGAAAAATGCTTCTGGTCGATACCGTTGCGGGACGGGTTATCGATGATGACGAGTTAA
>CALWBG010000237.1 GCA_944375975.1 uncultured Roseburia sp.
AGATGGGGAGGCTTTTAAATATCCATCAATACAATGAGCAACGCTTTTTGGAGGACCATGTCCATCCGAATGCTGCGGGCTACCGGAAAATTGAGAAAATTCTGATACCGCAGCTAAAACAACTAATCGAATAGCGCAGGGCAGCCTGCGCGGAATGGGAGAGACGGGATGCACAGAAAAGAGGAATGGGTAAAAAGCCTGGCGTTTATCTACGATGATGAAGCGCTGGCGCGGGAAATTGCCGATAAAATGGAAAAAAGATTTGAAGGGTTAGAGACTCCGTCGAAGGGCGGCTGGCTGGACGAAAAGGCGTCTATGCTGATTACCTACGGGGATTCTCTGCACCGGGAGGGGGAAAAGGGCTTACAGACCCTGCACCGCTTCCTGAAAGCGCATGTGGGAGACGCCATATCAGCCGTTCATATTCTGCCGATGTTCCCCTACACCTCGGATGACGGCTTTTCGGTGGTGGATTATAAGAAAATCAATGAAAAGCTGGGAGACTGGGAGGACGTGGAGGCGCTTTCCGGGGATTATCAGCTTATGTTTGACGCTGTCATCAATCATATTTCCAAGAGCAGCCGCTGGTTTTCGGGCTATCTGAACTGTGAGGAGCCCTATAAGGATTATTTTATCACCGCGGACCCGGATGCGGATTACAGCAGTGTGACCAGACCGAGAGCGCTGCCGTTGCTGACGGCCTTTGACACAAAAGAAGGGAAAAAATACGTTTGGACGACATTCAGTGAGGATCAGATTGATTTGAATTTTGCCTGTCCGGATGTACTCATTGAAATTATGGATGTGCTGCTGACCTATGCAAACCGGGGAGCCAGATTTATTCGTCTGGACGCGGTCGGGTTCATGTGGAAGGAGCCCGGCACAAGCTGTATGCACCTTCCGAAGACCCATGAGATTATCCGTCTGGCACGGAAATTGCTGGAGGACTATGCGCCCGGCACGTTTTTGATTACGGAGACAAACGTTCCCCAGGAGGATAATCTGAGCTATTTTGGAAACGGCAGAAATGAGGCGCATCTGGTTTATCAGTTTCCGCTTCCGCCGCTTACAATGTTCACCCTTTTAAAGGGAGATGCCGGACATCTCACGGAGTGGGCGGAAAAGCTTCCGGTTCCGGCGGAGGGCACGACCTATTTTAACTTTTTAAGCTCCCACGACGGTATCGGGGTAAGGCCTGTAGAAGGAATCTTAAGCGCGGAGGAAAGACAGTTCCTGGTGGATGCCGCTTTCAGAAACGGCGGGGCCGTATCCTATAAGGATAACGGGGACGGAACGAAAAGCCCATATGAGCTTAATATCAATTATCAGGACGCGCTTGCGGGACCGGAGGATTCCGATGAGACGAGAATCGCGCGGTTTCTGGCGGCGGAAACCATCCTCCTGTCATTGCAGGGAATGCCGGCTATTTACATTCACAGTCTGCTCGGCTCCCGAAACGATTATTACGGAAAGAGCGTTTCGGGCATTCCCAGGCGGATTAACAGAGAGCAGCTTGACGCGGACGTGCTGGAGAAGGCGCTGACTTCCGATACGAACCGCAGAATTATTTTTGAAGAATTGCTCCGGCGGCTTGGTATCCGCGCGGGTCACGCCGCCTTTTCACAGGAAGCCGCTAAGCAGATCCTGAGGCTTGATAAGCGTGTTTTTGCTCTGCTTCGGACGGCAAAGGAGGGTGAGCGGATTATGGTGCTCATCAATGTATCGGAGGAGGAGGTCGGGCTTTCGTTGGAGGATGTCAGGGGCGTCGACCTGCTTTCGGGGAGTACGGTGGAGCAGAATGTATTGTTAAAGGGTTATGAGTGCCGTTGGATTTTGCTGGAGCAGACAGCTTGACAAGCAGCCGCGTGCAATGTTAAAATCAATTTCGGAAAAGAGCGTTAGCATATTATATTCGTATAATCTGCTGACGTTTTTTTTGTGTATTTTTATCATAAAATAAGACAGGAGGAAAACGGCATATGAGAAATGAAAGATTGAAAAATAATGTAAAACAGTTGGCGTGGGAAGTTGTCGGAAGTGTTTGCATCGCTGCCGGCATCTATAATTTTGCTGTTCAGGCAGAATTTCCGATGACCGGGTTTTCCGGGATTTCGATTATTTTATACCAGCTTTTCGGCGTACCGATCGGGCTTTCCACCATTGCGTTAAATATACCGGTGGCAATTTTATGTTACCGGCTGTTGGGAAGGAAGTTTTTTATCAGTTCTATCCGGTGTCTTATCATTTCCTCGCTGTTGATTGACTATATCGCTCCGCTGTTTCCGGTGTACGAGGGAAGCCGGCTTCTTGCGGCGCTGTGCACGGGCGTGACCGCGGGCTTCGGCTATGCGGTCATCTATATGCAGAATTCTTCGACGGGCGGTTCGGATTTTATTATTATGGCGGTCAAAGCAAAAAAGCCGTACATCTCTCTCGGGAAAATCGCCTTTCTGTCCGATGTGGGCATTATTCTTGCAGGCGGAATCCTGTTTGGGGATGTGGACGGCATTATTTACGGCATGATTGTAAATTTCCTGTTTGCGGTGGCAGTGGATAAAATCATGTACGGCATCAATTCGGGCAAGCTGGCGCTGATCGTGACGGAGCACGGACAGCAGGTTGCCGACGTTATCGAGGAAACCTGTCAGAGAGGTTCGACGCTTTTAAAGGGGCAGGGCGCCTACAGCGGCAGCGATAAGCAGGTAGTGCTCTGCGCGTGCAGCAGCAAGGAAATGTATTTTGTGCAGCATGCCGTCAAGGAAGCGGATCCGAAGTCCTTTACCATCATTCTGGAGTCCAATGAAGTGCACGGCGAGGGCTTCCGTACGCTTCAAATTGGGGAACGGCGGCAAAATCAGAAATAAAAGCGGTGGAATCGACAGCCTGATGCGGCATTCGACAAAAAATTCCTGCAAAAGTTCCGTTGCCGCATTGCACGGCATTCCAGAATCTGCTATACGGATTCGGATAGTAAAGTGGAGGGACAATATGTCACAGGCAGTTATTATTAAAAGTAATAAATACGGGATACACCTTATTCTGGATAAGGATATCTCTTTTCAGGCGCTGATTGACGCGGTTGTTGAAAAATTCAAAGAGTCGGAGAAATTTTTCAAGGGCGCGAAGCTGGCGATTTCCTTTGAGGGACGGACGCTGACTGCGGAGCAGGAGATGGCGCTGATTGATGCGGTGACAGCGAATACGGATATTGAAATATTGTGTATTGTAGATAATGACCCGAAGCATGAGGAGTATATCAGGCAGCAGATTGAGGCCTGCCAGGCATCGGTGCAGCAGCCTTATATGGACGGGAGCACTCAGTTTTACCGCGGGACGCTGCGATCGGGACAGACGATTGAAAGTGAGTCCGGAATCGTGGTGGTCGGTGATGTCAATCCGGGCGCTACGGTGATGGCCAACGGCAGCATTGTGGTGCTTGGCGCGGTAAAGGGAACTGTCTGCGCCGGACTTGGCGGCGACGAGAGCGCGTTTATTGTCGCTCTCGACATGGATCCGATTCAAATCCGAATCGGGAATATTCTTGCCAAAAGCCCCGACAAGACCTTCGGCAGAAAAAAGGTAAAAAGAAAGGTAAGGGAGGCTTCCGTGAATCCTCAGATTGCGTACACGAAGGATGGGACGATTTGTATCGAGCCATTGACGAAAGAATTATTAAGCGATATCTAACAGCAGGAGGAAATTTTGAAAATGAGTGAAGTAATCGTAATTACGTCTGGAAAAGGCGGAGTTGGAAAGACAACCACAACGGCGAATGTGGGAACAGGACTTGCGCAGTTGAACAAAAAGGTCGTATTGATTGATACGGATATCGGTCTTAGGAATCTTGATGTTGTCATGGGGCTTGAAAACCGCATTGTATACAATCTGGTAGATGTTGTCGAGGGAAACTGCCGCATCAAACAGTCGCTGATTAAGGATAAAAAGTAT
>CALWBG010000238.1 GCA_944375975.1 uncultured Roseburia sp.
GCCCCGAGGCGCGGCTTCCGGTAAGGTAAAAACAGTGCAGTCTGACAAAACCCGTCTGCTTTCCCGCACACGTACCTTCGTCAAAACTGCACTGCCCATTCCGGCATCAAAGAATTCACGTCTCCATGCCTTCTATTCTATATTATAATTACGTTTCATCTGCTCATACAACTGCTGCGTAAAGCTCATCCCTACCTCATCGACAAGCTCATCCGCCATAAGTTCAATCACGCTGTCCATATGAAAGTCCGTCAAGGTTGAGATTGAAGAATCCTCCTCCTCATCCTCCGTGAGGTTTTCCTTTACTTCCTTTAATATTTCTTCTACAAAGTAGGACTCAAAATCCTTGCACACCTGAAGCAATTCTTCCTCGGTGGAATCGGAAGAAATTCCCTGCAGGGAATTTTGAAGAGACGAAGCGTTATTTGCCGCCGCCGCATTTTTGCCCGTATCAATCAATGAAGAAATTCCGTCTACCGATATCATAGAAACCTCCTGTCTTTTGAATCAAACTTAGCGTCTCAGATTATTCGCCTGCTCAAGCATCTCATCCGCAGCCGTAATCGCCTTGGAATTGAGCTGGTACGCGCGCTGCGCGATAATAAGGTTTACCATCTCGTCCGCCACCTGAACATTGGAGCCCTCCAGATAATTCTGCATCACGCTGCTCCTTGTCAGGTTTGCCGTCGTCGCTTCATTCATCGCGTTTCCCGATGCCGGTGTCACAGACAGAAGATTCGCCCCCTCTTTGTTCAGACCGCTCGGATTATTAAACTGAAACAGACCGATGCTCTGATTCAGATTGACATAGGTTCCGTTCCCGTTCCGGTAGCTGATTGCCCCGCTCTGATCCACAACCACACTCTCCGCCGTTATCCCGTTCGGAAGGATGATCGGATTATTGTTGGAATCCAAAACCGGATAGCCGTCACTTGTGGAAAGCGTCACTCCGTTTGTGCCGACTGCCCAGACAAAGTTGCCCGCTCTCGTATAATAGGTCTGCCCGTCCGCACCTCGCACGGCAAAAAAGCCGTCGCCGTCAATCGCAAAATCCGTCGCATTCTCACTCGCCATCAGAGAACCCTGCGTATAAATCGATGTATTCGACGCAACCCTGGTTCCCAAACCAACCTGTGCGGAAATCGGCTTTTCCTCGCCGTTGGCACTTGTCGTCCTGGTCTGAATGGTCTGGTAAAGCAGAGATTTAAACTCCATCTTTTCCTGTTTATAGCCAACCGTATTAACGTTTGACAGGTTGTTAGAAATATTGTCTACATTCGACTGCTGCGCAATCATTCCGCTCGCCGCAGTATAGAGTGCTCTCATCATAATAAACCTCCGTTCCAGAGCGTTTTACGCGATGGGGCGACGCAAATCTTCAATTTGCGTCTGCCATCAGGGCTTATTTGTGACGCTCCGGCACAAATAGCCAACGCAAACAAGTTTGCGTGCAAAAAATAAGCTATCGAGCTTATTTTTTACACTATCTACCTCCTGCTTACACCTTTCCTACCTGATTTACCGCTTTATCCAAAGTCTCATCAATTGCGTTGATAACCTTTTGTCCCGCCTGATACGCCCTGGTAATCGTTATCATATCCACCATCTCAGACACAATATTAATATTGGATGCCTCGATACAGCCCTGATTTACCGCCGCATCGGACGCAACGCGGACACCGCCGTCCACCAGATCGTACATATTCTCACCGTACTTTGCCAGATAATTGTAATCTTCAAAGTCCACGACACCGAGCGTCGCAACCTGTACATTATTCTGATAAATATTGCCGTCCTCGTCCACGGTAATCTCGGCATTCGGATCTAACTGGATCCGCTGCGCGGGATCTCCGTTCAGCGCGCCGTTCTGATTTAATACAAAATCGCCGTCCTTGGTCACAAGATAGCCTGCCGTGTTCACGACAAAGGCACCGTCTCTGGTATACTTCACGGAGGTGTTGCCCGCCTTATCGGTATAGGCAATCGCAAAAAATCCGTCACCGTCCAACGCGAAATCCGTCGCATTCTCCGTGACGCTGAAATTCCCCTGACTGTAGTCCGTATAGGTCTCTCCGATATGGACGCCCATGCTCATCGTCCCAAGTCTCTGCGGCATGCTGTAATATGAGGTATCTTTAATTTTAATCGCAAGCTCGTCCGCAAAGGTCTGGCTGGTCGTCCCCTCCTTTTTATAACCATTCGTATCCGCGTTTGCCAGGTTGTTGGAAAGAATATCCAGACGGTTCTGTTCGTTCAGCATTCCCGTATATGCCGTATACAATCCTTTTACCATAAATGCTCTCCTTTATCTGCCGTTACCGTCAACTCCCCTTTTGACCGCTATCTTATATATCGGCCAAAACAGCCGAAGGCTTAATCCTCATCACGCTTTCCGGCCAAAAATTCCACGAATTTTCCGGTGCCGATGGCAACGCAGGTCATCGGCTCGTCGGCCGTCATCGTGTTAATCCCGGTCCTGTCCTCAATCAGCTCCTCAAGGCCGCGGAGAAGCGCCCCTCCTCCGGTCAGCACGATTCCCCGGTCCGCAACGTCCGCCGCAAGCTCGGGCGGTGTCTTCTCCAATACCGAATGTACCGCCTCGACAATCTGAAGCGTAGGCTCACGCAGCGCCTCCTCCGTCTCCTCGGAGGAAACGGTAACGGTCTTTGGAAGTCCCGTCACAAGGTTCCGTCCGCGGACATCCATCGTCTCTGGCTGCGCCAGCGGGAAACAGGAACCGATTTTTATTTTGATATCCTCGGCGGTTCTCTCGCCGATGAGCAGATTATGCTTTTTTCTCATGTAACGGACAATCGCTTCGTCAAAATCATCGCCGGCAATCTTGATGGATGTGCTGACAACGGAGCCTCCGAGCGAAATCACTGCGATATCCGCGGTTCCGCCGCCGATATCCACAATCATATTCCCGCAGGGCCTTGCGATATCAATGCCGGCTCCGATGGCCGCCGCAATCGGCTCCTCAATGATAGTAACCTCTCTGGCGCCCGCCTGATAGGTTGCATCTTCCACGGCCTTTTTCTCTACCTCGGTAACTCCGCTCGGCACGCACACGCTGATGCGCGGCTTACGGAAAGTCTTTTTCCCGAGGGCCTTCTGGATGAAATATTTTATCATCTTCTCCGTTACCTGATAATCGGAAATGACACCCTGCCGAAGGGGACGAACCGCCACAATATTGCCGGGCGTTCTTCCCAGCATCAACCTGGCCTCCTCCCCAATCGCTTTAATTTTATTTGTATCACGGTCAAAGGCTACTACGGACGGCTCTTTTAACACTACGCCCTTTCCTTTGATATATACTAATATGCTGGCAGTACCCAAATCAATACCGATATCTGTACTCATCATCTTAATATTTGCCCCTTTCATTCTGTTTGTTTTTGATATATGGCAATTATTTCCAGGTCTTCACAGACACAGAAACGCATTTAATCCTATTTTTACATATACAGTCCTATTATATACAAAAAATGGGATTTTTCAAAGGTTTTTTTGGGGTGCGGCCCGTTTTTTAAAAAAAATAAGAATTTCTTCATTCTTTTTTATTTGTTTTGTATATTTTTCATTTTATCATCACACATTCATCACATTTTTACTTTATATTGTAAGAGTACTGACAAAGGCGTCCGATACAGCGGACAGCAATTCATCAGGTAATTTCCCTGATGGCAGTATAATTTTTCATAACTCATGCTTCCCGGATTCCCCGAGGGTTTTCGGGAAGTACTCCCCGAATGCATCAGGGGCTGTTGCATATGCGCAGCAGCCCCATTTATTTTTATCAAAGCAAACTCTTTTCACCGGTTCATCCGATTCACAAATTCCCTATCCTTTGCCGTCAGCTCTGCCCATGCCGGTCGAAAACCGCTGCGCAGCGCATTTCTTACGGATTTGATATTCGACCATGCCGCACAGTAAAACGG
>CALWBG010000239.1 GCA_944375975.1 uncultured Roseburia sp.
GAATTCTCGGCAAAAGCGGCTGCGGAAAATCCACGCTTTTAAAGCTTCTCATGCGGTTTTACGAGACGGACGCCGGAAGCATCCGCTATGGGGATACGCCCGTGGGAGAGATTCGTACGGCGGCGTTAAGACAGCGGGTGTCCTATGTCACGCAGGAAACCTTTCTGTTTGGGGACACGATTGAGAATAATATTAAGGTGGCAAAGGAGGACGCCGGCCGTGATGAGGTGATCGCGGCGGCGAAAAAGGCGGCAATCCACGAATTTATCATGTCGCTTCCGAATGGCTATGACACAAAATTAGCCGAGCTGGGAGATTCTGTTTCCGGCGGGGAGCGCCAGCGCATCGGTCTTGCCAGAGCCTTTCTCCACGACGGCAGCATGATTTTTCTCGATGAGCCGACCAGCAACATTGACAGCTTAAACGAGGGGATTATCTTAAGGAGCCTTGAGAGGGAAAAACAGAATAAGACAATTCTTCTGGTATCGCACCGGAGATCTACGATGGGAATTGTAGATGATATGGCGGCGATGTAGCGGAAGTGCTTTCCGGAACATAGCGTGCGGGCGGAGAAGGCCCGTGCGTTATGTTCCTTGCTTATTGAGAAAAAATGTCAATAAAGTTATTGACATCTAATGTTTGTTAGAATATACTAACCATGATAAGAAATGAAATTCATTATCAATATATTTACAGAAAAGAGGAAGAAATGATGCCACTTACTATGGTGAATACAGGGGAACCAAATGTAATCAAGAAAGTCGGCGGAAAAGAAGAAACCAGACGTTTTCTGGAAAATCTCGGATTTGTTGCCGGCGGAGAGGTAACGGTCATATCGGAAATCGGCGGGAATATGATTGTCAACATCAAGGATTCCAGAGTTGCGATTGGAAAAGATATGGCAAATAAAATTATGGTATAAAAAATATACATAAAAGGAGCATAATATGAAGACATTAAAAGAAGTTGCCTGCGGCAGTACCGTGAAGGTGAAGAAACTGACCGGTGACGGTCCGGTGAAAAGAAGAATCATGGACATGGGAATCACGAAGGGAGTGGATATCTATGTAAGAAAAGTTGCTCCCCTGGGTGACCCGGTGGAGGTGACCGTGAGAGGGTATGAATTATCCCTGCGGAAGGCCGATGCGGAAATGATTGAGGTGGAGTAATTTTTTTTGCCCTTTTGTTAGTTGTTACTAACAAAAGGCAGAAGGAACGAACAAACAGAAAGACGACAAAAATATAAGGAGAAGAGTTATGGCAGTAAAAATTGCACTCGCAGGAAATCCGAACTGCGGAAAAACAACATTATTTAATGCCCTGACCGGTTCCAATCAGTTTGTGGGGAACTGGCCCGGCGTAACGGTCGAAAAAAAGGAAGGTAAATTAAAGGGGCACAAGGATGTCATCATCATGGACCTGCCGGGTATCTATTCCCTGTCACCCTACACGCTGGAGGAGGTGGTCGCGAGAAACTACCTGATTGGGGAGCGGCCCGACGCGATTTTAAATATCGTGGACGGTACGAACATCGAGCGAAACCTGTATCTCTCCACCCAGTTGATGGAGCTTGGCATTCCGGTGATTATGGCAGTCAACATGATAGATGTCCTGGAAAAGAACGGGGACAAAATACATATTGATAAGCTAAGAAAAAGGCTTGGCTGCGAGGTGGTTGAGATTTCCGCCTTAAAGGGAACCGGTATCCAGAAAGCGGCGGAAAAGGCGGTTGCCCTTGCACAGAGCAAAAAGACGGCGGTCCCGGTGCATGAATTTTCCGAGAAAGCGGAGCGTATCATACAGACTGTGGAAGCGAAGCTCACCGGCATCGTTCCGGAGGAACAGAAGCGCTTTTTTGCCATCAAGCTTTTGGAGAAGGATGATAAAATCACAGAGCAGATGCGTACGGTGCCCGATGTTACGGCGGAAATAAGACAGATGGAGGATGCGTTTGACGACGACACCGAGAGCATCATCACAAATGAGAGATATGTCTATATTTCTTCCATTATCGGCGAGTGTGTCACCAAACAGCAGAAGGAAAAGCTGACAATCTCCGATAAGATTGACCGTGTTGTTACCAACCGGTGGCTGGCGCTCCCGATTTTTGCGGCGGTAATGTGGCTGGTGTATTATGTTTCCGTTTCGACAGTCGGAACGATCGTGACCGACTGGACGAACGATGTTTTGTTCGGTGAAATCATTCCGCCGGCGATTGAAAGCCTGTTGGTTGCGGTGAATTGCGCGGACTGGCTGCAGGGACTGATCCTTGACGGTATTGTGGCCGGCGTGGGCGCGGTGCTTGGCTTTGTACCGCAGATGCTGGTACTGTTCATTTTCCTCGCGTTTTTGGAAAGCTGCGGATATATGGCGCGCGTTGCGTTTATCATGGACCGTATTTTCCGCAAGTTCGGACTTTCCGGAAAGTCCTTCATCCCGATGTTAATCGGTACGGGCTGCGGTGTTCCGGGCGTTATGGCGTCGAGAACGATTGAGAATGACCGTGACCGCAAGATGACGATTATGACGACGACCTTTATCCCGTGCGGTGCGAAGCTCCCGATTATCGCGCTGATTGCGGGCGCACTGTTTGACGGTGCTTCCTGGGTTGCTCCGAGCGCTTACTTTGTAGGAATCGCCGCAATTATCTGTTCCGGTATTATTTTAAAGAAAACAAAAATGTTCGCCGGCGACCCGGCTCCCTTCGTTATGGAGCTTCCGGCATATCACTGGCCGACGGTCGGCAATGTATTAAGAAGCATGTGGGAGCGCGGCTGGTCCTTCATTAAAAAAGCGGGAACCATTATCCTCTTATCCACCATCGTACTGTGGTTCTTAATGAGCTTCGGCTGGGTAGACGGTTCCTTCACAATGCTTGAGGCCGAGCAGTTAAATAACAGTATTCTTGCCGCTATCGGCAGCGCGATTGCCTGGATTTTCGCTCCGCTTGGCTGGGGAGACTGGAAGATGGCGGTTGCGGCAGTCAGCGGTCTGATTGCGAAGGAGAACGTTGTAGGTACCTTTGGTGTTCTGTTTGGATTTGCCGAGGTTGCGGAGGACGGTGTGGAAATCTGGGGACAGCTTGCTGGAAGCATGACGGCGGTTGCCGCATATTCCTTCCTGGTATTCAACCTCTTATGTGCGCCCTGCTTTGCAGCCATGGGAGCGATTAAACGTGAGATGAACAACGCGAAATGGTTCTGGTTTGCAATCGGCTATCAGACCGTGCTCGCATACGTGGTATCTCTGTGCATTTATCAGATTGGCACGCTGGTGACCACGGGTGCGTTCGGAATCGGAACGGTTGTTGCCTTTCTGCTTGTGATTGGCTTCATTTATCTGCTGTTCCGCCCGTACAAGGAAAGCAAAACATTAAACGTGAATATAAAAGGTATGGCAGGCGCAAGGTAGTGCACTGCTTGCGGAAAGGAGGTGCCTTATGGGAACGGCAGTAACGGGGCTGGTGCTTGCGGGGATTGTCGCAGTGGTAATTCGCAGCATGGTCCGGGATAAGAAAAACGGAAAGTCCATCCAGTGCGGTGGAGATTGCCGGCATTGCGGAGGGCATTGCCATTAAGACAGGAGGAAGCCATGGCGACAGGGGGAAGCAGTCAGAAAAAGAAAGTTCATGAAACGGCGAATTATCAGAGAACACAGATGCAGAAAGAAATGGTAATCCAGAGGCTGCGGGAACAGGGCTGCCGTATTACCAGACAAAGGCTGATGCTTCTGGATGTGATTCTGGAGGAGGACTGCTCCTGCTGCAAGGAAATCTATTACCGGGCGGCAAAGCTTGATCCGGGAATCGGCGCGGCGACCGTGTACCGCATGGTAAATCTCCTGGAAGAGGTGGGTGCCATCAGCAGGAAAAATATGTACCGGATTGCGTGTGGAACGGGCTGTGAGAAAGAAAATGC
>CALWBG010000240.1 GCA_944375975.1 uncultured Roseburia sp.
CTTTATTTTCCCGGAAAGAATCCCGCATTCAAGGCCAGCATGGATTGCCTCAAACACCGGCTTCTCACCGAACAATTCCTCGTAAGCCGCACTGATATCCGCGCGCAGCGTCGAATCGGCACAATACTCCCAGGCGGGATAATCTCCGCTGACTAAAATCTCACCACCGAGAAATTCCGCAAGATACTCCAGCTTATTCCGCAAATCCTCCTTGCGGCTGGAAACGCTGCTGCGCACGGAGGAGGTCAGCCTTAAGCATTCCCCGTCAAGCTCCATAATTCCGAGATTCAGCGAGGTTTCCACAAGATCCGGCATCACCATACTTTTATTCTGTACACCGTTTGGGACAGTTCTCAGATAAAAGATAACCTTCGTCATAGAAGAATACGACAGGACGGAACATTTTTCCTCCGCCTTTTCCTCCGCTTCTATGCGGATTTCGGCATCCGAAGCGGCATACTCCTTTTGAAGCATCCCTTCCAGTTCCCGCAGGTACGTATGAAATTCCACCTTTTCCTCCTCCGGGATGAGAAGCCCGGCCGTGCATTCCCTCGGAATCGCGTTATCCTTAAGTCCCCCTTTCAGGGAGCGGATGCCAAGCTCCATGCGGTCCGTCAGATATTTTAACAGCCTGCCCATAACAATGTTGGCGTTGGCATGTTCCTTATCAATCTCGCTTCCGGAATGTCCCCCGGCAAGTCCGGTAACAGTCACATCCACCGCAGTTCCGGTCTGATTGATGTAGGTCACCGGAATCGTAGTGCCGACCGTCATGCCTCCGGCACAGCTCGTCAGGAAATGTCCCTCCACATCGGAATCAATATTCAGCATCTTATGTCCCTTTAGCATGGATAAATCTATTTCCTGGGCGCCGAGCATCCCGATTTCCTCATCCACTGTAATAACGACCTCAAGCCTCGGATGCATAATTTCCGGGGAGTCCAATATTGCAAGCGCATAGGCCACCGCGATTCCGTCATCCCCGCCTAACGTGGTTCCCTCCGCTTTCAGAAAATCCCCGTCAATGTAAAGCGTCAGGCCATCCTTTTCAAAATCAATGTCCACGCCGCTCTCCTTCTCGCACACCATATCCATATGCCCCTGAAGGATGACAGGCTCCGCATCCTCATAGCCTGCAGACGCCTCCTGAATGATTACGACATTATTCCATTCGTCCTGATAATACGTCAGTCCGTGCTCCTTTGCAAAGGTGACGAGATAATCGCTTATTTGCTTTGTATTTCCCGAGCCGTGCGGAATTGCCGCAAGCTGTTCAAAATACCAAAAAACCTTCTTAGACTCCAAATTCAGGTCAAAATTTAAATTTCCAGTGTTCTTCATAGCTTCCTCCTGTTTCTCATATAGTTTAGTATGAAAAAGAAATTAATATTCTTAGGTATTCTTATTTTTACCGGCTATGTACTGATGTTCCCACAATATGCCGTCGCCTCCGCGGCGGACGGACTCGTTTTGTGGTATGAGCAGGTGCTTCCGTCCCTGCTGCCCTTTGCGATTGTATCCAATATCCTCATTTACTCCAATTACCTGGGCTATATTACCAGATACCTCTACCCGGTGACGCGGCATCTTCTGCCCACCAGTGAAAACGGCGCTTTTGTCCTGATTTCCGGTTTCCTGTTCGGTTTCCCCATGGGGAGCAGAAACTGTGCAGAGCTGCTAAAATGTGGAAAGATCACACACGACGAGGCGGAAGTTTTATTTATCATCACCAACAATATCAGCCCGGTATTCATCAGCAGCTACATACTCTGCGGACAGCTTGGAATGCCGTCACTGATTCTGCCGAGCTACCTCGTGCTGTTTCTTCCCCCGCTTGCCGCGGGACGAATCCTTTTAAAGGCGCGGACGAAAACGGCTGCCGCCGCATACAATAAGCCGGCGTCCCAATCTCAAATAAATTTTAAAATCATAGACGCCGGCATCATGAATGGTTTTGAAACATTAACCAGACTCGGTGGTTACATTATGCTGTTTTCCATGATTGCTTCCATGCTGCAGCTTCTGCCGCTGCCGGAATCCATAACAATCCAGGCGGTGGGAATCACGGAAATCACAAACGGGATTCACCGTCTCTCCGCCGCAAACCTGCCGGCCTTCCCCCGCTACGTACTCGCAATGGCATTCACCGCCTTCGGAGGACTTTCCGGAATCGCGCAGACCAGCTCCATGATAAAAGGCACAGGACTTTCCATGAAACGCTACTGCGGCTTAAAGCTTTTGCTTACCGCCGCCTCCGCCGCGCTCGCTTACCCTGTGTTCTTACTGTTCCGTTAGCTCAGCATATCGGAGGAAATATCCGTGCCCGCCGGCTCACCTGTTTCCTCCGTCTCTGGAAGCTCCGCCGTGGGATTTAATTCCGCACGGTTCGTCGTAACGACATCCAAAAATCCCTGCAAGGTATTCATGTACGCTTCGTTGCGCGCCTTTGCGGAATCCATGGCATGAGAAATCGTACTCTCAAGATTTTTGAGAATATCATCCGTATACTGCATGGCGCCCATACGGATATTATTAGCGTCATTGGTCGCATTATCCAAAATCTCCTGCGCCTGCTTGGTGGCAATCATAACAACCTCGTTTGCCTGTGCATATGCCTGCTGCATAATCTGGTGCTCGCTGACCAATTCGTCGGTTTTCACCTGCGCCTTGGCGATAATCGCATCTGCCTTCGCCTGTGCATCCGCCAAAATCGCCTCCTTGTTGCTGATAATCTTCTGATAGCGCTTGATTTCCTCCGGGGTCTTGGTTCGGAGCTCATTTAAAAGCTCTTCCATCGTCTCGCGGTTTACGATAATCTTCGAGGAAGAAAACGCCTGCGTCTTACAGCTGTCAATATAATCTTCGATTTCTTCAATGATTTGTTCAATTCTGCTGGCCATTGCAACCACTCCTTATTTTTTGATATTGTATTTTGCGTAAATCCGCTCAATAAACCGCTGCGGAACGAACTTGGATAAATCTCCTCCATAAGAGGCAAATTCCTTTACGATAGTAGAGCTTAAATAGGAATATTGCAGGCTTGTCGTCAGAAAAATTGTCTCCACGTCCGGATTCTCCACATGGTTCGTCTGGGCAATCTGAAGCTCATACTCAAAATCCGTGACAGCGCGAAGCCCCCGGATAATAATGGTTGCGTCAATCTCCTTCATATAATCGACCAGAAGCCCGTCAAAGGAAGCCACCGTCACATTGGGGATGGAATCTGTCATCTCTTTTATCATAAATATAACTTTCTGCAATGTCAAGCAAATTGTTGATTTCACATAATCCTCCAGAGGAATCGGTTATATTTTTACAACTTTTTTGCATGAAAATGACTTTAATCCGTTTCCACTTGGATAATAGGAAACTAATATATGGGAATTACAACAAATGCTGATTTTATCGGCTTTTCAAAATATTGCAAATATGAATATACCCTTCTTATTTTCAAACTGCAACGCATAAACGCAAAAAGCCGCTGCGATTTTTCCATACGCAGCGGCTGCAGGACAGGGGCGCCGGCCCTCCCCGGCCGCACCGCATATCCCTTTACACTTTTGATTTTCTGCCGGTTCAGTCCACCAGCCGGTACATGAGCCCTGCCTCTTCCTTTTTGGCGTACTCATTGACCTGGAGCACCTCGGCCTTCACCGTGCGGGCGCCGAAATGCAGTTCCAGCAGATCGCCTACCTTGACATCGTAAGAAGCCCGGGCCGGTTTGCCATTTACCAGCACCCGGCCGGCGTCGCAGGCTTCATTGGCCACGGTGCGGCGTTTGATGATCCGGGAAATCTTCAGATACTTATCCAGCCGCATACGTTCCATGGTTGTTCTCCTTCACTTTATCTGTCACATTTTCCGCCAGCCCGG
>CALWBG010000241.1 GCA_944375975.1 uncultured Roseburia sp.
CACGGCACGGATAATCTGAGGGGCAAAATGCCCCGGCGTCACCAGATTGATAGTATTCGCACCCTGCTCCATCAGCTCCAGAAAAATCTCGGCAAGCCGTTCCTCACTGATAAGCTCTCCCGCCGTCCCGTTTGCGATGCCCTGATTCTGGCAGTACACGCAGTGCAGCGGACAACCGCTGAAAAAAACAGCGCCCGACCCCTTTTCTCCCGAGATGCACGGTTCCTCCCAAAAATGCAGTGCCGCCCTGGCGGCCTTTATCTGCCAGGTCTGCCCGCAAATCCCCCGCTTTCGGCCTGTACGGTCCACAGCACAGGCTCTGGGACATAATGTACATATTTTTCTCATGTTCTCCCGCTCTTTCTATGGAAATTAAATCTTGCGAAACCCCTTTTTTTTCGGTATTATATACAGTGCTTTATCGTGCCGTATTATTTTGGCAGAATTGGAAAAAATATAAAAAAATACAAAGGAGTTTTCTTATGAAAAATTGTATGGTAGCTCAGTCCGGCGGTCCGACCGTTGCCATCAACGCCAGCCTTGCCGGCGTCATCGACGGCGTGATGCGCTCGGAAATGTATGATACCGTCTACGGTTCCCTCAACGGAATCACCGGAATTTTAAATGATAACCTGCTCAATCTCACCAGGCACATGCAGACGCATCCGGATGATTTAGACCGCCTGAAAATCACACCGGCAATGTATCTTGGCTCCTGCCGCTATAAGCTGCCGGATTATCTGGATGACGATTCCTCTTATGTCTATATTTTCCGTCAGTTTGAGAACTATCAGGTGGATGCCTTTTTCTATATCGGCGGCAATGACTCCATGGATACCGTTTTAAAGCTCTCCGAGTACGGCAAAAAAATCGGCAGTCCGGTGCGTATCATCGGCATTCCGAAAACAATCGACAATGATTTGTGTGAAACCGACCATACGCCGGGCTTTGGCTCCGCGGCAAAATATATTGCGTCATCTCTGCTTGAGATTGCGCACGATACGTTTATCTACGCCGTAAAGAGCGTTACGATCGTGGAAATCATGGGACGCGACGCCGGCTGGCTGACCGCGGCCGCGGCTCTCGCAAGAAACGAATATAATACCGCTCCGCACCTGATTTACCTGCCGGAGGTTCCATTTGACCCGGAGGACTTTCTGCTCGATGTCAAGCGTCTGCTGTTTGAGCGCAACAACGTCATCGTCGCGGTATCCGAGGGAATCCGCGACGCTTCGGGCAATTATATCAGCGCCTCCGAGCAGTCGGTTGACACCTTCGGGCACAGCCAGCTAAGCGGCGCCGGAAAAACGCTGGAATATCTGGTCAAAGAAAAACTCGGCGTCAAGGTGCGTTCCGTCGAAATCAACGTATTGCAGCGCTGTGCCGCCCATCTCGCCTCCAAAACAGATTTGGACGAATCCTTCGCCCTCGGACAAAAAGCCGTCTCTCTTTCCGAGGAGGGTGTAACGGCCTCTATGGTTACGATGGAGCGTCTCTCCGACGCCCCCTATCAGATTTCCTATGGGCACGCCGAAATCCGCAGCATCGCCAATGAGGCAAAATCCGTCCCGAGAGAGTGGATTAACGATGCCGGAAATGATATTGAGCAGCCTCTTTATGATTATTTAAGACCGCTGATTCAGGGCGAGGTGAACGTGACCTACAAAAACGGAATCCCCGCTTATATGGACGTCAGTCATTTGTCAAAACGTCCATAAATTTTCCAATCTCGACCCATGCTCTTTTGGACTCGGGCAGCATTTTAGCCGCCATCTGAAAGATATGGAACATCCCGTCATAAATACTCAGCCTTACCTTTACCCCCTGCTCTCTGGCTTTCGCCGCGACACTGACGGAGTCGGAGAGCAGCATTTCATAGGAGCCGACCTGTATGAGCATCGGCGGAAATCCCCGGAAATCTCCGTAAAGCGGTGAAATATACGCATTCAACGGGTCATTGTCCCTGATATATTCCTTATTGTAAATCAGACTGTCCCTCGTTTTCCCAAACAACGGATCCCGTTCATAATTGGTGTCATACGATTCCCCGCTCGCGGTGAGGTCCGTCCACGGAGACATGGCCACAATGCCGCAGGGGAGCGATTTCCCATGATCCTTTAAGTAATGGCAGAGCGCCATCGCAAGCCCTCCACCAGCGGAATCCCCCGCGACAATAATCTGGTCGGCAAACCAGCCTTCCTCGAGCAGATAGCAGTACGCCGCAAACGCGTCCTCGAGTGCGGCGGGATAGGGATTTTCCGGAGCGACACGGTAATCCGGCGTCAAAACCGCCATGCCGCGGCTTACCTCGCTGTAAAGCCCGGCAAACATCCGGTAAGCATTCCGCATCGCGCCCACATATCCCCCGCCGTGCAGCTGCAAAATAATTTTTTCCGTATTCGGCCGCTCCTTTGGCTGTAAAAGCTCCATCCGAAAATTTTCCATCGGTACTTCCGTCATGGTAAAGCAGTCCGGACATTTCCACGGGGGCTCCGCACTGCCGATTTTCTGTCTCAATGCTCCGTTTTTTATCTTTTTCCCAATCAGATGGTCGTTTGTCACGTGAGCAATCAATTCCCGCATGACTCTTCCCCTGATGCTTGCCTCACTTTCCCTTGCCATTTGCTACTCCTTTATCTCCCTGTATTCCGCCTCCCTTTTCGTCCGCAGGGCACGGCGGATTATCGTATATGAAACCGGCGCTTCAGCTCCACTCTGGCCCGGCGGTCTCCGATGATTAAGGTTCCCAAAAACAGAAATACGGAAAACGCAAACGCGATCAACGCCAAAAAAGGCACCGTCACGATTCCCGCAAACCGCAGCACGAGCGTTACCACGCTGCAAAGTATCATAAAAATCTGAAGCATCATATAACTCTGCCAGTTTCTGCGATTTACCACCATACAGACAATTATGCCGACGTCTATCAGGATAATTCCCGCCGGCAGCGCATAATTGACTGACCAGCCCTGATAGCCCACGACAAAATCGATGGCTATGACCATAAGCACCGCTATCAGTGTCAGCACAATGGCTTTCGCCCGATAGCCGGTTTTTCCCAAAATGGCAAACCGAATCAGCATATAGCCGTAAAAAAGGCTTAAGCCGGTAATCATGCTCCACCACATCTGAGATTCGGTCACGATATTGACATAAATCAGAAGCACCTCCGCTAGCAGGGCACAGAAAAAGTAGATTTTACCGATAAGCGCCATTTTCCTTATGCGTATTCTGACATTCGGATACATATTTTCGACCTCGTCCGTCTGCTCGAGCACCGAGCCGCAGAGCGGGCAGCGTTCCGTCTCATCCAATACTTCTATATTGCATTTCTTACATTTACTCATAATGAACCCCGTTGCTTTCTATTTCCACATGAATCCCGTCCCCTGCGATTTTCCGGAAAAAGCCCCTCTGAACCGAGGTATCTACCAAATCATAACTGAAGCTGAACACCAGCGTGTCTTTGTAGGAACAAATCGTTCCCTTTAAGTGCTGTCCCTTTGACATCGCAAGAAAAGCGTGGAACATTTCCACATAGGGTTCATATTCCTCCGCCACAGTGATGTTCCCGATATTCGTCACGGTAGCCGTATTGGCAAGCGCGGACGTTGTGTAGACATACCGCATCGCGATATTTTTAAGGAATAACGGCATGGATCTTGCAATCAGCATTTTTTCGTTGGACACATTATAGGAAAAAAGCTTTTCGAGATTCTCCCGGTTAATCTGGCTGCGCAGACTTTTC
>CALWBG010000242.1 GCA_944375975.1 uncultured Roseburia sp.
GCAAACATCATCTCAAATTCATTTTTTTTCTTCTTTTATTTCTCTTTTTTTTTTTTTTTATTTAGCTCACGGTTATGCTTCTCATACAAATGCAGCAGCGCGTAGTTTTCCGTACGGACAAATTCCGGAACCTCCCCCGGATAGCTCATGGACGCATTATGTAAATCCGCCAGAAGACGTGCCGCAGTAAGCATATCCGAGCGGCTTTTCGTGTCACACTCCGCGCCGGCAAAAGAATCGACCAGCATGTATTTCACACCGTCCTCATTTACCGCAAATGGCATTCCCTCCGCAGTCCGCACCACCGTCTCCACACATATACCCTCCCGCTTCAGATGGGAAAGCATATCCGCAAGAAATTCCGCCCGCTCCATGGAACCTCTGTATTCCTTCAACACCTTCTGCCCCTGGTTCGTCTCACAATTATAACTGTCACGACCCTTGGAAACGGACTTTATTTCCAGGTCATATTTTTCTAAGATCTGTTCCGGCCGATTATACAAAAAGACCCCCTCCAATATGATTGATTTACGGTCTTTCCACCGCGTCTATTCATCATATGAGAGGGAATCTTTATTTATGAACCTGTTCAAGTAATTTCTCTTTTGTGTTAAAGGAAGGATCCTCAAGCACCAGCTCAAGCAGCCTTTTAAGCGTTTCACCGATTTCCTTGCCGGGCTTCATCCCCGCCGCAATCAAATCATTTCCGGTCACCGCGAGCTGCTTTATTGTCAGGCACTGTCCTTTTTTCTGAATTTCATCGTAAATTGCCTCATAGCCGTTTATATAGGCAAGCTTTTCCTCCCTGCGGTAAGCGCTCTGCGCGAGAATATCCGCCCGCTTTACCGCAAAAAGCGCCGGGTACTGCTCCGTACCGATGCGGTTTGCCGCCCTTCGGATGAGTCTTTCATTCAGCCCGGGGTTATCATCGTGCCAGCGGATGAGGCGGCATACCCGGTCCGTCGTATCATTGTCAAACTTGAGCCTGCGCAGAATCGCCCGCGCCATCTCGCTGCCCTCCTTCGGATGCCCGTAAAAATGATCCACTCCGGCGCAGTCCACGCTCCTGCACGCCGGCTTTGCAACGTCGTGAAACAGCATCGCCAAACGCAGCACCTTATCTGCCGGAACGTATTTTAAGGACTCCGTCACATGCACTCCCACGGAATAGCAATGGTGGGGATTATTCTGCGGAGTTTTCATCATCGCGTCATACTCGGGAAGGAAAACCGCCGTAAGCCCGGTCCCGTATGCTGTCCGAAGCTTTTCGGGATGGTCGGACACAAGGAGCTTTAACAGCTCCGCCTGAATCCGCTCTGCGCTCACCCTCGCAATGTTTGGCGCAAGAGTATGGATTGCCTCTTTCGTTCCTTCCTCAATCACAAAATCAAGCTGAGCCGCGAACCGCACCGCGCGCAGCATGCGAAGGGCATCCTCGGAAAACCGCTCCTTAGGGTTTCCGACGCAGCGGATAATGCCATGCTTTAAATCGGAAAGTCCGTCAAAGGCATCCACAAGGCCGTCCCTGTCATTATATGCCATCGCATTGACAGTAAAGTCGCGACGCTTCAAATCCTCCAACAGGCTTCCGGTAAACTGCACCTCCTTCGGATGTCTGGCATCCTCATACTCTCCGTCGATTCGGTAGGTGGTCACCTCAAAACCCTCATGCCCGAGCATGACCGTGACGGTTCCATGACGGATTCCCGTATCAATCGTATGGCGAAACAGCTCTTTTACCTCGGCCGGCTTCGCCGAGGTCGTAATATCCCAGTCCCCCGGCGTGCGGGAAAGCACGGTGTCACGCACACAGCCGCCGACCGCATACGCTTCGTAGCCATGCGCCCAGAGAGTATCGATAATATAGGTTACTTTTTCCGGCAAAACAATTTTCATATACGGTAAGTTCCTTTTGTAGACGTCTTTATTGTGTAAAGCAGATCATCGGCCCGCTTAATCATCCGGTTAATTTCATCCTCACTCCTGATATCTTCTCCCGCAACGACGCCAATCGAACAGGAAATCCTCTGCTTCTCATCAATCGAGACCGGTTTTCCAAGCTTTCTGGAAATCTGCCGCTCAAACCCGCCGCACTCGTCAATCGAGCGGTAAATATCACGGGCAGCCTTCTCGAGCAACGCCTTATCCGCGGTATAGAGTACAATGATAAATTCGTCCCCGCCGTAGCGGCAGACAAACCCGCGCTGTCTCGCAAGGTGTTCAAAAATCTCCGCCATCTCTTTTAAAATCAAATCCCCGATGTCATGACCGAAGGTATCGTTATAGTGTTTGAAATTATCCAAATCAATGAACATCAGCCCCAGTTCGGCGCTTCGCCTCCCGGACTCAAATTCTTTTAACAGGCGGTTAAGCTGCTGATAAAAGCCCTCACGGTTATAAATCCCGGTAAGCTGGTCCGTCACGGCCGAAAGATACAGTTTATTGTTCATCTCATATATTTTATCATAAGCGTCAAGCCTGTTCAAAGAATATCTTACCTCGCGGAACAAAAGCTGATACATATTCAAGTCGTCCTCATCCAGCATATAACGGTTGACGGACGAATGCCAGTTATCCTTCATCAGGACATATGTGATCAGAAAGCTTTCGATTCTGGCATTATTAAAAAACGGAACCGCCACCATGGAGCAGACATCATCCTCCCCGAAAACGGAAGTAATATCCTGATGCTCCGCATAATTGCTGCTGATTTTGGAAATCGCAAAACCGCCGGTATCCTGCTTTAGGGATTCGGCAATCTGCTTTAAAATTTCCCTCGTCAGGTCTTTTCCGGTATTATTGTAAAGCACCTGCGGCTGTTTTTCGTTCCAGCGCACATAAACCGCGCAGTCTACATTAAAATGATTCAGAAATGTCTTCATCACCATGTCCATCATTTCCGACGCGTGCATCCCGGTCACATCTATCAGCTTCTGCCATGTCGAGATAAAATCAAGCTGCCGTTTCTTGCTCTTATATGCCAGAACCATGCTTTCCTGCCAAATCAGCTCATCCAGCTTCTGCATGGAGGTTTCACCTTTTTCCGTTTCCTGCCCGGACACCGGGGGAAGTGTCTTTAGAATTTCCTTTACCAGACCGCCAAACATGTTGCGGTGAGATTCCTCATACTGCATAAGACAGGCGCGTTCCTCCTCGCAGAGCTGCCTTTTCCCCAGCGCAAGATAGCATTCCATCCGGCTTCTGCGGAAAAGCGCATAGCTGAAAAACTGATTGCCCTCGCAGTGCTTTAAATATTCCTCCGCCTGCTCGAACAGGGCTGCCGCCCGCGCTTCCTCGCCGTCATGGCGCGCCAGAAGGGCATTGGAAAACGTATACAAAAACATATCGTCGTCAATCTTCGCATAGTCATGTACCGTTCCCAAATCATCCCCGAGCTTTTCTTTTTCCAGTACGTAATTTAAAAACTGTTTACAGTTATGAAGATACCGCTCGCAATTAAACCGGTTGCCCTGCAAAATCGACACCAGCGCGAGCAGGCCGTAAAGCTTGGAGAGATTGCAGACCCGAAGGCTGTTCAGATGAAGCTTCTCCACCGCCTTCATGCACTGGGTCAGATACATTTCCGCTTTCGGGTAATCCCCGCACATAATGCAGTTTAAGGACATGTTATACTGAACCTCGGCAATGTCCTCCGACCGCCTGAGCCGGTAAAACAGACGGATGGCATGAGCATAATACTGCATTGCACGCTCATTTTCCCCGACCGCGCAGAGATTATA
>CALWBG010000243.1 GCA_944375975.1 uncultured Roseburia sp.
TGTCTGCGGGAGAAAACCCGCAGTTTTCCATAGCGTAGATGACATAGCCCCGGCAGGCGTTGTTGCTCCACGGCTGGCAAGCTCTATTATTTTTTCGTCTCCGTATTCGGCATCGAGCCACATCAAAAATGATTCGTCTATCACATAACCCGCGATAAACTCTTTTGTCGCACCCTCCAAAATAACACGAAACGCCTCTGATAAATCATCCTTATCAGTCTGCTGCGCCACCATTTGTATTACATCAGCTTTCGATTCTGCCTCTGTTGCCGCAATAGCATCCGAAGCCGCACTCTCTCCGTATGCGGGCTCCGTTTCGCGGATACTCCACGCGGCGTACAAACCGACAACGAAAACCAATATGATAAGTGCTTTTCCCATGCACCTTTTTTTCATAAGCTCCTCAAATCACCTGAAATTGCCCGCCCTTACAATGCGAGAGCAGTGTTTCCTGATACCAGAAAACATTATACTGATAAAGCCGTTGCATTTCAAGCCCCTTTACAGGACGTTTTTCCTATCTGCCATATTCCCGGCTCAGCTTTCTTTCCAGCGTACTCGCCCGCGCCTCACATTCGCTCTCATTGACCGGGTCGTTTCCGACCTCCCGGTAAAGCTGCTCCAATATATACGAATAAATTGCCCAGTTGGAATCCGAATCATAATGAACACCGTCGGAAGCGGTATGGTATCCGAGCTTTTTCAGATAACGGTAAGAATCGATATATTTTGCTCCGGAAACCTGGCGAAGCTTTCTGTTAAACGCCTCAATCCTGTCATTGCCGCATCGGGACGGTGCCCCCTCTCCGGTTGGATTGACCGAAAGCAGCCATAGCTCTGTATTTTGGGACAATGATGTATACTGCCGGACATAAGATGCGGCATAGCTTAAATCATTGACCCCCAGACCGCAGATAAGGGCCCAGCGTTCAATTTCCGGATGCTGCTTTTGAATGTCCGAAACCTTTGGCAGTGCGGTCGAAACCAGCCACCGGTACCCCATTCCCGGACAGGACACCACAAAAAAATTGGGGACCTCCTCAATGCCGCAATCCTCGTTCATCAGGTAAAACCTGGAATCACCCACGAAAATATATCCCTTTTCATATTCAAAAGCTTCCTGATACAGCGCTTCTTCCCCCTGCGGCTCCTCCTGCCGTATTACATTATCACCCGCTGCCACAAAAGCCTCTCCGGCTTCGGTCACACTGCCGCCCTGTGTCTTATCATCGTTCATCGGCATGTCGGACGAAGCATTCACCTGCCGTTCCTGTGTTTCCGTTTGCTCCGGCACCGTTTTTTCCTGCAGCACTTGATTGTCGAAGCCGCGGTCCGGCTCCTGATATCTCGACTCTGTTTTCTTTTCTTCTGTCCTCGCCTGCTGCTGTGCCCAGGCTCCGCGGATTCCCAGCATAACAAGCCCGCACAGAACAATCAATGCAATCTTTTTCCCCATATCCTATACCATGAATAAAAGGGAATTCTATCCGCAGCTCCGCTCAGAAAGAACCCCCTTTTTTCTCTGTCATCCAGTCTGGAAGCATTATTTATAGTTGACGATTTTACCGAAATCCGCCTTTAAGGAAGCGCCGCCAACCAGTCCGCCATCGATATCAGGCTGTGCGAAAAGCTCCGCCGCGTTGCCAGCGTTCACAGAACCGCCATACTGAATACGGATTTTTTCAGCCGTATCGGTATCGTAAATCTCCGCAATACATTCGCGGATTGCCTTACATACCTCCTCCGCCTGCTTCGCCGTCGCCGTTTTGCCGGTTCCGATGGCCCAGATTGGCTCATATGCAATCACCATGGAAGCCGCCTGCTCCGCGGTCACGCCCACCAAATCGGACTTAATCTGCATACGAATCCAATCGAGGGTAATTCCCATTTCTCTCTGCTCTAAGGTCTCTCCGCAGCAAAGAATCGGTGTCAGACCGTGCTCTAAGGCTTTCTTTACTTTCTTATTGAGCATGCAGTCGCACTCTTTGAAATAGTCGCGTCTCTCGGAATGTCCGATAATCACGTATTTTACGCCCGCATCCACCAGCATCTCCGGTGAAATCTCTCCGGTGTACGCACCCTTTTCCTCATAGTACATGTTCTCGGCGCCAACCGTAACATTCGTTCCCTTTACGGCCTCTACTACCGGAACGATGTCAATCGCCGGCACGCAGTAAACAACTTCTACGTCGTCGCTCACTACCAGCGGCTTTAATTCTTCTACTAATTTTACAGCCTCGCTCGGAGTCATGTTCATCTTCCAGTTGCCGGCTACGATTTTCTTTCTTGCCATGTTCTTATCCTCTTTCCCGTTTTATAATTGTCTGCCACATCGTCTGCTGCCATAACTACGGCGTTCTGGCAGCAGATTTTCGTTTCGGCAGTTCTTATTTATCGTCTGCTGCCATAACGCCGGGGAGTTCTTTGCCCTCTAAGAATTCGAGGGACGCACCGCCGCCGGTGGAGATATGGCTCATCTTGTCTGCAAAGCCAAGCTGGTTGACTGCCGCCGCGGAGTCACCGCCGCCGATGATGGTGGTAGCGTCCGTGTCCGCCAAAGCCTGTGCCACAGCAATCGTACCTTTCGCGAGAATCGGGTTCTCGAATACACCCATCGGTCCGTTCCAAACAACGGTTTTCGCGGTCTTAACAGCCTCGGCATACATTGCCGCCGTTTTCGGTCCGATGTCACATCCCTCTCTGTCTGCCGGCATATCAGCAACATCGTAGGTCTCAATCTCTACCGGAGCGTCAATCGGGTTCGGGAAATCGGTAATCGTTACGGAATCCACCGGAAGCAGAAGCTTTTTGCCGAGCTTCTCCGCTTTCTCCATCATTTCCTTGCAGTAGTCAAGCTTGGTATCGTCTACCAGGGATTTTCCAATCTCATAGCCCTGTGCCTTTAAGAAAGTATATGCCATACCGCCGCCGATAATTAACGTATCGCACTTCTCCAGCAAATTGGAAATTACGTTTAATTTGTCGGCAACCTTAGCGCCGCCCAGAATCGCAACAAAAGGACGCACCGGGTTCTCAACCGCATTTCCAAGGAAGTCGATTTCTTTCTGCATTAAGTAGCCGACAACGTTAGAGCCGCCCTTTGCCGTAATATATTTGGTAACGCCCGCAACGGAAGCATGCGCTCTGTGGGAAGAACCGAACGCATCGCATACGTAATCGTCCGCCAAATCAGCCAGCTCCTTGCTGAACTCCTCACCGTTCTTTGTCTCTTCAGCGCCGCGGAAACGGGTATTCTGTAATAATACAACATCCCCTTCCTTCATGGCCTCTACCGCCTTCGTCGCTTCCTCTCCCGTTACGTGGTAATCGGATACGAAGGTCACTTCCTTGCCGAGCTTCTCGGAAAGTCTCTTTGCCACCGGTGCCAGCGACTCGCCCTCGTTCGGCCCGTTCTTTACCTTTCCGAGGTGAGAGCAGAGAATCACCTTTCCACCGTCGTTGATTAATTTCTGAATGGTAGGAAGCGCCGCAACAATACGCGTATCGTCTGTAATTACACCATCTTTTAACGGTACGTTAAAATCACAGCGAACAAGCACTCTTCTTCCCTTTACGTTAATATCATCCACTGACTTTTTGTTTAATGACATAAATAATGTCCTCCTTTTTCTTATTGCGCATTTATGCGCTCATTGCAAAACAGGTCCGGTCCAATAGGACCGGACCTGTAAAAGTCTCATATGCACACC
>CALWBG010000244.1 GCA_944375975.1 uncultured Roseburia sp.
AAGAGCGTATGAGGCGGTTCGTTATGCTGAATGAAAAGGATATCATCGGAAAGCTGTACGACCAGGCGGAGATTTTCAAGCACCACATGAGGAGAAAAGAGTATTTAGAGGCAGCACTGTGCGTAGATACTGCGTCAATGATTGCCCATAAGCTGGAAATTCCGGAGGATATCCGGCGGGAAATTTTCGGAGACCGGCAGTTGGACGAGCCTGTGCCGGGACTGATTGACGAAGAAGCATATTTAAAAGCGTGCGAGTGGTGTATCTTCCACGGATATTCACACACGCGGCACACCTATGAAAACGTGATGCGAACGGCATAAAAAGTGGGCATGGAAAAGGAGATTTCCATGCCCGGTATGTTTGCGGGACAAACATTTCATACATAAAAAGTATATCATGTTTGCCCGCAGAACGCAAGTGCTTCGGGGGATTTTCCCCGTCTTATTTAACAATCTAAGTATATTAAAGTTTGACGGTGAGGGCATGGCATACAGGGAAGATAGATTTTGTTATGGGAAAAACGGAAAGTACATAGAGCATGAGATCAAGTGGGCGGGGAAATACGGGGCCAAGGGAGAGAAACGAGCTCCGAGGAAGAAAGCCACACCGGATCAGATACGGAGACAAAACCAGTGGAATAAAGAGAAACTGGTGCTCCGGCTGATTCGTGCCAATTTCCACAGGGGCGATCTGTGGATAACTCTGAAATTTCCCAAAGGAACCCGTATGAAGGGCAAAGAACTGAAAGAGATCCGCAAAGACTTTTTGCTGGAGCTGCGCAAGGCATACCGCAAAAGAGGCAGTGAGCTGAAATATATCTGCCGTCTGGAGATTGGGAAGCGAGGGGGACCCCATATCCATATGACGATCAATGCACTTCCCGGCCAGTCCGGGACGGCGGACATGATACAGGAGATTTGGGAGAAGTACGGAAAATACCTGTATT
This sequence comes from uncultured Roseburia sp., assembly GCA_944375975.1. Lineage (GTDB taxonomy): Bacteria > Bacillota > Clostridia > Lachnospirales > Lachnospiraceae > Roseburia. Next base: position 950 of record CALWBG010000244.1, read on the forward strand.
TCACGCCCCTGTATGAGGACGGGGATTTCAAACAGCTTGCCGCTTATATCACAAAGCCGTTGGAGAAGGAACAGATCGAGGGACAGCTCACCCTGTTCGGCGACGAGGAGGACAGGAAGATTTTCTCCGCCTACAGCCACAGCAAAAATCTGGTTCTGCCGGAACAGGAGACGCACCGGTATAAGCGCCGGACGGTCCGAAAGCTGGTACAGGAGGGACCAAAACCCGCTCCCGGCTATTACATAGATAGAGACAGCATCCGCAGCGGGGTAAACCCGTATACGGGAATGTCGTATTATTACTACACGGAAATCCGGCTCCGGGAAGGGTCGGAGGAGGATTGGAAAGAAGGTGGCGGCGGATGAAAGAGGTAAACGTTTATCTGGCGTCGTCCATCCGGGGGCGCTGGCCACGGGACGGGTACATAGGCTATGCCCTGGAATACTACCCGCCTGGGAAGAACATGCCCGCGGTGCTCCGCTGCTGTGAGCCGGTACAGAACATGAACGAAAACAGGGCACAGTTGGAGGCTCTGATACGAGTATTTACTCGTATGAGAGAGAAATGCATATTATCCATCTACACGGAATCGCAGTATCTCTATGATGGTTTCGCGGGACCGGAGCACGTAAAAAAGTGGATAAAGAACCATTGGCAGACCGCACGGGGGCAGGAGGTAAAAAATCGGGATAAATGGGAGGAACTGCTCCGGGGCCTTCAGGGCAACCTGTATACATTTTATCTGCGGCAGCCGAACGCGTATACACCGGGGCTGTTGGAAGAACTTAAGAGAAAGGAGGGAGCCGGTCAATGAAGGCAAGAACAGCGAAAAACAGGAAATTCCAGTTTGACGAAAAAGCAAGGCGCGAAATCTGCGTCCGGGACGATGAGACCTGTATTTTCTGCAAAAGAGGGTATCACATGGAAAACAAGGATACCCTGCTCTACCGCAAGAAAGACATCATGCATTACATAAACAAATCCCAGGGTGGGCTTGGAATCCCGGAGAACGGAGCAGTAGGCTGCCGGTATCATCACATGCTGCTGGATAACGGAAGCCTGGGGCTTCGCGCGGAAATGTTGGGAATCTTCCGGGACCATCTCAAGGAGTGCTACCCGGACTGGGACGAAGAAAAGCTGAAATATCAAAAATGGAATTTCCCATCCATTGGTTAATATATCACAGTTACCTGTAAATATCGGTCAGCTCCGGGCACTTGGCCCGGAGGGAAAGGAGGGACATGTTCGGAATGATCACATACACAAAGCGCTGCGCCATTTGCGGAAAGGAGTTTACAACGAAAAGCCAGCGGGCGACCGCATGCAGCGACGAATGCCGCAGAATCAGGGAAATAGACAGAGGCAGGCAGAAACGGGAACGAAAGCGGGGCAAAAGGAGCACCCGCCGGGACGGGCTTAGCCTGTCAGAGGCCGCCCGCCTTGCAAGGGAGCACGGAATGACTTGCGGACAGTATATGGCGTTTTTAAACACAGAGAGCAGCAGGAGGGGAAAATGGAACGATTAGCATGTTGTGAAGAACAAATATTTCTGACGCTTCTATCAATTAGGGGAGAGGCGGGAAGTGCGAAAATACGGGAGGTTGCAAATCAAAAATACGGTTACGACTGGAAGCCGCAGACCATCAGCACATTCTTAAGCCGCATAGAAAAGAAAGGCTACATACGGTCGCAGGGAAACGGACGCCGCGTCTACCGGCCAGTAGTCTCCATGCAGGAGTACAGAACGGAGGTTTTACAGGAAACGGCGAATCGTCTGTTTGGCGGGGACTGGCAGCAGATGAAGCTGTTCATAGAATCCGGCGGAAGGAATACAAAAAGACGATGCGGCAGCAGGGGAGAGGCGGTGAGACCCGGTGTACGCAGATTATAAAAAACGGCGTGCCGTCACCCGCGGAATCCAGACGATGGAGCTGCGGCAGGAAAAGCACGTAGAACCGGAAGCGCTGAAAAGGTTCCGGGAAGTGCCTTTTCAATTAAAATATGCAAGGAAATTAAAGGATGGAGGAAACGAAGATGAAATATAAGGCTGGTGACAGAGTTCGAATCGCAGGCAAGAGAACGGATAGAATGAATGCAGACGGCGGAATGGACCGTTGGCTGGGGAAAATAATGACGGTCAGAAATGCTTTTGAAAAAACTGAACGCTACAAAATGGAGGAAGATAACGGCTTTTGGATTTGGGACGACGATATGATAGCCGGGCTTGCGGAGCCGGAAATGACCGCGGAGGAAGTGCTCAAGCTTCTGGGAAAAATTAGGAATTGCGAAATAGAAAAAAGAAAATGCGAAGATTGCCCTCTTTCGTTTTATAAAAATGACGGTGTTTCGTACTGTGCCGGCGCTATGGGTGTAAGAGTAGAAGACAGCGCAGGACTGCTTGAAATCTGCCGCCAGTGGAAAGCTGACCATGCGGCACCGGAGATTGAGACAGTCGACGTTTGCTGCATCATGGAGTTGCTGCCGGATGGAAGTCGACGTTGCGTGCACGAGGAAGATATCACACTATCCCCGGAAACGCCACACGGAAGCGAGAGGGAAGCGGCGGAAGAAATCTTAAAGCGGTACTGCATGGAACACGAGGGGAAATTCATTGCCCTGCATGAGGTTGTGAGCAGAGAGGTGCAGGACAAATGAGACTGATTGACGCAGATGCGTTTAAAAAACAGATAGCAGGAATGGCCATCATTAATAATTATCC
>CALWBG010000245.1 GCA_944375975.1 uncultured Roseburia sp.
TTGGCTACATCAATTTTGGAAACCGCAGCTTCTGTCGTCTCCAGCAGAGCGGTATAGGTCACATCCTCCGACTCGCCGTCATAGCTGAACGCCTCGCTGTAAGGCGCAAAGATATATTTCCCGCTCACCGAGGTCGTATAGCTGCTGCCCGCCACATCCGGCAGCAGATAATAGGGTATATTATTATAATAGTAGGAAGCGTCGTTTTCCATTACAATGCCATCCACGCGTTCTATTCCGTAGGAAGATAAAATACTCTCGAAATTGGTCAGATTTTTATACTCAAAGTTCGTGACTATTAAGGCTTTTCCGCCGTTTTCCAGATAATCCGTCACCTTCTTTGCATCATCCTCGGAAAAATCGGAGGCAGGTCCGTTAATAATAATCGCCGCCGCGTCCTCCGGCACCGCATCCTCGGTTAAAAGCGTCAGCTCCGACAGCGTCATATTCGCTTTTTCCACCGCCTCGGTAAAGCCGCCGGACAATGCATTCTCCCCGTGCCCGGTAATCTCATAGATAACCGGGAGCTCTGAGGAATCCATTGTGACATACTGAATCGCACTCGTAAGCTGCCCCTCCGCGTCATATCCGTCAAGCGACTGCGTATAGGTGGAATAATCAAATGAGTATTCGTATATATCACTGTAATCAATCACCCGCGAGCGCTGTTCACTCACCACAATCATACTTCCCGAGGACGGTGCCTCGCTCGTGTACTGCTGATAAAAGGTCGGATTGGTGGACGGATTCTTATATTCGACTTTGATATGGCCGGAAAGATCTTCGTACCTCTGTAAGGTTTCGGCCAGCGTAGAATCCGCGCTTTTTTCCGCTGCCAGAACGTAAATCGTTACGTCCTCATCCAGTCCTTTCAGATAATCCTTCGTCGTATCCGTAATAGAGTAAAGCTGCGTGGAAGTAGCGTCAATCGCCGTCACGGTGGAAGGCAGCTCCCGCACTACAAGATTTACGCCGACTGCCACGGCGCAGGCAATCACAATTGTTCCAATGGAAAACGCGCCGAGCGCAATTTTTTTCATACTGACGGAATACCGTCTTTTCTGGATGAGCTGGCAGCTTAAAAACAGACAGAGCCCTATCACGGAGAGGAAATAGACAAGCCCCGTCAAATCCAGACAGCCGTTCATAAAGCTTTCCAGCGGCGTATACAGATCATAGGCGCCCAGTATCGCGGTCAGAATATTTCCGCTCTGGGAAATCAGGCTGGTAATACTCGACATCATATAGCCCAAAAACAAAACCGCAAAGGCCAGCACCGCGGCAATGACCTGACTTTCCGTCAATACCGACATCAGCATACCGATTGCAATGCAGGCACAGCCATATAGCCAGAAGCCAAGCAGCGCCACGTAGCTCTCACCCATGGGAACCGTTCCGTAAATGGATAGAAAAAGCGGCGTCAGGGCGATTACCGCCATCGCGGCTGTAAACACGCCGACCATTGCAAGATATTTCCCGAAAACAATCTTTCCCAGCGACACCGGAGCGGTCAGCACTAGCTGGTCTGTTTTGGTATGCCGCTCCTCCGCAAAGCTGCGCATGGTGAGAACCGGAACGGCAATCAGCATAATAAACGCAATCGCGGACAGGGAATAGGAAATATAAGGATACCCGGAACGCAGATTGTAGGCATAAAAGTACAGTCCGTACAGGGCGAGCACCGCAGCGATGAAAAGCCAGCCTACCACGGTCCGGAAATATGCTTTGATTTCTCTTTTAAAAATGGCAAACATTACCTTGCTCCTCCTTCCTGCGATGTCAGCTCAAGAAATACGTCTTCGAGTGATTTGGAGGATTCCTTCATCTCCAAAATAGGCATATCGAAATTCACACAGGCATGATATACCGCCTCACGCACATCGCAGTCTTTCTTTGCGGTGATACGCACCGCAGCCGTTTCCGGCTCCCTTTGTTCCAGCAGCTCACAGCGCTCCACTTTGGCAAGCTGCAGCAGTCTTGTTTCCGCCAGAGACGGCTCAGCCTTTACCAAAAGCTCGATTTCCTGTGCCCCTGTCATCTGCTCCAGAAGATTCCCGGTGGAATCGCTCGCGACCAGTTTTCCCTTCGATATGATAAAGACATGGTCGCAGACCGCCGATATTTCGGACAGAATGTGTGAGCTTAAAATCACGGTATGCTTTTTCCCAAGCTCCTTAATCAGGTCACGGATTTCAATAATCTGCTTCGGGTCAAGTCCAACGGTAGGCTCATCCAGAATAATAATTTCCGGATAACCGAGGACCGCCTGGGCAAAGCCGACTCTCTGCCGGTAGCCCTTGGAAAGGTTCCGAATCAACCGTCCCCTGACCTCCTCCGTCTGCGTAATCTTCATAGCCTCCTTCACATAGCCCGCACGCAGGCTCTTTTGCAGCTTTTTTAACTCCGCCGCAAAATCGAGATATTCCTTTACTGTCATATCCATATAAAGCGGCGGCAGCTCCGGCAGATAACCTACACACTTTTTCGCCTCCTCCGGCTGTGCCACCACATCAAAACCGTTGATCCTGACTTCTCCCGCGGTTGCGGCAAGATACCCGGTAATGATGTTCATCGTCGTCGATTTTCCCGCGCCGTTGGGCCCCAAAAATCCATAGATTTTACCCGGCTCCACCGTAAGCGATAAATCGTCCACGGCCACGTGACTGCCGTACTTTTTTACCAGATGATTGATTTCAATCACGCCTGACTCCTCCTTTTCCACATTAATAGCTTCTATACAGGTTACCGTTTAAATGTGTTCAAACAGGGATAGTTTTGTGATAAATCTGTGAAAACCGAAACCTTCTGCGCACGCAAAAAAGCGCCGCCAGACGGCGGCGCTCCAAAGAGAGTGCATCCTTATTCGATTCCCAGTTCCCTTAAACGCACAAGCGCGTCTTCATACGATGTAAACAAAATCCCCGCAATACCCTGCTCTTTGGCACCCCGGATATTTTCCTCACGGTCGTCGAGAAATACGCACTCGGATGGCTTTAAATCAAACTTTTTGAGCAGAGACTGATAAATCTCCGGCTCCGGCTTAATCTGCTTTACCTGATAGGAAAACATCGCCCCGTCCACATCCGCAAGGAACGACAATGCCTCCTGCGTATGATGGTAGGTCCATTCTCCGTAATTAGAAAGAATATAGAGCCTGTAGCCGTTATTTTTCAGCCGCCGCATCCATTCCTTCACATAATCAAACTGGTAAATCGCCGTATCGATATGCTCCCAGAACAGACGGATTTCCTTCTCATAATCCGGCGCTTTTCCGATAAAACGGGAGAGCAGCTCCTCCGGGGACAGCAGACCGCGGTCCGACTCGTCCCAATCCGGTGTGTTCACCGTCGCGTCCGCCACCGCCCGGGCGGTATTTTCATCCATCCCCAGACGGCGCATCGCTTCCACAGGCTCCCATTCCACCAGAACTTTTCCCACGTCAAAAATAACATTGCGTATCATATGATTCTCCATTTTTTATTTCGTGCGATAAATAATATCATCTCTGCCCGGACCGTTCGATACCATCGTAATCGGATAACCAATCTGCTCCTCGATAAACTCTACGTACTTCTTGCAGTTCTCGGGAAGCTCGTCATAATTTTTAATGCCCCGGATCTCGCATTTCCAGCCCGGCAGCTTTTTCAGTACCGGCTTTG
>CALWBG010000246.1 GCA_944375975.1 uncultured Roseburia sp.
GTGAGTTTTGACGGAACGAAGAGGGCGCTGAGCCGCCCTCCGAGGATAAGAGAAAGGCATGGGATTGCATGAAATTTATCATTTTAACCGGGATGTCCGGAGCAGGCAAAAGTACGGCAATCAAAATGATGGAGGATATCGGATTTTACTGCGTTGATAATCTGCCGATTCTGCTGCTGGAGAAATTTGTGGAGCTGACAACCCTTCAGAGTACGGAGCTCCAGAAGGTCGCGGTCGGTATCGACATTCGCAGCGGGCAGGCGTTCGGGGAACTCCGTGACGTGCTGGACCGGATGAAAGATAACGGCGTGCAGTATGAAATACTGTATCTGGATGCGGAGGATTCCGTGCTTGTGAAGCGATATAAGGAGACGCGCAGAAATCATCCTTTATCCGGCGGGGAACGAGTGGATAAGGGAATCGCGGAGGAGAGAAAGCGCATTGCGTTTTTAAAGGAGCGCGCGGACTATATCATCGACACCAGTCAGCTTCTGACAAGAGAGCTGAAGGGCGAACTTGATAAAATCTTTGTGCAGCATCAGGATTACAAAAATCTGTTTATCACGGTTCTTTCTTTCGGATTTAAGTACGGAATCCCGGTGGATTCGGATTTGGTATTTGACGTCCGTTTTCTGCCGAACCCTTATTATGTCGAGGGGCTTCGTGCAAAGACGGGAAACGATAAGGAAATTCAGGACTATGTCCTCCAGTTTTCGGAGGCCCATGTATTTTTGGACAAGCTGGAGGATATGCTTAATTTTCTGATTCCCAACTATATTACCGAGGGAAAAAATCAGCTTGTAATTTCCATCGGCTGTACCGGAGGCAAGCACAGGTCTGTCACATTGGCGAACGAGCTTTACAGGCGGTTGTCCGAGCAGAAGGAATACGGGCTGAAAATTGAGCATCGGGATATCGGGAAAGACGCGTTGAGAGGGAAATAAGATGTCGTTTTCAAGTGAGGTAAAACAGGAATTAGCCAGGCAGATAGGCAAAAGCAGGCATTGCAGGCTTGCAGAGCTGGCGGTGCTGCTCGCCTTTGACGGAATCAGAGAGCCGGGGCAGCTTGGCGCTGAAAGGCTTTTGGATTCGGAAAACCCTCTGCTGCTGGAAAAGTACAGGACGCTGCTTGAAGAATTGTTTCCCGGGGGAGACGCTTCGGATACGTCCCGCATTTTTCAGGCTGTGAGAATGTGGGACAAAACAGAGAACCGGCCGCACATCACGGATACGGTGAACGGTATTCTGCTACAGCAGATGTGCTGTAAGCGGGCATTCATCCGCGGAGCGTTTCTGGCGGGGGGCTCCATCAGTGACCCCAACAAATCCTATCACTTTGAAATTGTGTGCCGGAATCCCCGGCAGGCCGGGCAGCTTCGGGATGTCATCAACAGCTTTGACATGGAGGCGAAAATCGTTGCCAGGAAAAATCATCAGATAGTCTATTTAAAAGAAGGCGCGCAGATTGTGGATATGTTAAATATCATGGAGGCGCATGTGGCGCTGATGAACCTGGAAAATGTCAGGATTTTGAAGGAAATGCGCAATTCGGTGAATCGGAAAGTGAACTGCGAGACAGCAAATATCAGCAAAACGGTCAACGCCGCGGTCAAGCAGCTTCGGGACATTGAATATATTAAAGCAACTGCCGGGTTAGACAGTCTTTCCGACAATTTAAAGGAGATGGCACAGCTTCGGCTGGAGTACCCGGACGCGCCGCTCAAAGAGCTTGGAACCTATCTGAATCCTCCGGTGGGAAAATCGGGGGTGAACCACAGGCTTCGGAAAATCAGCGAAATTGCGGAGGAACTGCGAGGGTATTAAAAAGAGGAAACGGAGTGGAGGGAAAATATGAGAAAAAGTGTAGTAGTGAACATGCAGGATGCCATGGAAGCAAGACCGATTGCTATGTTAGTGCAGACTGCCAATCAGTATGGGAGCCGGATTTATCTTGAGCAGGGGAGTATGCGCATCAATGCCAAAAGTATCATGGGGATGATGGGAATTGCGCTGTTAAATGGTGAAGAAGTCGTACTCGATGTCGAGGGGGAAGACGAGGAGGAGGCGATTGCGGCCATGGAAGCGTTTTTAACCAGATAGGTCGGAAGGCGGCAGAGTTTTATGGATATGAAAAAAAGATTGTTGTTTATATTTAATCCATTTTCGGGGAAGGCCCAGATTAAAAACCAGCTTCTGGAGATTGTCGATAACATGGTAAAGGCCGGTTATGAGGTGACGGTTTACCCTACCCAGGCGCGGGGAGATGCCATACATAAGGTCGAGGAAGAAGCCGCGGCTTACGACCTTCTGGTATGCAGCGGCGGGGACGGAACACTGGATGAGGTCGTAACGGGAATGATGCATCGCGGGCTTACCATGCCGCTCGGATATATACCGGCGGGAAGCACGAACGATTTCGCGACGTCACTCGGCATTCCCAAAGATATGGTGAAGGCGGCAAATGCGGCGGTGGCTGGAAAGGAATTTCCCTGTGACATCGGTTCGTTTAACGGGGATTATTTTGTTTATGTCGCGGCATTCGGTCTTTTTACTGATGTTTCGTATAAAACAAGCCAGGAATGGAAAAACGTGCTCGGTCATGCGGCCTACATCCTGGAGGGGGTGAGGAGTCTGCACGACATACCGTCCTTTCTGATGCAGGTAGAATATGACAACACCAGGCTTCAGGATGAATTCATCTACGGCATGATCAGCAATTCAACCTCCGTCGGAGGCTTTAAAGGCATGACCGGGAAGGATGTGCTGCTGGACGACGGCGTGTTTGAGGTCACGCTGATAAAAAAACCGAAAAATCCAATCGAACTGAATGAAATTATCGCATCGCTCATTAATCTTGTGGACGACACGGATATGGTGTATTCCTTTAAGACGGACGAAGTGAAGTTTACGGCCAATGAGGATATACCGTGGACGCTCGACGGGGAGTACGGCGGCGCTCACGCGGAGATTTTAGTCAGAAATCTCTGCCGGACGGTGAAAATCATGGTACCGGATGAAACGTAAAAGATTTTACGTAAAAAACTTTACGTAAAAGATTGTTAGAAATTTAACTTTATTTTTTGAGGGAAGTAATATATAATACCCATAGGGTAAAATATTCATAGGATGGAGGAATTAAAAATGCTAGTATCTGCAAAAGAAATGTTAGACAAAGCAAAAGCCGGCCATTACGCAGTCGGTCAGTTCAACATCAACAACCTGGAGTGGACCAAATCTGTCCTGCTCACAGCGGAGGAGTGCAAATCTCCGGTAATTCTCGGAGTTTCCGAGGGAGCCGGTAAGTATATGACCGGCTTTAAAACCGTTGCGGCGATGGTAAAGGCCATGCATGATGAACTCAACATTACGGTTCCGGTTGCTTTACACTTAGACCACGGCACCTATGACGGATGCTATAAATGCATCAAAGCGGGCTTCACGTCCATTATGTTCGACGGCTCCCACTATCCGATTGACGAGAACGTTGAAAAAACCAAAGAGCTGGTAGCGGTTGCGCACGCGATGGGAATGTCCATCGAGGCGGAGGTAGGCTCCATCGGCGGTGAGGAAGACGGCGTTGTAGGTATGGGTGAATGT
>CALWBG010000247.1 GCA_944375975.1 uncultured Roseburia sp.
GCCGGCCTATGTTTGCCCCGGCAGCTCTACAATCGCTCCGCGGTTACCGGAGGTGACAAGCGACGCGTAGCGCTTTAAATATCCGGTCGTTACCTTCGGCTCCCTCGGCTGCCATTTTGCCTTTCTGGCCGCAAGCTCCTCATCGGAAACCGCAAGCTCCAACTTTAACTCGGGTATATTGATTTTGATAATATCCCCTTCCTCCACGAGGGCAATCGGGCCGCCGACCGCCGCTTCCGGCGACACATGACCAATCGAAGCGCCGCGGCTTGCACCGGAGAAACGCCCGTCGGTGATCAGCGCCACGGAGGATCCGAGTCCCATGCCTGCAATCGCGGAGGTCGGATTTAACATTTCACGCATGCCGGGTCCGCCCTTTGGTCCCTCGTAACGGATAACCACGACATCCCCGGGATTGATTTTACCGCCCTTGATTGCCGCAATCGCATCCTCCTCACAGTCAAAGACTCTTGCCGGGCCCTCATGCACCATCATCTCGTCGCAGACCGCGGAGCGTTTTACAACGCTGCCGTCCGGTGCGAGATTACCTTTTAATACCGCAAGTCCGCCTGTTTTGCTGTACGGACGTTCCACCGGACGGATGACCTCCGGGTTCTTATTGACCGCATCCTTAATGTTCTCCCCGATGGTCTTTCCGGTCACCGTCATACAGTCGGTATGTAAAAGTCCGATGTCCGCCAGCTCCTTCATCACTGCATAGACACCGCCCGCCTCATTCAAATCCTCCATGTATGTAGGCCCTGCCGGGGCAAGATGACAGAGATTCGGCGTTTTCTCGCTAATCGGGTTTGCAAAGGAAATATCAAAATCAAAACCGACCTCATGGGCAATCGCCGGAAGGTGCAGCATACTGTTTGTCGAGCAGCCCAGCGCCATATCCACGGTCAGCGCGTTTAAAATCGCGTACTTTGTCATGATGTCTCTCGGCCGGATATTCTTGCGGTACATTTCCATTACCGCCATGCCGGCATGTTTCGCAAGCTTAATGCGCTCCGAGTAAACCGCCGGTATGGTTCCGTTTCCGCGCAGTCCCATGCCGAGTGCCTCGGTCAGGCAGTTCATGGAATTAGCGGTGTACATGCCGGAACAGGAGCCGCAGGTCGGACATACCTTTTCCTCATATTCCCGCACCTCTTCCTCGGTCATCGTGCCGGCCGCATAAGAGCCCACCGCCTCAAACATGGAGGAAAGGCTTCTCTTTTTGCCCTGCACGCGGCCCGCAAGCATCGGCCCGCCAGAGATAAACACGGTCGGCACATTGATGCGCGCCGCCGCCATCAAAAGACCCGGAACGTTTTTGTCGCAGTTCGGCACCATGACAAGCGCGTCAAACTGGTGCGCCAGCGCCATACACTCGGTGGAATCAGCAATCAAATCTCTGGTCACCAGAGAATATTTCATGCCGATATGTCCCATGGCGATACCGTCGCAGACCGCGATAGCCGGAAACACCACCGGAACGCCGCCCGCCTCCGCAACGCCAAGCTTTACGGCGTTTACAATTTTATCCAGATTCATATGGCCCGGCACAATCTCATTATAAGAGCTTACGATGCCGACCATCGGTTTATTCATTTCTTCCTCGGTAAACCCCAGGGCATTAAAAAGACTTCTGTGGGGCGCCTGCTGCATCCCCTTTTTTACATTATCACTTTTCATACGCTTACCTCCATTCCATCAAATCCGCTCACAAATCAGATCGCCCATCTGTGCAGTTCCGACCTGCACGACAGCCGCCTTTTTCTCTTCCTCCTGCGGCATGATGTCAATCGTGCGGTAGCCGTCCTTTAACACCTTCTGCACCGCCGCTTCAACCGCATCCGCCTCGTCGTCCAAATCAAAGGTATAACGCAGCATCATCGCTGCGCTCAAAATCGTCGCAATCGGGTTCGCGATTCCCTTTCCCGCAATGTCTGGCGCGGAGCCGCCGCTCGGCTCATAAAGCCCGAACTTTGTGTCGTTTAAGCTGGCGCTTGAAAGCATACCGATGGAACCGGTCACCATACTCGCCTCGTCCGATAAAATATCGCCGAACATGTTCTCCGTTAAAATCACGTCAAACTGCTTCGGATCCTTCACAAGCTGCATCGCGCAGTTATCCACAAGCATATGCTCATAGGTTACCTCCGGATAATCCGCCGCGACCTCCTCGACGATTTTGCGCCAGAGTCTTGAGGAATCCAGGACATTCGCCTTATCCACGCTCGTGACTTTTTTTCTGCGCTTCCCTGCAATCTCAAATCCGCGCTTTGCGATTCTGCGGATTTCATTTTCATTGTAGGTCAGCGTATCCGTCGCCGTCAGGACGCCGTCCTTTTCCTCAGTCTTTCTCTCTCCAAAATAGAGCCCGCCGGTTAATTCACGTACAATCACCATATCAAAGCCGCCGTCGATGATGTCCTCCCGCAGCGGACAGGCCTCCTTTAATTCCTCATACAGGCAGGCCGGCCTTAAATTAGCAAACAGATTTAAGGATTTTCTTAATTTTAAAAGTCCCGCCTCCGGACGCAGCTCGGGCGGAAGCTGATACCAGGGGGATGTCGCCGTATTCCCGCCAATCGAACCCATAAGCACCGCGTCGGATGCCTTCGCCGCCGCAATCGCCTCATCCGTCAGCGGTACGCCTGTCGCATCAATGGAACAGCCTCCCATTAATATGTCTTCATAGCAAAACGTGTGATGATATTTCTCACCGACTTTATCTAATACCTTTTTCGCCTCTGCCACTATCTCAGGGCCGATTCCGTCCCCGGAAATGACGCCAATCTTACATTCCATCTCTTACCTCCATTATACTGCCAGCAGCTTTCTGTCCCCTTACACTTTACCACATTAATTAAAAGCAGTATGTATAAATTCTATAATAATGTATCTTCGGAAACATTGCAACCTCTGGTTCTATTTTTCTTTTTCATACTATTTATAACTAAAATTTATGGAATCAATCACCAGATATTACCAGATTGTATAGAAAAGAAAAAAGCTATAAACCTTTTACGTTCAGTCTATAGCCCTTCTTTCTCATTTATTTTTCCACTGCCTCCTCCGGCTTCTCTACCGCGGAGATGGCCGATTTCTGCATCGGGATGCGGCAGTTCTTATTGCTGCCGAACTCTACAATCACCGTGTCATCCGCAATATCAATCACAGTCCCGTAAAAACCGCTCGTGGTAAGCACGGTATCACCAACCGCAAGATCCGAAAGCATTGCGTTTTTCTTTTTCGTCTCTTTTTGCTGCGGACGAATCATGAAAAAATACATAAACACGAATAAAACAACTATCCACAGAATCATACCGCCCCAGCCTGCCGCCGTTGCCGCCTGTTCTGTTGTCGCTAAGATTGAAAACATCTTATTTCCTCCTAAACTTTTTCGACGTTATATTATATAATACACAAAATCCTGTTTTAAGACAAGCATTTCCGGGAATTTTTATTATTAATTTGTAACAGCTCAGCCATAAGCTGTATGACAGGCAAATCATGCTTGCATGAAGTTGCCTGTTG
>CALWBG010000248.1 GCA_944375975.1 uncultured Roseburia sp.
AAAAGCCTTCGGAGTCTTTATCCGGGGGAGAAGTTTCATTTTATTATGGGCGTTATGGCGGATAAGGATTATGAAACGATGATTGAGGAATTGCTTCCGCTCGCGCTGGATTTTTGCGCGGTGACCGTGCATGACAATCGCGCGCTGCAAGCGGAAAAGCTGGCGGAATGTATTCGCGCGAAAGGCGTTCCGGCGGTATGCTGCGGCAATGCCAAAGGGCGCTTTTGGGAGGAACGGCTTGACCCGCGGCATAAGACCGTGGCGTTTGGCTCGCTCTATTTTATCGGTGAGATAAAAAACAACGATTTATGACAAAAATTACAGAAAATCTACAAATTTATTAATTTTGCTTAATAGGTGGTTGCGGCGCTTTTTTTCGTCTATAATAGGCGGTGTTGACGTAAGATAACATGATGTAGAAAAGAGCGTTTCATATGGTATTCAGCAGCTTTGAATTTTTATTCCGGTTTTTGCCGGTTTTTTTGCTTATATATTTTGTTGCACCGAAAAAGTGGAGAAATTTTATATTATTTGCAGGCAGTATTTTCTTTTATACCGTGGGAGAGGCGCATTATGTGCTGCTATTGCTGGCGTCGGTCCTGGTCAATTACGTGTTTGGCAGACTGATGTACCGGGACGCGCGTGAGGGCAGAGGGAGAAAGCAGGCCGTTTTGCTGGTTTTGGCGCTTATTTATGACTTCGGTATTCTGTTTTTCTTTAAATACAGCGGGCTCACACAAAAGCTTCCGCTTGGAATCAGCTTTTATACGTTCCAGATTGCCGCATATATCATTGATGTGTACCGGGGAAAGGTTCCGCCGGAAAAATCCGTAATCCGACTGGGAACCTATCTTACGATGTTCCCTCAGTTGATTGCCGGGCCGATTATCAACTACGCCGACGTGCGCGCGGCGCTTTTCCGCAGGAAGGTGACGGCGGAGCAGTTTGAATCCGGCGTAAAGATGCTGATTTTGGGGCTTGGGGCAAAGGTGATTATCGCGGATCGGATCGGGCTTTTGTGGAACAATATCCAGGCCATCGGTTTTGCAAGCATTTCCACACCGCTCGCGTGGCTGGGAGCGTTTGCCTATTCGCTGGAGCTGTATTTTGACTTTTCGGGATATTCCATGATGGCAATCGGCCTCGGACGCATGCTTGGCTTTGAGATTCCGAGGAACTTTAAGCACCCGTATATTTCAAAATCCGTTTCGGAATTTTGGCGCAGATGGCACATTACGCTCGGAAAATGGTTTCGCGAGTACGTCTATATCCCTCTGGGAGGAAACCGCAGGGGAAAGGCTCGTACGTTGTTCAATCTGCTTGTGGTGTGGAGCCTTACGGCGCTGTGGCACGGCTCTGATTACAATTATCTCATCTGGGGAGCCTCGCTGCTGGTGCTTTTGGCGGTGGAGAAACTGTTTTTGCTTCAGTTTCTGGAAAAAAGCAAAGTGATTTGCCATGCATATCTGCTGTTTGTGGTTCCATTAACCTGGGTGGCGTTTGCGATTACCGATGTTGGACAGCTTGGAGTCTATTACACAAGGCTGTTTCCATTTTTGCAGCAGGCGGACGTTGTTGTTAATCGGCTGGATTATGTGAAATACCTGAGTGGTTATTGGCCGTTGTTTGCGCTGGGTGCTCTTTTTTCAACGCCATATCCTGCCGCGGTGTACCGGGTAATCGAGAAAAAATGGCTTGGAAGCCTTTCCGCGGCTGTCGTTTTAGTGCTCAGCCTTTATTATATGGCGGTATCAACGAATAATCCGTTTCTGTATTTTAACTTTTAGGACTGGTGGATAGTGTGAAAAAATTATTAAAGTGCAGAGTGACAATTTTTTGCATTGTGTTGTGGATTCTGCTTTCCGTGGTGGGTTATCTGCGGAAGGATGACATTTATAAAAACTATACGGTAAATCCGGCCAGGGAGCCTTATTTTGTGCTTGTGCTTGACGGGATTCGCGACGGGATTTATCCCTGGAGCGGCCAGAAGCCCGATTTCTGGGAAGAATGGAATCCAATGCCCGAACAACCGGTATTGGCGCCTGTCGGTGAGAATACGGAACAGTCCGAGGAGCAGGAAACAGAGGAGCTTAGGACAGAGGCCGTGCAGGAGAGTGAGACCGAGAGTACGGAAACTGCCGGGCTGACCGCAGAGCCGAAGGAATTTGTCGAAGTGGATGAAAGCTATTTTGATGACGCGGTGTTTATCGGAGATTCCAGGACCGTGGGCCTGCACGATTACGGTGGGCTTAAGAAGGCCGACTTTTTTGCGACGGTGGGCATGAACGTCTATGATATGTGGACGGAGGCGTTCTGCGAGGTGGACGGAAAGAAGGTTACCCTTGAGGAAGCGCTTCGCGCGAAACAGTACGGAAAGGTTTATTTCCAGATTGGGATTAACGAGATGGGACGCGGCGATCTGGACGGTTTTATGCAGGCATACAGCCGGTCGGTGGAAAAGTTTAAAGAGCTTCAGCCGGACGCCGTCATTTATGTGCAGGCAATCATGAAGGTCACAAAAGAAAAATCGGATTCGGACGCTATTTTTAACAACGAAGGCATTGAGGCGAGAAACGAGCGCATCCGGCAGCTTGCGGATAATATCAGGGTATTTTATATTGACGTAAACGAGGTGGTATGCGACGAAAGCGGTGGCTTAAATCCGGAGCTGACTTTCGATAATCTGCATCTTTACGGTTCCAAATATTATATTTGGGTTGATTTTTTAAAGACGAAAGGCGTTAAATAACGCCGGTTAAATAACGCCGGTTAAATAACGCCCGTTAAAATAACGCCTGTGAAATAAATTTGCCGCATTTGGCATAAATTTTCCGCAATCACACATACTACGGGAAAAAGAAATGTGTGAAAGGGGAAATACGATGTCATTGACAATTAGAATTACGGACGTACATGCAAGGCAGATTCTCGATTCGAGAGGAAATCCGACGATAGAGGCGGAGGTAACCGCAGAGACGGAAACGACCGGAAAGAAGGTGACTGCAAGGGAATCCGTTCCATCCGGGGCAAGTACCGGAAGATTTGAGGCGATTGAGCTTCGGGATGGCGACAATCAGTATTTCGGACTCGGTGTAAAGAAGGTCGTAGATCATGTCAACACGAAAATCCGGGATGCTTTGATGGGAATGAATGTGCTGGAGCAGGCGAAGCTTGACCGCGCCATGGTAGAGCTGGACGGGACGGACAACAAGGGAAGCCTCGGCGCGAACGCCATTCTCGGTGTGTCGCTCGCCTGCGCGAAAACGGCGGCAAAGGCGCTGGATATGCCGCTTTACCGTTACCTTGGCGGTGTCAATGCCAAGGAATTGCCGGTTCCGATGATGAATGTCATCAACGGAGGGGCTCATGCAAGAAATTCCCTGGATTTTCAGGAGTTTATGATTATGCCGGTGGGAGCCTGCTGCTTTAAGGAGGGCTTGCGGATGGGAGCGGAGGTGTATCATTTCCTGCGTCAGATTTTAAACGAGGAGGGCATGAATACGGCGGTCGGTGACG
>CALWBG010000249.1 GCA_944375975.1 uncultured Roseburia sp.
TATTCGTAGGCTGCCGCCACGGCAATGACACCCTGATGTTTTTTTTTCTCCGAAAGTCCGTCAAGCCGTTCCCTCTCCACAAAATGTATCACGGTATCGTGCTTTTTGGCTTCCCTCACAATCGTGCGGACCGGACCATCCTGACAGCCGTCCAGCACAAAGAGACGATCTATTGTTTTTCCCGCGCGAAACGCTTCCAACACGGCATTGCGCCCCTCGATTTTCAATTCCTCGTAACCCATAAACGCTCCTTTTTACAAATTCAGCTTCAGGCCGCAGACGCCGGCGTTCACCAGCTCCACCAGCCGTTCAAACCGGTCCGTCAGATACAGATAGCCCATCAACGCCTCAAAGCCGGTTGCCTTCCGGTAGTCCGCCATCGTCGCGTTTTTCGCCATCGTCGGGGACTTGGCATTTCTGCCCCGGCGGTAAATGTCAGCTTCTTCCTCCGTCAACAGCGGAAGCAGCAGCTCCATCAGCTCTGCCTGCGTATGCGCCTTTACAATCTGGCTTGTCCTCCTGTGCAATTCCCCAGCTCTGGTATTTCCGCCCGCAACCACCACCGAACGGATGACGAGATCATAAATCCCGTCACCGATATAGGCGAGCGTCAGCGGTGAATACGTGCGGATGTCTACCTCCGGCAATCCAAACTCCTGTTTGATATAGGAATGAATCCCTTTTTCCATACCGTATTTTCCTTTCCGCAGGCGTCAGGCTTTCTGCCAGATGACGCCCTCCCTGGTGTCTTTTAGTACAATGCCTTTTTCGAGCAGTTCCGCCCGGATAGCGTCCGCCTTTGCGAAATCCTTCTCTTTCTTGGCGGCACTGCGCTCTTTGATTTTCTCCAGCACGTAGCTTTCAAGCTCGGCGTCGATTTCCTCCTTCGCCTCTTTGGTATCCGCCTTAGTCAGATTCAGTGACAGCACCCGGTCAAAATCCCGGATGAGCTCCAGCTTCGTCTTATCGTTTATATCCGCCTTTAGCAGGTCATAGACAACGGTAATCGCCATGGAGGTGTTCAAATCATTGCTGACCGCATCGAGAAATTTCTCCCTCCAGACTGCATACTGCTCTTTGTCCGTCTCTCCCTCATCCTTTAATTCCGCGATTTTTTTCACCAGCTTCTTATAGGCGGCGCTCATATTGTCAAGCGCATCATAGGAAAATTCCAGCGGTTTGCGGTAATGGGACTGTAAACAGAACATCCGGTACACAATCGGGTCGTAGCCTTTTTCCTCCAGCAGGGAAACCGTCAGAAAATCTCCCTTGGACTTGCTCATCTTGCCGGACTTATCGTTTAAGTGCTGCACATGGAACCAGTATTTGCACCACGGATGCCCCAGATAGCTTTCTGACTGGGCAATCTCGTTGGTATGGTGCGGGAAAATATTATCCACGCCGCCGCAGTGAATATCCATGTATTCGCCGAGATGTTTCATGCTGATGCAGGAGCACTCGATATGCCAGCCCGGATAGCCGACGCCCCACGGACTGTCCCATTTTAACGCCTGGTCCTCGAATTTGGACTTCGTAAACCACAAAACAAAATCGTTTTTATTTTTCTTATTGACATCCTCCTCCACATCGTCCCGGACACCCACCAGCAGTTCCTTTTCACTCTGGGAGGAAAATACATAATAATCGTCAAGCTTTGACGTGTCAAAATAGACGTTTCCGCCGGCCACGTACGCATACCCCTTCGCGAGCAGCTCCTCAATCATATGGATAAATTCCGGAATACAGTTGGTCGCCGGCTCCACGACATCCGGGGTCTTGATGTTTAATTTCCTGCAATCCTCAAAAAACGCGTCGGTATAAAACTTTGCGATTTCCATCACGGTCTTGTGCTCCCGTTTCGCGCCCTTTAGCATTTTATCCTCCCCGGTGTCCGCATCGGAGGACAGATGGCCGACATCCGTGATATTCATGACGCGCTTCACCTCATAGCCCGCATAGCGGAGGGCTTTTTCGAGCACATCCTCCATAATGTAGCTCCTTAAATTCCCGATGTGGGCAAAATGATATACCGTCGGGCCACAGGTATACATGGCTATTTTTCCATCCTCATGGGGAATGATCGTTTCCACCTCTCTTGTCAGGGTATTATAAAACCTGAATTTGTTTTCCATTCTCGTATATACTCCTTTTTTTACTTTTTGCCTGCTGCCAACATGCGCACCGCCTGCTCCAGATCCAGCACACGGTTGACAAGCTCCGCGTTTTCTTTCTGCAATACGGAAATATCCTCTTTGACCGGGTCAGGCAGATGGCACTGGTCCATATCGCTGCGCGGAATTTTGATATTATCCCGCTTCACAATACGTCCCGGCACGCCGACCACCGTACAGTTCGGCGGCACCTCCTCCAAAACGACGCTTCCGGCTCCGATTTTGGAATTTTCCCCCACCGTAAAGGAACCGATAATTTTTGCCCCGGCACTGATCATGACATTATCCCCGATGGTCGGATGACGCTTTCCGGTCTCTTTTCCGGTTCCTCCGAGCGTTACGCCCTGATAAAGCGTCACGTTATCCCCGATCACCGCGGTCTCCCCGATAATAACGCCGCTTCCGTGGTCAATGAAAAAACCTTTTCCTATCACCGCGCCCGGATGGATTTCGATTCCCGTCCTTCTCGCCGCTCTCTGTGATATAAAGCGCGCCCAAAAGTAATGTCCCTTTTGATACAATTTATGCGCTCTTCGGTAGCTTAACATAACACGAAAGCTCGGGTAAAGCAATACCTCCATCGGCGATTTGATTGCCGGGTCACGCTCCCTGATAACCGCAAATTCTTCTTTGATATGACTGATGATTCCCATACTCCACCAACTTTCTTTTCTGAAAAAGTGTGCAAATGAAAAGCGGACTACCCGTCTCTGCCAGAGACGAAATAATCCGCGGTTCCACTCTATTAAAAATCCTTCGATTTTCCCTCGATGCATGTAACGTATGCCAGACGTACCGGGGTACTTACAACTGCAAAAACGCGCATACTGCCTTCACCCGGCAGGCTCCCGGATGCACTTCAAAAATCTCCCTCTGAAGGCCGCTTTCAGCCGACGGCAACCTCTCTCTGACAGCTCTCTGATTTCCTACTCTCTCCGCTCCATGCCTTTTCCCGTGTTTTCTTTTCTTTGCCTTTCTAGTTTATGCACTTCCCGGCCGTTTGTCAACCATTTCAGCGGAAATTCTCCGCCGGAAAATTTCCGTCGGAAAATCTCCACAGGAAAAATTCCACTGAAATATCAGCCCGCGCGGTGCGGACAGCCCGTACAGCCTCCCGCAGAATCCGCCACCTTAACGCCGCTCTCGTAAACCGTAGTCAGCGCGCAGATTGCCTGCGCTGCGATGCCCTGCTCCGTCCCCGTAAATCCAAGGCCCTCCTCTGTCGTTGCCTTGACGTTAATCTGGCTTTCATGAATCCCCAGCACACGCGCGATATTCTGCTCCATTTCTTCGATGT
>CALWBG010000250.1 GCA_944375975.1 uncultured Roseburia sp.
GTCGGATGCGCACGATCCCTGGGTATACTACTGGATCGGCTTTGACGGAATTGATGCCGTACAGCTCATGCAGCTCTGTAATATCCGGATTACCGCGCCCGTTCTGCACTACGAACCGATCAGTGAGCTTACTTCGCTTATCCGCCCTCTCACGGCGATCAATACGGCATCCATCTCGGACAGCTACACTGCCCTTGGACAGTTTTATCTGCTCTGCGCAAAGCTGATACAACACAACCGCAATATCAAACCGCTCTCCCGGAAGGAATACTATGTGAATCAGGCTATCTCACTTATTCAGGATTCTTATTATAATGACATTTCCGTTCAGAGTATTTCCGATGCCGTCGGGCTGGACCGGACCTACCTGTACCGGATATTTAAGGAGGTGAGCGGGATGTCGATACAGCAGTACATCACAAATCTCCGGCTGAAGCGGGCCTGCTATTTTCTGTCCCACACCAGCCTTTCCTATTCCGAGGTAGCCTATTACTGCGGCTATCTGTCAGAACAGTATTTTTCGATGGCCTTTAAAAAAAATATCGGCGTATCTCCCTCCGTATACAGAAAAAACGCGGGCTCAAGCAGCGATGCATAGGTAAGGGAGGCAAACAGGCCGTGAAAATGGTCTGTTTGCCTCCCTTACCTTTTCCGATTCCGAGAATATCAACGCAGCCCCGCGCCCTATGACGCCTGCTGGAAACATTCCACCTCTATACTATTTACATCGTCCAAATCAATCGTCTCGTTCATGATATAACAGATTCCGCAATGCTCCCGCTCCATCGCAGACGAAAAACCACCACCAAGCATTTCCATATTTTCCGCGGCATCATTGACAAGCGGATATTCCCGGATTTCCGAAGGCTTTCGGTCATCCATGGACGGAAGCTGACATAAAAGCTTCCGCTCTCCTTTTTCGTCCGATGCAATAACGTTATAAAACGCCCCGTATTCCCGCCAGTCTTCCTGCGGCGCAATCATAACCGCAAACTCGGTTATCCATACCGGAACCGTGCCGCTCCCGGCCGAGACCTCGAATTTCTTTGCCTCTATTTCCACGGGTTCCGTCTCGTTATCAACAGGAACGGTTCCTTCAGACCCAAAGGAATCGGTGATTCGAATATCCGAAAGAACAGCCTCGTCCCCGTAAAAACCATACCAGCAGACAGAATAACCGCCGTCCGTGGGCTCCGTATCCAATCTCTGCACCTGGATTCCGACCGGCATATAGTCTGTCATCGTTATTTCCTCATCCGAATTTACAAATCCCTTTACGCAGACAGATTTGGTATCGCTATTAACAAGAATTTCGGAGATTGTGATAATAATCTCCTCCTGTATCTGTTCGCTCCCCGAATCCTGTACTTGCATCGTATCAGACTCCGGTAACTGGCTGGGATCATCATTTTCAACTCCGCAACCCGAATAGAGAAATACCGTCAGACCCATTAAAAGAGCTCCGGCTATCTTCCACATGATTTCTTTACCACCCCACTCTCGCATTTAAAACACTTTTAGCATTCGCAATGATACTAACCGCAAAATTCAATTGCTTCCCTTCATAATCTGACGTAGGAGTAACGTTTATCAGGTTTGTTTTATCAAAATTTCCTCCATCTATCATCAGCGCAACTGAGTCTCCTCCTGCCTTTAGCTTAAAATTCATAGGTCGTACAGTTATTGTACATGCTGGTCCTATAATTGGTGTACCCGAAATAACTGCTCCCATATTTAAATTTCCTTTTGTGTAATCAAACGAAAGATTACCGGAACTTTCACTTGTTGCATAACCAGTCCATTTAAGAACGCATGATTGTGGGTACCTTGCCATAATAATGTCCTCCTTTGCAATTTTGTATTGATGCTTCATTTGGTATCACTATTATTATAACATATCAAACTATGCATGTCATTTATTTCTGACATTTGTACCTATCATGCACTATATATATTATTTTTCCATCTTGTCTGCAAATTATTTATACCGCGCTTTTAACCGCTCATACTCCCGGTTGATTTCCTGTAAGGTTTCTTTGTCCCCGTCCAGATTATCGGGGTGATATATCTTTAGCAGCTCCTTATACCGCTTTTTGAGCGACTGCCGGTTTTTCACCCCGATAAAAAACATATCTCCGCTGACAATCGCTTCTGTCTCTGTACCAAACGCCCGCTGCTCCTGCTCTCTGACATATTTATAGAAGTCACGCTGACGCTCAACCTTAACTTTTTCATCCGCAAGCTGCCGCAGTTCTTCCTCCAGAATCTTCCATTTCATCTCGAACAGCCGCTTTTCCCGCAGTGTACGTTCCTCCTCCAGCCTGCATTGGGACAGAAACTCTTTTTTCTCCCGCTCTAGCTGCCTGCGCTCCTCCTCCAGGCGGCTCTTTTCCCGCTGAATCTCCAGTTTTTTCTGCTCTAACTCTGCGGCCTGACGGCTGCTCCACCGCGCAAGCACGACCTTTGCCCGGTTTTTTCGAATATTCGAACGCCCCATCCTCTTTTTCGCTTCCGTTAAATATCATCCAGCGATTCCTTGAGCTTATCCATAAAGCCCTTCCGTTTCTTTGGCTTTTCCTTATCGGAAGAAGCCGCCCCATTCTGGGCGCCGGTTCGGTTTAAGGAACCACCTGTCGCCTCGTCAAATTTCCGCAGCGCCTCCTTTGCCTCGGCGCTCAGCCCGGTGGGCACCTGTACAACCAGTGTAACGTAATGGTCGCCCCGTACCGCCTTATTGCGCAGGGAAGGAACACCTTTGCCCTTCAGGCGGATTTTGGTACCCGTCTGCGTGCCCGCTTTCACCTCATAAAGCACATCGCCATCCACGGTCTTAATCCGTATTTCTCCGCCGAGGGCCGCCTGCGCAAAGGTAATCGGCACGGTGGAATAAATATTCATATCCTGACGCTGGAATACAGGATGCCGTGACACCACAACCTCCACCAGCAAATCTCCTCTCGGGCCGCCGTTTAATCCCGGCTCGCCCTTTTCACGAATCCGCACGCTCTGTCCGTTGTCAATTCCCGCAGGAATTGATACCTTGATTTTCTTTCTGCTTGCAATATATCCGGTTCCCCGGCAATCCGGACATTTGTCGCGGACTATCTTGCCCGACCCTCCGCAGTCCGGACAGGTCTGCACATTCTGGACGGTTCCGAAAAATGACTGCTGCGTGAAAACAACCTTTCCCTTGCCGCCGCATTTCGGACAGGTTTCCGGACTGGTGCCCGGCCTTGCTCCCGTGCCGTGACAGTTTTTACACTCGTCTTTGAGAACCATCTCAATTTCTTTCTCACAGCCAAAAACAGCTTCCTCAAAGGTAATGCGGACACTGGTCCTTAAATTCTGTCCCTTCATCGGCCCGTCATTGCTTCTTCTTCTGGAACCGCCGCCGAAAAAGTCTCCGAAAATATCCCCGAAAATATCTCCCATATCCATGCCGGAGAAATCAAAACCGCCTCCTCC
>CALWBG010000251.1 GCA_944375975.1 uncultured Roseburia sp.
AATATATATTGTTGAGATAAAATTCCAGAATATCATCCTTCGTATACTTCTTTTCCAGCTCTCGGGCAATAAATATTTCCTCCACCTTTCTCTGCCATGTCTTTTCCTGCGTCAGAAAAATATTGCGCGAAAGCTGCATGGTAATCGTACTCCCGCCCTGCGTCGCCTCGCCGTTTTCAATCATCGCCAGACCCGCCCGCGCCAGCGCGCGCAGGTCGACCCCGTTATGGCGGAAAAATCGTTTATCCTCGATACTGACGATGGCCCATACCGCCTCCTCCGGTATCTCCTCAATCGACAGATAGTAAGAATCCTTCCCGCCCTTTAACGTGGAAATCACTTCCCCGCCTGCCGCGTAGACAATGCTTGTCTGGCTCACCTTAAACGTATCCTTTGTGGAACTGCGTACCAGCCGCACGGCCTCGGTCTTCAGTTGTTTTATTTCCTCTCCGTATCCTCCGAAAAAATACCAGAAAGCGCCGGCCGCCACCACAAGCAGCAGTACCGCCTGCAATTTTACAAATATCCAGAAGGAGCGGTATTTTTTCTTTCTCTTTTTTCTTGCCGCCACAGCACGCCTCCTCTTATGTCAAATAAACCTTATGATATGGAAGCCCCAGCTCATCCAGCGCCTCCATTTCCCGCCGCTGGCAGGTAAAAATAAAAATCTGTTTCTGTTCCGCCTCACCCGCCAGCGCCGCAAGCGCCTGTCTGAGCCTCCGGTCGTCGTACATGCAGAATGCTTCATCCAAAAATACGGGCATCGCTTCTTCCCGTGTCACAATATCTCCCACCGCAAGACGGAACGCAAGATATATCTGTTCTAATGTGCCGCGGCTAAGTGCTTCTGGCGGTATCTCTCTTCCTTCCGTCAAAATCTTTAAACCGCCTCCGTCATCTATAGTCACGCTGTCATAGGCGCCGCCCGTAATTCCGGCAACCCAGCCCGACACCGCGCCGTTTAATTCGTCCACACTGTCCTCATACCGTTCTCTGGCAAGCCGCGTGATTTCCGCGGATGCCAGCTCAAGCGCCTGAATGTCCCGCAGCAATTCCCGCTCCTGCACCCCCGGTGCCTGCATCGCTTCGATCTGCTGACTGAGATTGCAGCGTCTGGCTTCCTTTTCCGCCAGCGCATCGCGCAGTCCATTCATCATATGCTCCGCGGAAAGCACCGCCTCCCGCGCATAGTCGTTCTCACCGTCTGCCTCCCCGGCGCGCTCCCGCCCGATGAGACTTTCGCCGCTTTTGTCTGCCGCAGCTTCCCCTGTCTGCAAAAAAACGGCAAAAAACAACACTGTCAGAAGCAACAGCAGTCCCTCTGACATGAGGAACATTCCAAACGCGTAGGATATCACCCGGTGCAGTCCCAGATTCAAAAGGAAACCGGCTGCCGCGGCGCCCGCTGCCGCAAGCCAGCGTCTCTTTTTCCCGCCTGCTGGCGCAGCTTTCCCCGCTTCCCCTTTTTTCGTTCTGTCTGTTTTTTCCGCTTTCATTTTCTTTAAGCGGCTGATTTCACGTTCTGCGTCCGCCAGGCTGTGAGACAACTCGCGGCAATCCCGCTCCAGCAGCTCTCTCTCCATCATTTTCTTTCGGAGCTCTTGATTTTTCTGCCCTTTTATATTTTTTAAATCAAGATTTAATTCTTTTCTTCTGGCAGCAAGCGCAGCCTGCGCCTTCGACACCCTAACTCCCGCCTCCCCGCTCTCCGCGGCGTCGGATAAATATTCGGTCAAAATCGCTTCCAGCTCCTTTGACGCGGCCGCTTTGGACTGGCCGATATCATAGGTGCTGCGGAACGCCTCCGCGCTGATTCCGCCCAAAAGGACATCCAAATCCCCATAGGCTACGGATAATTCCTCGCCGTCCGCCTCGTTCCTTAAAATCTCTTTTTTCTCTTTATGATAAAAATTGCGCTCCAGGTAAAACGGCCGCCCCTCCACGGAAAAACGCAGCGCCCCGCTGTAGTAGGCCGCGGCGTGCCACGGCTCGTACCTCGCGTACATCCCGCCGGATGCCGCCCGCCCCCTGCCTTTTTCCATGCCAAAGAGCATTGCCGTCAAAAAATCATGCAGCGTGGTTTTCCCCGCCTCGTTCGCCCCGTAAATCACATTGATGCCCGGGGCAAATGCAAAGCCTTTGTCCTGCAATTTTCCGAAATTAAATATGTGTGCTTCCCTTATCTGCATATCTCATGTCCCAACAGCGCGTTTACGCCGTACTCCAGTGCCTTTTCCGTCACCGCGTCCTGCGGCCGGTTCCTCATGCTCCTGATATAGCTGCCAAGCAGCGAATCCCGGTGTTCCTCCAGCAGTCTTTCGTAATCGTAATCCGGCGCAAGTGCGCACGTCACATCCACAACGCGGTCAAGCTGCATAAGCCGGCTGACATCATAGCTGACATCCGGGTTCTTTTTCCCCTTCAAAAAAAGTCTGAAATACTGATACTCCGGACGTTCCGCCAAAAGACGACCCGCCCAGTCGAGAATGTCACGCTCACTCGTCTCTCCGGTGACCGGATAGGTCTCATGGCAGTATTCGCACTTTTTTATGGGATAAAACCGGAGCCCGGCACCGCCTTTTTTTAACTCTCCCATCCAAAAGCCGTGAGGACCCGTGTCATTTTTATCCGTGGGCTCCAGGCTTCCCGCCATCACTGCCCTGCCCGGAATTAACTGCGCTCCCTTGTGAATATGTCCTGCCGCCACATAATCAAAGCCGTTCTCCAATATTCCTGCGGGGGAAAACGGAATGTGGCGCTCGTCGCCGCCGTGCGCCAGAAGTATATTCATCCGCTGCGGATTCTCGGGAATCAGGCTGTCATAGCGCCGTTCCGTAATTTCCCTGTGCCAATAGCTCATACCGTAAACACAGACATTCTGCTCCGCAAAATCAAACCTTGAAAGCTCTTCCGAGCGGAAAAAATAAACATTTTTATGCCAATCCATTGTCAGGTAATATGATTTCGGCCGCAGATAATCGTGGTTTCCCGCCATCAGCACAATCTTTGTGTCCGAGATTCTTCCAAAAAGGGAGTTAACCTCCAAAAGCTGTTTTTTGAGCGGCTGCGCGTGGAATAAATCCCCTGACAGAAACAAAAATTCCGGTTTTTCCCGCTTTGCCGTCTCTATGACCCCGGCAAAGCTGTCCCAGATATCCCGTGCCCGCTTATCACTCCAGGGCTTTCCCTCGTCGGGCCTGACCCCCAGATGCACGTCTGATATATGCATAAATTTCATAAACTACCTCATTTCGGAGCGTCTTACGCGACGTGGCGCCGCAAATCTCAAATTTGCGGCTGCCATCAGGGCTTATTTGTGACGCTCCGGCACAAATGCCGTGTGAAAAATAAGCTATCGAGCTTATTTTTCACACTTGCCTCAGGATTCTTAAGTACTCTGCGCGAT
>CALWBG010000252.1 GCA_944375975.1 uncultured Roseburia sp.
AATTCAGGGATGGAAACTTCAATGTCAGGACAACCTGCGGCGAAGCTTACAAGGGAAGCTTTTCCGTGATTTTAGATGACCTGAGGGAGCTTGCAATATCCTTCAGCGCTACCATGAATAATATCGACAAGGCGGCGAACCAGGTTTCCATGGAGTCCGATGAGCTTTCGGACTGTTCCCAGCACCTTGCGAGCGGGGCAAGTGACCAGGCGGCGGCTGTAGAGCAGTTGCTCGCAAGCTTTATCAGCATTATGGAACAGTTGAGTGAAAATAATAAGGCGACGACGCAGACCTGTGATAACGCCAGATTTATCGGGGAGCAGGCGGAGCTGAGCCGGCAGCAGATGGGTGAATTGACCGGAGCCATGGGGGAAATTCAGAAAACCTCCGGACAGATAGAGGAAATTATCAGCGAAATCGAAAATATTGCTTCACAGACCAATTTACTCTCCTTAAACGCAACGATTGAGGCGGCAAGGGCAGGCGAAGCGGGCAAGGGCTTTGCCGTCGTGGCGGATGAAATCCGTAAGCTGGCGGAGAACAGCGCGGCGTGCGCCGTCAGCACGAAAAAGCTGATTATGAAGTCCATACAGGACATCGAAAAGGGAAGCAGTATTACACTGCAAACGTCGGATACCATGAACGCTGCCATTCAGGAACTGGGCAGCCTGATAGCTGCCATTGAGGGTATCAAGGAAAATTCCCAGAAGCAGGAAACGATTATGAAGGAGCTTGAGGCGGGCGTAGAGCAGATATCGGGCGTCATTCAGAACAATTCGGCTGCGGCGCAGCAGAATACAGCATCCAGTCAGCAGCTTGCGGCACAGTCGGCCGTGTTAAAGAATATGGTGAACAAATTCAAACTCAGGGAAGCGGGTTAAGGCAGAAGCTGCAAACAGATGAAATATTACGGCAGGGGTCGGTGTTACCGGCTCCTTTTGCTGTTTATAAATTGATAAATTTAAAAAACAAGTTTATGAAAACAGTTTTTTTCTCGGGAAAATCATAGTATAATGACGTTAGTACCATATTTTATTAAAAATACGCTTGGGAGAAGTTATAGTTATGAGCGGTGATAGTAAAAAGGCATTAGGGAATCATGCTGCGCTGGGAGATAATATCAGACAAAAAAGACAGGAGAAACATATTTCACAGGAATATCTGGCGGAAATGCTTGATATCAGCCGGCAATCTATTTCAAAGTGGGAAAACGGGTTATCTGAGCCTTCGAGGAAAAATCTCGTACAGCTTGCGGATATTTTTGAATGTGAGTTATCGGAGCTTCTGCATGAGGAGGATGCCGGAGGAACGAAGGAAAAAACGGTTGTGATTGGCGTGGCGGCAGAGCAGGCGGATCTGGGTAGGGTCAAAGAATTTTTCCGGGAAATGCCGCCGGATGTCTATGACTGCTATCATGCAAGTATTCTGATTGCCTGGGACGGGATGCCGGAGGAACTGGAGCAGATAGCGGAGCGGATAGAGCAGTTTACGAAGCACGAGGTCTATTTTGTGGATTCTGTATCTGATATGATAGTTCCGGACCGTATTTACCTGACAGATTGCCGGACCGGTGGTTTTGACGAGTTCTTTTTGCATCTGGCTTCCCTGTATGGAAAAAATGCCATTGGGGTTTTGCTTTCCGTCGATAAGGGAAAGCTGGAAGGAATCGGCTGCCTTCGGAAACAGGGAGGATTTGCCATTTGCTGTGAGCCGGAGGAAACCAAAAACAGCGCATGGAATGCCGGACTGCGGGGAGAATTTGAGTATGTTATCGAGCCGCTGGCAATGGGATATTGTATTGCAGCCTATTTGAGAAAGAAATATATGCAATCGGAGGATACGGCGTCCGATATTCTGGATGAAAAATATTACAGACGCATCGTGCGGGCTCTGAAAAGAAAGAGTGAACTGCCGATTGAGGATTTTCGGGAAGCATATGTGATAATGGGGCTGTTAGAATGTATGAAGCGCAGAACCTCGTTTCCCGCCGCGGATTTTTATGTGGATTATCTGGAGGAATCAGGGGAGGAACAGGAATATCTTTTTCAGAGCATTATACGGTATACAAAGAAAAGCGCACCGGGGCTTGCGGCTCTTTTTGAGCTAAAGAGAATACTTGCCAAAGCTCAACTGAAGGGGCGTGAAATCCGGATCTGGGTGACCGACTGCGGAAACGGACTGGAAGCCTATGCGGTAGCAATGATGCTTGCGGATTATTTGCAAAACGACATTAAATGTAGTACCATAAAAATATTCGCCACGGATATGGAGGAAAGCATAATTACTGCGGCTATTAAAGCACGCTATACGGAGAGGGAACTAACGGAAATACCGGAGCGGTGGAAGAAGAAATACTTTCAGAGGGATGCGGACGGATGGTTGATTGGACAGACCATACGAAATATGGTGATTTTTTCGGTGCATGATATTTTGACAAATCCGCCGTTTGCCAGATTGGATGTGATTGTATGCAGAAATGCTATGAATATTTTTCGGATTCGCAGCCGAAGAACCATGATGAAGCGGTTTTCCTATGCCCTAAAGCAGGGAGGCTTCCTGATGCTGGGAAGAGGTCAGGAAATCAATGAGACACTTCGCTGGTTTGCCCGGGCCGAGGGCTGTCAGACATTGTATAAAAAGGAAAAGGGCGTTCATTTTTTAAAACCGGTGGCTGCGGAAAACGTGGAAAAAGAACATCCTGCAACCAGCCGGGTTGTGGAAGAAATTCTGGCGGCAAGTGTTCCATCCTGCATCATTGCGGATGAACAGTACGAAATCATTTACGTGGGGCAGCAGGCAGGTGAATTTCTCGAATTTAAGGCAGGTGAGTTCTCGCGGAATCTGTTTGATAATCTGGATCGGGAAATCGGCATTTATGTCAATATGCTGATAAGAAAGCTGAAAAAAGTGGATATGCCGCAGAGCAGGGATTCCGCCGTTATCAAAAAAAGCACAGGGAAGCTTGTGCTTTATGTGTTGAGAAAATTAATTTTGGAATCCTGGTATTATCTTATCTGGTTTGAGGAGTGGGATGATGCCGGGCAGGAGAAGGAGAGACATTCGGAGGCCGACTGTGAGCGTGCAGAACTCGAACGGGAACTGCGTCTTTCGCAGGACAGCCTGATACAGGCGTTGGAGGAGCTTGAAAATCTCAAAAATAAATATGAAGTGAGCAATGAGAAGCTGCAAAGTGCCAATGAGGAGCTTGTCGTCATTAATGATGAGCTTCAGGTTGCAAACGGAGAGCTTACAGCGACGAACCGGAAACTTGCCAGGGTGAATGGAGAGCTTACGATAGCAAATCGGAAATTGGCAGAAAAAAATGGTGAATATCAGAAAAAAGTAAATTAATTTTTGGGGTTTCCAAAGGGGGGGGGGGGGG
>CALWBG010000253.1 GCA_944375975.1 uncultured Roseburia sp.
GCAGCGCGTCAAGTTCCTCCTCGCGGTACGCGCCGCAGAATACATGAACCTCTTTTCCCGGCATTTCTTCGGCTCCCAGGCGGGCTTCATACAGGCCGCTGGCTTCTGTGCCGGCCAGGAAGGGAGAGAGGACCGGATAGAGATCATAGTTGGAAAAGGCTTTCTGGGCCAGCAGTATTTTGCAGGAGGTACGCCGGGATATCTCCGCCAGAATCTCGCCATTGCGGCGGAGGGCGGCCTCATCGATGATGTAGCATGGTGTGGGAAGAGCGCCGAACAGTTCTTCCGGGGACCGTCCGCCCAGCCCGGCGAAGGGAGGGCGGACATCTTTTACCCCTGCCATCAGTCTACCAGAACCGGAGCGCGGTTCTCGCTTCTGGGCAGACCATATTGATCCAGAGCATCCAGGAAGGGATCGGGATCCAGTTCTTCCACGGTATAGACACCGGGTTTGTTCCATTTGCCGGTCAGCAGCATCAGAGCGCCGCACATGGCAGGGACGCCGGTGGTGTAGCTGACAGCCTGGCTTCCCACCTCGCGGTAGCATTCCTGATGGTCGCAGACATTATAAATGTAAATCGTCTTTTCCTTTCCGTCCTTCTTTCCGGTAAAAATACAGCCGATATTGGTCTTTCCGACCGTGCGCGGTCCCAGGGATGCCGGGTCGGGCAGCAACGCCTTTAAAAACTGAATCGGTACAATCTCCCTTCCCTCGTACATAATCGGAGAAGTAGAAAGCATCCCGACATCTTCCAGACATTTCATGTGCGTCAGATAACTCTGTCCGAAGGTCATAAAGAAACGGATACGCTTCACGCCCGGCACATTTTTTGCCAGTGACTCAATCTCCTCGTGGTGCAGAAGATACATATCCTTTTTCCCAACCTGCGGAAAATCATATTCTCTTTTAATTTCCATCGGCTTTGTCTCCACCCAGTGGCCGTTCTCCCAGTAGGAGCCGTTCGCGGAAACCTCCCTTAAGTTAATTTCGGGATTAAAGTTCGTCGCAAACGGGTAGCCGTGGTCGCCGCCGTTGCAGTCTAAAATATCAATCGTCTCAATCTCGTCAAAATAGTGCTTTAAGGCGTAGGCGGTAAATACGCTGGTAACGCCCGGGTCAAAGCCGCTGCCGAGCAAAGCGGTCAGACCGGCCTTTTCAAATTTCTCCCGGTAAGCCCACTGCCAGGAATAATCAAAATAAGCGGTAAAGCCCTCCTCCTTGCAGCGCTTCTCATAAATCGCCCGCCACTCCTTATCGTCCGTATCCTCCGGCTCGTAATTGGCGGTGTCAATATAATCTACGCCGCAGGCAAGGCAGGCATCCATAATCGTCAAATCCTGATACGGCAAAGCCACATTCAGCACGGCGTCCGGCTTGTACTCCCGGATTAAAGCCGTCAGCTCATCCACCTTGTCAGCATCCACCTTCGCCGTGGTAATGACGGTGTCCGTCGTATTCTGAAGCTTTTCCTTCAACGCGTCACATTTTTCTTTCGTCCTGCTCGCAATGCAGATTTCCGAAAAGGTTTTGCTGTTCTGGCAGCATTTATGAACCGCTACTCCCGCAACGCCGCCGCAGCCGATAATTAACAGTTTTCCCATGATTTTTTCCTCCTGAACTTTATTTCTTGCGATCTTCTTCTTCCTCGAGCATGTCCTCCACATATTTCGGCAACATAAACGCGCCCTTGTGAAGGTTCGTGGTGTAATACCACGTCTTGATTTTGCGCTCCTTCCAGCGCTTCGGATTCAAATCCTCCAGCGGATGATATTTCTTGGAAGCAAATCCGAACAGCCAGTATCCCGACGAGCAGGTTGGGATATGTGCCTGATAGACACGGCTGATGGGAAAGCTGTGGCTGGCTTTCCGGTGCATGACACGGCAGGATTCCTCATCCTCATCGTAAAACGGACTGCCGTGCTGATACACCATAATACCGTCCTCCTTGAGCGCCCGAAAACAGTTCCCGTAAAACTCCTTGGTAAACAGTCCGGCCGTATGCCCGAGCGGGTCGATGGCATCATTGATAATCAGATCGTATTCATCATGCTTCATCCGCAGAAACTTCAACCCGTCCTCATAGTAGACCGTCACCCGCTCATCGCTTAAGCCCCTGGCATTGTCCGGAAAAAATTCCCGGCACACCTCGACAAAAACACGGTCCGGCTCCACCACGTCAATCTGCTCTATCTCATCATAATAGCTCAGCTCTCTGGCAACGCCGCCGTCGCCGCCTCCGATGACAAGCACCTTTTTTACGTGTGGATGCACCGCCATCGGCACATGCACAATCATCTCATCGTAAACAAACTCATCCTTTTCCGAAAATACAATACTGCCGTCCGAG
Organism: uncultured Roseburia sp.; assembly: GCA_944375975.1. Taxonomy (GTDB): domain Bacteria; phylum Bacillota; class Clostridia; order Lachnospirales; family Lachnospiraceae; genus Roseburia. The sequence continues at coordinate 2,349 of CALWBG010000253.1, forward strand.
CTTAAAAAACGTCCGAATTCATCCGAATCAAACACGTCAATCCGCTGATATTCCGTTTGCAGCCCGAATAACTGCTTTTGTACCTTGATGGAAACCTTCACCTTTTCCGTTTGATAGTCTGAAAACCAAAGCTCCATACCGCATCCTCCTGCCTGTTCCCAGCCGCCCGCATCCACGCGGCGTTTTCTTCTTCCTCACCTGTGCCCCCTGATTTGCCTTATTTCCACACCTGGCGCTCATCTGAAAGCACATTCAGGCTCTCCACCGCCGGATCCTCCGTTCCCTGCATGGAGCAGCCCTTTTCCTTCGCGTAAATGATATATTCGATAATCTGCGGCGTAATCATCTCACCCGGCGCCAGAATCGGAATCCCCGGCGGATAGCACATCACAAATTCCCCGCAGATTTTACCGGATGTCTCCCGAAGCGGCATCGCCTTCTTTTCCGCATAAAAAGCCGCCTGCGGCGACACCAGCACCGTCGGGTTGATATACTCGGTATTCAGCATCTTCGCCGGGTCCTGCGAGTACAGCCTCTTAATGTCGGCAAGCGCCCCCACCAGCCGCTCGATATCCTGCATCCGGTCGCCGATGGAAATATATGCCAGAATATTGGCAATATCCCCAAGCTCGATTTGAATATCGTACTCGTCACGCAGCAGATCATAGACCTCAATGCCCGCAAGTCCGATATCCCTGGTGTACACCGAAAGCTTTGTCACGTCAAAATCATACACGCTGCCGCCGTTTATCATGTCCTTCCCGTAGGCGTAATAGCCGCCGACGGAATTAATTTCCTCCCTGGCATACTCTGCCATGGCACTGACCTTCGCAAACGATTCCCTTCCCCGCAGCGCCAGATTTCTCCGGGAAATATCCAGGCTTGACATCAGAAGGTACGACGCGCTCGTCGTCTGCGTCAGATTGATAATCTGGCTGACATATTCCCAGTTGACATTTTTTCCGTTCAAAAGCA
>CALWBG010000254.1 GCA_944375975.1 uncultured Roseburia sp.
AGGAAAGCACCATGCCCTGCACCGACGAGGTCGTTCCTCCCACCATAAAAAACGCATGGTCCGCACGGAACGCCTCCGCCGCAAGCTCCTCCGCCTCCTTAATCACAGAAACCGGATGACAGAGATTATCGAGCGGCTTCATGGAATTGACGTCGAGACTGACGCATTTCTCTCCCAAAAGCTCCACCAGCTCGGGATTTCCCCTGCCTCGTTTATGTCCCGGCACGTCAAAGGGAACTACCCTTCTTTTTTTCAATTTTTCCAGTGCCTCGTATACCGGCGCGTGCATTTGTCTGTTTTCTTCCATCTTCTTCTCCGTTCCGCCGATTGGGGCGTACTATAATCATTTTTTGGGAAACCGGCAGGCTTTCCCTGAGCATAAAAAAAGAACAGGCTGTTCTCATCACCTGTTCTTTGTCATCGTCACAATATCATAGCCATACTTTATGTAATCCGTGTACATTCTGCAAAAACTATTTCTTCAGAGTCCGCATTGGCATCATTGCCGGCAAATATTTGCATTTACTACTCTTTATTGACCGTTTCACAAGTGATATCTCTATCATGAGAGGCTTCCGGGTCCTCTTCCCGCAATCAACTTATAAAATTTGAGCTTCTAACTCAATCAATAACGCGGTCGAAACCGCAATCGGCAGTTGCCCCGCCTGTCCGTATGGGCTTAACCAATCGCTTGGTGGGCAAATATTTGCATGAAAACAATTTTCGCATTCATGTGATTTGAAGTATAGCACACCGGAAACGGAAATGCAAGTAAAGTTTTTATAAGCTCAGCGTGCGGATTTTCCCAGCGTTTTCCCCTCATCCGGGTCAGACGCGAGCGGCAGCCAGCAAAACAGGGAAAACTTTCCTTCCGACTGCTCAATCTCCAGATTTCCGCCGTATTTTTTCACCGCTTCCCGGACACTCTTAAGTCCAAAGCCATGATGCTTCGTATCGGCCTTCGTCGTCGCCGGAAGCGTACTCCCGGCCTTCTTGCTCCCTTCCTTTGGCGCCTGTACACCGCCGCATGGATTTTTCACGGAAACGGCCAGCATACCCTTCCCGGTTTTTGCTGTAAACTCAACCTCCCGCTGCGATACGGGCAGCTTTTCGCATGCCTCCGCCGCGTTGTCAAGCGCGTTGGAAAGCAGGGCGCAGATCTGCGCCTTATCAAACGGCAGTTCCCCGGGAATATCCACCTTCGCATAAAACCGGATGTCCCTCTGCCTTAGCTGGCTCTCTTTCGCCGTGAGCACCGCATTGACCGTCGCGTCCCCGGAATATTTCAGCACCTTGGAAAATGCCGGGTTATCAAGCATTTCCTCAATATAAGCCGTCCGCTTTTCCTCCGGCAGCGCCAAAAGGGCCGTAAGATGATTCGCGAGGTCGTGCTTTAGCCTGCGGATTTCAAACTGCTGCGCCTCCATCGCCTCGTAATACTGCCGGTTATGGCGCGCCAGCAACGTTTCCCTCTCCAGCCTCTGCTGCCTTTCCAGCACCAGCAGCGCCGCAAACAGCCCCGCAAATGAAAACACCGCCACGAGAAAGAGCACCGCATCCGCCAGCAGCGTCTCCCCTCCGTCAAAATACGGGTTGCGGAACAGCACCAGCGAAAGCACAACGCCAAGCGGCATGCAATTTAACATCAGCATCAGCTTCCAAAGCGGCTTCGACAATTCAAAATCCGGCTCCGGCCGACGGCTTCTGATACCGAGATACAAAAGAAGGTTAAAGAGCATGCGCAGAATGGCGCCGTAATAATTCTGCGAATGCGGATAAAGCAGCTCGGAAAAGCAGTTATCGTGAAACCCGTTAAAGGCAAACACCGTACTCGCAAACATCATTCCGATGACAATCCTTTTCAGGGCAGAACCCTCGCAACCGAACCACAGGCAGAATAAAAAAGCCAGCAGCGTGGGCGGCAGATTTGCCCAATCTCCGATAAAAATAATCATGGCAACAAGCAGCCAGCAGCCGAACCACACCATGATACGGCTCCACCACTTCTTTTTTATGACAATCAGGCAGCCGACCGCGAGATATAAAAAGACCGCGGCCACAATAATTGGCGCTATATAAAGCATACTGGAAAGCATAGTATTTCCCCGCAGCATCAGAGCTCACCTCCCAGCATTGCCTTCGCAAGCTTCGCCGTCGCGCTCTCCTTCATCGCGCGGCTGATCGGAAGCGACCTATCCCCGAGCCTGACATTGTCCGCGCCGATATAATCCACCTTTTGCGGATTGACCAGATAGCGCTGATGAATCCGTACAAATCTCCCGTCAAGCGCCTCCTCCACCTCGTCCAGCCTGCCGTAAAAAGCATATTCCTTTTCCCCGAGCACCAGTGTCACCTTTCTTTTTTCACTGTAAAAATAAGAAATGTCAGACATCGCAAACCGGAAGGTGCCGTCCGTATTTTTTAAGGTATAGTGGCACTCCCTCTCCCGGTACATCTGACTTCGGACACGCTTCAGCAAATCGTCCAGCCGTTTGGCCTGCGCCGGTTTTATAATGTAATCAAAAGCGTTGACGCGATACCCCTCAAACACATAGTCGGTATACCCGGTGACAAATACAATTCTGATTTCCGTATCAAACTTCCTGATTTCCTCCGCGGCCTCCATGCCGCTCATCCCGTCCATCTCCACATCCAGAAACAGCAGATCGATTTCACCGGGATGATTTTTTAACCAGCGCACAGCGCCGGCCCCGCTGGAAAAATCGTAGACCACCTCCTCCGAACCCTCCAGCAATACCTTTTCCAACTGTATATATAAGGCGTCCCGCGCATCCGCCTCATCGTCGCAAATTCCAATCCGAAGCATCTTCGGCACCTCCATATTTATCCTGTCAAAGCCCGCTTTTCGGCTCCCATCCATCATAACACATCCCTTCCCCGGCTTCAATTTCTATGCAAAACTTGACATGAGAGCTGCCAATTTTTACATACCGCGCCGCGGTGCCGCCAAACGTTACATTCGCCCCGCAAAATTTGACATCCCCGGTTTTGTCCTCTGAAATTTATGCTACTGTTTACTCACAGACGAAAAGAAATGAAAGAAAGCGCAGGTGTCTAGTGTAAAAAGTAAGCTCGATAGCTTACTTTTTACACGGCTATTTGTGCCGGAGCGTCACAAATAAGCCTTGATGGCAGACGCAAATTTAATATTTGCGTCGCCCCGTCGCGTAAAACGCTCCAGAATGGAGGCAATATGTTATATGTAAAAAATCTTCACAAATCCTACCAGACCGGAAACAAAGCTTACCCAGATCGGAAGAGCACACGTCTGAACTCCAGTCACTG
>CALWBG010000255.1 GCA_944375975.1 uncultured Roseburia sp.
GGTAAAATCCTGGAAATCCTCCAACACAAAGATTGCAACCGTAAATTTCAGGGGGAAAATTACGGCAAAGAATATCGGTACTGCGAAAATCACGGTGACCACAAAGAGCGGCGCAATGGCGACCTGTACGGTGAAGGTACAGGAGGGCGAGGAGAATGTTACGGTTCCGGTGACTGTATTTCCGACGGACGGTAACGGTGAGTTTCTCCAAAGTTCATCGAATAATACGGTGACCGGAAATAACCAGGCCGAGAACGGAGGACAGGAAGCTTACGAAAACGGAATCATAGCGGCTGTCCTCGAGGCAGGCAGAACAGCGCCTGCGTCTGAATCACGGAATTACATCGAAAGCGTAAAAGATAGGATTGCAGCTTTGGATAAAGAAGAGAGCGGAACACAGGATACGTCGGTATATCAAATAATAGCCGGGGATGATAGCAGTTGGACGCAGGGAAGCAGCGCCGGGCTTACAATCATCGGGAACGGAGATTTTTCAAGGTTCGAAGGTGTAAAAGTAGATGGCAGCCTGCTGGATGAGAGCAGCTATCAGGCAGAATCCGGCTCGACCATTATTACATTAAACGCGTCCTACCTTGAGGCATTATCTGTCGGTGTCCATACCTTTGAAATGATGTGGACAGACAGTTCTGTGGAAACGGCGTTTACAATAAATGCAAAGACCGGCGAGGATGGCAGCAATGCAGGCGATGACGGAGATACTGCTGTTTCCGAAGATATTCCGGCTGCAAAAGACGACGTACAAAAAGCAGGGGGTACTTTCATATGGGCTGTATGGGTTGTGGTAATTCTGTTATGCGGCGTTGGGCTGGCATATATTGCAGTGAGAAAGAAATACCAGAAAAACAGAACCAGAGAATAAGGACATTGTCATAGTGGTAAAAAACAGCGTATGAAGTATCAACCACCTGCTATGCGGGTATGCAGTAAAGCTGTTGCAGATTTAAAGATTCTCGGCAATTTTGATACTCCAATCAATATAAATACAGTTTTTTTGCGCGGTTTTCCGCCTTCAGTCTTTCTTCGATAACCTGCTTCAGGCTTATGTGCCCAAGGGGAGGCGCTTCCGGTGGCTACGCGTTTCTTCGGCTCCGTCGGTGTATTCGCAATTCCGGAGATGGGAAGATTTGACCGCCATGTCCTGATTGAAAAAAATTATCCGCATCACGGTGCGGTGGCGTTCGGACATTATGGAAAGGCACTGTTTTAAGTGTTCCGATAGAGGAAATTCAGTATAATCAGCCTGCCGGACTGCCGTATCCAACGGAAAATTCATTTGCATAAATATATTTATAACTCTACGGAAATGTATTATAATTGACGTAGAGTTATTTTTTTCTGTAATCAGGAAGCGCTCTTTTGCGGCACGGAAGCCGCGCCCCGAATATCCGGTCTGGAAAGCAGAGTTCGGCGGAATCCAAAAAGGAGGAAACAAAAGAATGCGGACGGTGATAGCGATTGATGCATGGAAAGGAAGCCTGTCTTCTCTGCAGGCGGGAAATGCGGCTGCAGAGGGAGTGAAAAAGGGTTACCCCGGAGCGGAGGTTGTCGTGAAACCGCTTGCGGACGGCGGTGAAGGAACAGTTGAGGTACTCACCAGGGGAATGGGAGGACGCAAGGAGCGCCTTACTGTGACGGGGCCTCTCGGAGCGCCTGTTACCTGTATGTACGGTGTGCTTGAAGCCACCAAAACCGCGGTTATCGAGATGGCGGCCGCAGCGGGGCTTACGCTGGTTTCGGAGCAGGAGCGCAATCCGCTTATAACAACAACCTACGGGGTAGGTGAAATCATAGCGGATGCTATTCAAAAAGGCTGCAGACGTTTTATTGTGGGAATCGGAGGAAGCGCCACGAACGACGGGGGAGTCGGGATGCTTCAGGCGCTGGGTTTTGATTTTCTGGATGCGGAGGGAAAACAGATTCCGTTTGGAGCTGCGGGACTGGAAAAGCTGGCTGAGATTACCGCAGAGCATGTGATTCCAGAGCTGCGGGACTGCACCTTTCAAGTGGCCTGTGATGTCAAAAATCCGCTTTGCGGTCCGCTTGGCTGTAGTGCCGTGTATGGACCACAGAAAGGAGCAGATGACGTAGCGGTGAGGCGGATGGACGCATGGCTTTACGATTACGCAAAGCTGGCAAAACGCAGCTTCCCGAGGGCTGATGCAGACATGCCGGGGGCGGGTGCTGCCGGCGGGCTGGGCTTTGCCTTTTACACGTTTCTGGACGCTTTCTTAGAGTCCGGCGTATCGATTATTCTGAAAGAGACGGGGTTGCTGGAGGCGGTAAGAGAAGCTGATGTTGTGGTTACGGGGGAAGGCAGGCTGGATGGACAGACCGCGATGGGCAAGGCCCCGATTGGGGTGGCGCGTCTTGCGAAGAAGTACGGCAAAACAGTGATTGCGTTTGCAGGGAGCATCGCCGAAGATGCCTGTATTTGTAATGAGAGCGGAATTGATGCGTTTTTCCCGGTGCTAAGAGAAACTTTAGGATTGAAAGAAGCGATGCGGCCGGAATGTGCGGCGCAAAATCTTACCGCTTCGGTGGAGCAGGTGTTCCGCCTGCTCCATGCCGCAACAGGCAAGCAGGATGCAGAGAAATCATAGAATCATGGAATGTTGACTTATGCATTCTCTTCTTTGGTGTTTTCGGTAATGAAATATTTTATCAGAAGGTCTATCGTGTGTTTTTGAGTTTTTACAATTTCCTTTAGTACATTATTTTCCTTTTGGATACGTTCAAATTCATTTAAATTTTCCATCATAATCACTCACCCGTTATGTCATTCTGTCTTTTGCGTCAGCAGCAGACGATAATCCTCTATAAGGATTCGGCTGCGCAAGCCCGTTTGACGCAGGAATCCTTAAGAAAAACTCATATTCTCAGAGTAGCATAACACGAATTTTTTGTAAACGTTTTATTCAAAAAGGAAATAAGTTTTTATAGCGCTTTTGCGACAAAATTCTACCATATTTCGGAAAATTCCGGGAATTTTTCTGCGTTTCGTCAGGAAAGCTTCTTCGGCGGGATATTGACGGCGGCCTGTTTGGGGAGTGTTTAAATGGCAGCGTTATTTTTATATGAGACAATAGGACTATTTTGGGCGATTTTGTTTGACGCTTTGTCTTATATCAGTATATAATCAATTTGTATCTAAAAACTTTTGGTTTTGAGAGAATATGCAAAGTCCAGCGGTGTGATGTCAAGTGATAAATGAATTAAAAATCATATGTTTTTGTGTATATCTCACAGGAGCA
>CALWBG010000256.1 GCA_944375975.1 uncultured Roseburia sp.
TCCTTCAGAATAAAATACGTGTCCGCATACTGCGTGCACTGAGTGTTCAGCAGCGAGTTATATAAATCGCGGAACAGCTCCGGATTGCCCGGGGAATAAAAGCCGTTGATTAACTGCATCAGCACCTTGCGGATATCCTGGTCGGAATTGAAGATCTGCATCGGGTCGTAATCGCGGTTTCTCTCATGCGCAATGACCTCGTCGGAGCTCATGCCGAAAATAAACGCGTTTTCCTCCCCGACCTCCTCGACAATCTCCACATTGGCTCCGTCCATCGTGCCAAGCGTCAGCGCACCGTTTAACATAAACTTCATATTTCCGGTGCCGGAGGCCTCCTTGCTCGCCGTGGAAATCTGCTCGCTGACATCGGCTGCCGCGAAAATCCACTCCGCGTTGGAAACACGGTAATCCTCGATGAATACGACCTTGATCTTCCCCTGAATGCTTCTGTCGTTGTTAATCACGTCCGCAACGCTGTTTATCAGCTTAATCGTAAGCTTTGCGTTCTTGTAGCCGGCCGCGGCCTTCGCCCCGAAAATAAAGGTGCGCGGGTAAAACTCCATATCCGGATGCTCCTTTAACTCATTGTAAAGGTACATCACATGCAGAATATTTAAAAGCTGGCGCTTATACTCGTGGAGACGCTTCACCTGCACGTCAAAGATGGAGCGCGGGTCCACGTCGATGCCGTTGTGCTCTTTGATATATTTTGCAAGGCGGAGCTTATTGCGGTACTTAATATTCATAAACTCCTGCTGCGCCTTCTTATCATCCGCATAAATCGCAAGCCGTTTGATATGGGAGAGATTCGTAATCCAGTCCGCCCCGATATGCTGCGTCACCCAGTCCGCAAGCAGCGGATTGCCATGCAGCAGGAACCGGCGCTGGGTAATGCCGTTCGTCTTATTGTTAAATTTCTGCGGAAACAGCTCGTAGAAATCATGAAGCTGTTCGTTCTTTAAATTCTCCGTGTGCAGCCTTGCTACACCGTTGACGGAATAGCCCGCCGCAATCGCGAGATGCGCCATCTTCACCTGGCCGTCATAGATAATCGCCATCCGGGCAATTTTTCCGTTATCCCCCGGGAAGCTTGCCTGAATCTGCAGGATAAATCTGCGGTTAATTTCCTCGATAATCTGGTAAATACGGGGAAGCAGGCGGGAGAAAATCTCAATCGGCCATTTCTCAAGCGCCTCCGCCATTATCGTGTGGTTGGTGTACGCGCAGGTCTTTGTGGTAATCTCCCACGCCTCGTCCCAGGATAAATTCTCCTCATCGACAAGAATTCGCATCAGCTCCGCGACCGCAACCGTCGGATGGGTATCATTGAGCTGGAAGGTCACCTTCTCGGGAAGCTTTCTGATGTCATCGTGGTGCTTTTTATACCGCGCCAGGGCGCGCTGCACGCTGGCGGACACAAAGAAATACTGCTGCTTTAAGCGAAGCTCCTTGCCCGCCACATGATTATCGTTCGGATAAAGAACCTCAACAAGATTTCTGGCAAGATTCTCCTGCTCCACCGCCTTGCGGTAATCTCCCTTGTCAAAGGAATCCAGCTCAAAGCACTCCTTCGGCTCCGCGTCCCAAATCATCAGCGTATTGACCATCTGATTGCCGTAGCCCACAATCGGCATATCATAGGGAACAGCCAGCACGGACTGATAACCCTCCTGTACAAAACGGGTTTTTCCTTCCTCCGTCACCTCGGCGCGCACATAGCCGCCAAATTTAACCTCGTAGGAATACTCAGGGCGGCGCAGTTCAAACGGATAGCCGTTCTTTAACCAGTTATCCGGAACCTCCACCTGAAAACCGTCCTTAATCTGCTGCTTAAACATTCCGTAACGGTAACGGATGCCGCAGCCGTACGCCGCATATCCGAGTGTCGCAAGGGACTCCATAAAGCAGGCCGCAAGCCGTCCGAGCCCGCCGTTGCCCAAAGCCGGATCCGGCTCCTGATCCTCGATTTCATCGAGATTCAGGCCGATTTCCTCGAGTGCCTCCTTCACCTCTTTATATGCCTTCAGATTGATCAGGTTGTTGCCCAGCGCACGCCCCATCAAAAATTCCATTGACATATAATAAACGATTTTCGGGTCCTGTTTGTCAAAGGCTTTCTGGGTTGCCAGCCAGTTATCTATGATGACATCCTTGACCGTGTAGGAAACCGCCTGGAAAATTTCCTGCTGGGATGCCTCGTCCAGCGTCTTGCGGTATAGATTTTTTACAGCTTCTTTTACGTCGTTGATAAAGGTTTCTTTTCTGAAAATATTAGCTTTCATTTATTTTCTCCTTTTTTCACTCCGAGTAGAACAGTCTCTCCGTTAATATTCCATTCTTTCCGATAAATACCGTTTTCATCCGCAGCCGCCGTTTCTTCCGTATCCTTTACCACAGAAAGACCGAGCACGTCACCCATGATTTCACTTCCGTATTTTTCGAAAATATCCGTTACCTTCTGCCCTGCTTTATAATAAATCGTAATCTTATCCGTCACCTCAAAGCCCGCTTCCTTGCGCATGGTCTGGATTTTGCTGATAAGCTCGCGGACGAAGCCCTCCTCCAAAAGTTCCGGCGTGAGGTTGGTGTCGAGCACAACCGTGACGTTGTTGTCGCCCTCGGTCACATAACCCTCGGCCTGTGTCATCGTAATCAGTAAGTCCTCCTCCGAAAGCTGAACCTCATCGCTCACGGACGGCAGGGAAAGTACTCCGTTCGCCTTTAATTCCGCCATTGCGGCATTGCCATCGAGCTCGGCGAGCGCTTTTTGAATCTGCCCTAAGAATTTGCCGTATTTAGGTCCTACCGTGCGAAGCTGCGGCTTGAAGGTGTAGCTGGTGTATGCACTTACATCATCGGAGAAGCATACATTCTTTATATTCAGTTCATCCTTGATGATTTCCACAAAGTACTCCGGAAGCACGGACGGAGCCTTGACATACATCGTCCCGATCGGCTGGCGGTTTTTAATATTGGCGGAATTGCGGCACGCGCGGCCCATTACGACAATCTTAAGCACCTCGTCCATATTTTTCTCTAATTCTTTATCGATATATGCCTCGTTGACCGTCGGATAATCACACAGATGAATACTCTCCGGCGCGTCCGCGTCAATCTGGCAGACGAGATTCCGGTAAATTTCCTCCGTCATAAACGGAATCATCGGAGCCGCGCACTTGCAGATTTCCACCAGCGCCGTATACAGCGTCATATAGGCATTGATT
>CALWBG010000257.1 GCA_944375975.1 uncultured Roseburia sp.
ATTGCAGAGCTTGTGATTGCAGAGTTGCGCTGCTCGGGCCTCGGTGTTCTGCGTAAAAAGTCGGACATCAAGTACCGCATGAGCGAGAAACAGCAGGAAGAGCTGGCGGCGCTTCAGCGCAAAATTCTCGATACAGTGTATTGTTATGTAAAGCACGGCGGGGCGCTGATTTATTCCACCTGTACCATCAATCCGCGGGAGAACGAGGAAAATGTGCGCTGGTTTCTGGAACGTCACCCGGATTTTCTGCTGGGGGATATGAAGCAGATGTTCCCGGGAGAGCATCTGGGCGATGGATTTTTCCTGGCAAGGTTAAACCGGCGTTAAAGAAGCGGACAGCGGTGCAAAGCAGTGTGAAAGAAACGGAGAGACCTATGCAGCAGAAAAAAGTTGACATAAAATCCATGAGTCTGCCGGAACTTACGGCTTACATGGAAACAATGGGGGAGAAACGCTTCCGGGCAAAGCAGCTTTATGAGTGGATGCATAAGAAACAGGCTGCGTCCTTTGATGATATGACGAATATTCCAAAGGCGCTGGCCCAAAAGCTAAAAGAGGGCTGTGAGCTGGTGTGCTTAAGGCAGGAGGCGGTACAGGCATCGGAGATTGACGGCACACGGAAATATTTATTTGCGCTTCCGGACGGCAATGTGATAGAAAGCGTGCTGATGCGCTATAAGCACGGCTGTTCTGTGTGCATTTCCTCACAGGTGGGCTGCCGGATGGGCTGCCGCTTCTGCGCCTCCACGCTCGACGGTCTTGTGAGGGGACTTACCCCTTCCGAAATGCTCGATCAGATTTACCGTATCGGGCGGGATATCGGGGAGCGGATTTCCAATGTGGTTGTCATGGGAACCGGGGAGCCGCTGGATAATTTTGACAATCTGTTGCGGTTCCTCACCATTTTGACGGACGAGAACGGGCTTCATATCAGCCAGCGGAGCGTCACGGTTTCCACCTGCGGAATCGTCCCCAAAATGCGGGAGCTTGCGGACAGAAAGCTTCAGATTACACTGGCGCTTTCCCTGCATGCTTCCTCACAGGAGCAGCGGCGTGAACTGATGCCTGTGGCGAACCGCTACGAAATCCATGAGGTTGTGGAAGCGTGCAGATACTATTTTGCACAGACAGGCAGGAGAGTCACGTTTGAATACAGTCTGGTGGGCGGTGTCAACGACACGAATGAGGATGCCGTGCGTCTGGCGGAGCTGATTGCGGGTATGAACTGCCATGTGAATCTTATTCCGGTCAATCCGATTCGGGAAAGAGATTACGTGCAGCCCGAGCGGCGCGCCATACTTGATTTTAAAAATAAACTTGAAATAAACGGAATTAATGTTACTATTAGAAGGGAAATGGGCAGGGATATTGACGGAGCCTGCGGTCAGCTTCGAAAACGTTATATTTCCGGGCAGAAGGATTCTTTTGCGAAAGAAGAGATACAGAAGGAACGGCCGCTTTCCCGATGAGGGAGACGGGCCTAAGAAACATACAGAAAGGCAGGAAGTGGATGAGATGAAGACGTTTTCCATGACGCATGTCGGACAGCGGCGGGAAATGAATCAGGATTATATGTATACGTCGGAAACTGCGGTCGGAAATCTGCCGAATCTTTTCCTGGTGGCTGACGGCATGGGCGGTCATGCCGCCGGAGATTATGCTTCCAGATTTACCGTCGAAAAGCTCGTAGAACTGATTTCCCGCTCTTCTCAAAAAGAACCCGTGGCAGTGATGAAGGAAGCGGTAGCGGAAGTGAACCGCCTGCTGCTGGCGGAGGCGGACGCGGATGCGTCAAAGGCCGGGATGGGAACTACGATTGTTGCGGCTACGGTGCAGGGGCACAGCCTGATTGCGGCGAATGTCGGGGACAGCCGTTTATATGTGATTAATTGTGAGGGCATTACTCAGATTACAAGGGATCATTCCCTCGTGGAGGAGATGGTGCGCCTGGGGGAGATGAATAAGGAGGACGCCAAAGACCATCCGGATAAGAATATTATTACCCGGGCCATCGGCGTGTTTCCGGAGGTCTCCGCTGATTTCTTTGAGATCGGTTTAAATCCGGGAGACATCATACTGATGTGCTCCGACGGCCTCACCAACATGATTGAGGACGAGGAGATTCGGCGCATTGTGCTCGGTCAGAGGGATATTGTGGAGAAAGCAGAAAAGTTAGTGGAAGCTGCCAATCGAAATGGTGGTAAGGATAATATTACGGTGGTATTGATAGAACCATTTTCTGATGAGGTGAAAGAATGTTGACAGAAGGAATGTGCATAGCGGACCGTTATGAAATCATAGGAAAAGTTGGCGCCGGCGGAATGTCGGATGTGTATAAGGCAAAGGACCTGATACTCGGCAGATTCGTCGCGGTTAAGGTATTAAAGCCGGAGTTTTCCGAGGACATCAATTTTGTTACAAAGTTCCGTACGGAGGCGCAGTCGGCTGCGGGACTGGAACATCCGAACATCGTGAACATCTATGACGTAGGCAGCGAAAACGGCATACATTACATTGTCATGGAGTATGTAGAGGGAATTACGTTAAAGACCTATATTGAGAAAAAGGGCCAGCTCTCCTATAAGGAGGCAGTCAGCATCGCGATTCAGGTCGGAAGGGGCATTGAGGCGGCCCACAATAAGAATATTGTACATCGTGACATAAAACCGCAGAATATTATGATTTCCACGGAGGGAAAGGTGAAGGTGACGGATTTCGGTATTGCGAGAGCCGCTACCTCCAATACGATTAGCTCCGACGTTATGGGCTCGGTGCACTATTCCTCACCGGAACAGGCGAGAAACGGGTTTGTGGACGGAAAGAGCGACATCTATTCGCTGGGTATTGTAATGTATGAGATGGTGACGGGGCGTGTGCCGTTTGACGGAGATACCACGGTGGCTGTTGCCATTCAGCATCTGCAGGAGGAAATGGTGCCGCCCAGTGCTTATGCGCCGAATCTTCCAATCAGCATGGAAAAAATCATCTTAAAGTGTACGCAGAAAAACCCGGATCGCAGATATGAGTCTATGACGGCGCTTCTGGCCGATTTAAGAAAAGCCCTGATCAGCCCCAACGAGGATTTTGTGGTGATGGTTCCGCTGACGAATCAGGATAAGACAAGAGTCATCGGTCAGGATGACTTAAATCAGATTAAAAAAGAGGCCGAGAATGTTTACTTAAAAAAGGAAACATTAAAGGAGC
>CALWBG010000258.1 GCA_944375975.1 uncultured Roseburia sp.
AGCCGTCAAATTTCGGCAGCACAATATTAAGCGCCTGCTGCAGCAGGGCGGGCTGTACCAGTTCGGTGAGCATGACGCTGATGCGGTAGACGTTGCTCATGCTCTCCCCCGCGATAACCGGAAACAGATGCGCCGTATTGTCGAGTCTGTCCCAGCGGATATCCCGGTAAGCCTCCCGCCCTTTCTTTTTTTTCTTTTCCGAACCAGGTTCTGCGGCCTGCCTGCCCTGCGCCGCGTTTTCCCCGGAAAGCTCCGTATATTTTTTTCTCATATCATTCTCCATTCCGAAGCTTTGTAACAGCCAAAGCCTATTTCGCAAACTGGCTGTTATAAAGCTTCGCATAAAAGCCGCCTTTTTGCAGCAATTCTTCATGCCTTCCCTGCTCTACGATACTTCCGTCCCGCATTACAAGTATCACATCCGCCTCCTGAATGGTCGAAAGCCGATGCGCCACGATAAAGCTTGTCCTGCCCCGCATCATCCGCGCGAAAGCCTCCTGTATCTTAAGCTCTGTCCTAGTGTCGATGGACGATGTCGCCTCATCAAGAATCAGCATGGGCGGCAGACAGAGCATCACTCTCGTAATACACAAAAGCTGCTTCTGTCCCTGGGAAAGATTTCCCCCGTCTTCAGTAATCACCGTATCATAGCCCTTTGGCAGGCGTTTGATAAAGCCATGGGCGTGGGCGGCTTTCGCCGCCGCAATGATTTCCTCCTCGGTCGCGTCGGGCTTCCCCATCGTGATATTTTCGCGGACGGTTCCGCTCCTTAACCATGTTTCCTGGAGCACCATGCCGTAATTGGCCCTGAGGCTTTTGCGCGTCATTTTTTGAATCGGAATCCCGCTGACGCGGATTTCCCCGCTGTTTACATCATAAAAACGCATGAGAAGGTTGATGAGCGTCGTTTTTCCGCAACCGGTCGGACCTACGATTGCAACGCGCTGCCCGGGCTGTACGGACAGATTAAAATTCTCTATCAGCCTCTGCTTTGGCGTATAAGAAAAGCTCACATCGGAAAGCTCTACCCTACCGTCCGCCTTTTCCAGTACGGCGGCATCCGCCGCATCCGTGGGCTCCGGCTCCTCCTCCATCAGCTCAAATACCCTGCCCGCACATGCGAGTGCATTCTGAAGCTCCGTGACAACCCCGGAAATTTCATTAAAAGGCTTGGTATACTGATTCGCATAGCTTAACAGGCTCGACAGCTGTCCGACCGTAATACCGCCGGAAATTGCCAGAAAAGCGCCTACCACGCCGACCGTGGCATACACAAGGCTGTTTACGAACCGGGTCGCAGGATTCGTAAGACTGGAAAAGAAGATTGCGCGCAGGGAATATTTGCGAAGTCTTTCGTTGACCTCATCAAACTGCTCAAGCGCCTCATCCTCATGAGAAAACGCCTGCACCACCTTCTGATTGCCGACCATTTCCTCGATTAACGCCGTCTGCTCTCCCCGTGTCTCGGACTGAAGCTTAAACATAATGAAGGTCTTTTTCGCAATATAACTCGCCACAAACAGAGAAAGCGGCGTAATCACCACGACAGCAATCGTAATTTTTACACTGATGGTAAGCATGAAAATCAGTGTTCCGAAAATTGTGACCACTCCCGTGAAAAACTGGGTGAAACCCATCAGTAAGCCGTCCGCGAACTGGTCCACGTCCGCGATAACGCGGCTGACAATTTCCCCATAGGAGTGCGCGTCAATGTATTTGAGCGGAAGACGTTCGATTTTATCAAAGGCCTCCCTGCGGATGTCACGGATTACATTATAGGTAATTTTATTGTTGCAGGCATTCATCACCCACTGCGCCGCGGCCGTCAGTAAAATCACGACAATCATTTGCTTTAAAATTGCCGCAATCCCTGCAAAATCCACGAGTCCCTGCTCCACAATCAGATCCACGGCCTCGCCGATCAGAATCGGGATATATAACGTCAGCGCCACGGTCACTGCGGCGAGCAAAATTGACAGCCCCAGATAACCCCAGTATCTTCTGATATAATTAAGCACCTTGCGAATGGTCGTTCTCCGGCGCTTTGCCGATTCCTGTCTCATGCCTCTGCACCTCCCGCTGTTTTTTGAAACTGGGAATAATAAATTTCCCGGTATACCTCACAGGTTTTTAGCAGCTCTCCGCTGGTTCCAAGCCCTGCAATCTTTCCGTCATCAAGCACTACAATCCGGTCCGCATGCTGGATGGATGCCGCTCTCTGCGAAACAATGAACACGGTGGTCTCCCCCTCCATTTCCCGGATAGCCTTGCGCAGCGCGGCGTCCGTCGCAAAGTCAAGCGCTGACGCGCTGTCGTCCAGAATCAGGATTTCGGGTCGCCTTACAAGCGCCCGGGCAATCGTAAGACGCTGCCGCTGCCCACCGGAAAGGTTTCTGCCTCCCTGCTCAATCTCAAAGTCAAGCCCGCCTTCTTTTTCCTCCACAAAGCTTTTGGCCTGAGAGATTTCAAGCGCGCGTAAAAGCTCCTCGTCCGTTGCATCGGCATTGCCCCATTTGAGATTTTCCCGTATCGTCCCATGAAACAATACCGCTTTTTGTAATACGACGCCCACCTTTTCGCGAAGCTCATCAAGCGCGTATTCCTTTACATCTTTTCCATCCACTCTGACCGCTCCGGCCGTCGCATCGTAAAACCGCGGAATCATATTGACGACAGAGGACTTTCCCGCGCCCGTACCGCCGATAATTCCGATTGTTTCTCCCCTCTTTACGGCGAAATCAATATCCGTGAGGGCTTCCTCCCCCGCACCGGCGTAGGCCAGTCCCACATGGCAGAACTCCACGGCATACGGGCCTGCCCCGCCGTCCTCCGTTTTATCGCCTGAGGCCGCTGCGGCATCCCTTATGGAAGGTTCCAGCTCAAAAACAGCCTGTATACGGTTACCGCAGGCAATGGATTTATTTATGTTGATAATCAGATTCGCCAGTTTGACAAGCTCTACCAGGATTTGAGACATATAATTGACCAGGGCGACCACCTCTCCCTGGGTGATATAGCCATTATCCACGCGCACGGCTCCGGTCCATATCAATGCCACGATGGCCCCGTTGATAATCACATAGGTGAGCGGGTTCATCAGTGCGGAGATTCTACCCACATACAGCTGCGCCCTTGTCAGAATGTCATTATTTTCGCGAAAGCTTTTGATTTCATCCTCTTCTCTGTTAAAC
>CALWBG010000259.1 GCA_944375975.1 uncultured Roseburia sp.
CAGCACCAGATAGGCTTTCCGCACATCTCTGCCGGCAAACAGATACGCCGTTCCCATCAAAAAACCGAACAAAATTCCTTCCAAGCCTACCAACAGGCTCCCCTTTGTAAACGTGTGGGCGAAGCCCCAGGTAAATCCACAGATGATACCCCCGTATGGAATATTCGGATGGCGGAACCACAACTCAAAAGCCTTCTGGGCAAACACGATAATTAAAAGAAACAGCACCGTCTCGAATGCGTAATAAATATGCTGAAACGTAAAAAGCAAGGCTCCTTTTTTTTCAAATTCCTGCACAATTTTTAATCCGCCCCAGTCCAGATAATGTATAATGACAGCCACGGCAATACTGAATACGATTCCAGCCCACTGTAAACGCCGCATCGGACGCTTTTCCGCAAACAAATCAAAACCGCAGCTTTTTTTCGCATCGCGAACCGCATAGCAGGCCACCAGTCCCCAACTCACACAGGTTAAAATCCAGTGTCCGATCATCTGGCCTGTATTCCAATCCTGCATTCCACACCCGTAAAGCAGCGGCTCCACCCAATATGCCAGCAGCGCTTCCAGTCCCAGTCCGCCAAACGCGAGCAGCGCCAAAAGTAAAAACCCCATCTATTTTTCCTCCTTTTTCATGTCCTGCAACAGCCGGTTTGCCTTTTTTATTTCCAAAAACAGCGACACATAATAAATCACCGCCCCTATCACGTAGGGAATCGTAAACGACCAAAACATATCGCGGTACCCGTCAGGATGCAGCTCATCAAAAAAACTTATTATCCTGGTCAGCAGCATTACCGCGCCTATCAACACCGCATACTGAATCAATATCACAAACGCAAGCGGAAAGCGGTTCAGCCGGTAATGCTGGGACAGCACCAGAGTTGCCAGCACAGACAGCAGCAGCATAAAAACCAGATTTTGCTGATAATTCCCAAATTCCACACCCATCGCTGTTTCCAGCACGATTTTTCCAACAGACAGACAGGTATACACGATACAAACCACCGGAAAAAATGATTTTTTGTCAATGATTTTCATGTGAATCCTCCTTTTTCTCCTTCAGCCTTTTCATAAATTCTTTTTTGAACGCCCGGTTACAAATCAGTTGTTCACCGTTTTCCATCACCAGGTGCATTCTCATATTAATATCAGGAACAATTTTTTCAATACGCTTTACATTGACCACCGTGGATTTCCCAATCTGCCAAAAACCCCGTTCCTCATACCGCTCCAAAAATACCTTCAGACTACAGTTCAGTTCACAAACCGCCTGCTCTAAATACGCAAAGCAGCGGCGCTCCACTACTTCTACATAATAAATCTCATTCAGATAAATCTGGCGCATCGCACCTCCCTCTTTTCCGTATAAACAGAAATCCTCGTTCAGAAATTCTATCAGATTGTCCATCTCCCGGTCCCTGACCCGGCAATAAATATCAACACGGTTTTCTCTCACCGTCTCATCCCAATAATAATTGACCTTCATATTAATCTCCATTCCGGAGCGTTTTACGCGACGGGGCGGCGCAAATCTCAAATTTGCGTCTGCCATCAGGGTTATTTGTGACGCTCCGGCACAATATAACCAACGCAAACAAGTTTGCGTGTGAAAAATAAGCTATCAAGCTTATTTTTCACACTACCTCCCTTCCTGTGCCCTATTATGAAGCATTTTCTTCTTTACTTTCAAGTCCCTCTGACACATTCTGCACTTTTGCCCACCTAAGCTGCATAAGCTTCCATCCGAACTCTCTTTTTTGCAATTGTCTTTATATATAGGCGTTACCATTGTCCGTATCTTTTATGGCGGCCGGAATGTAGAAGACATTATCAATAAAAAGTGATGCTTTCTCTAAAGCATAAAAAAACGGCATAGCCAAAGCTACGCCGTTTTCCAAAAAAATATGATATTTTAGAAATCCACTTCCGTATCATAATAGCAGCACTTTAATAACTTCTCCATCTCCTCCTGGCTGGGCTGACGCGGATTGGAACCCGTACATGCATCCAAAAGCGCGTTTGCGGCAATCTCGGGAAGTCTCTCAAGGAATACCTCCTCCGGTACGAAGCCCTGCTCCGTCGGATAGCTGTCCGCGCCGTAATTCTTAATACAGTGCGGAATGTTCAAATCGTCATTCATACCCCGCAGATATGTAATCAGAAGCGAAACCTTCTCATCAAGCGTATTTCCGCCAAGTCCCATGAAATCCACAATCTCGCCGTAACGTGCCTTTGCCGTTTCATCCTTTGCGTTAAAGGCAATCACCTTCGGCAGATACATGGCATTTGCCGCCCCGTGAATAATATGCGCGCCGTAATCCGCAAAAGCCGCGCCCGTCTTATGCGCCATAGAATGTACAATGCCGAGCAAAGCGTTGGAAAATGCCATTCCGGCAAGGCACTGCGCATTATGCATGGAATCTCTCTTTTCCATGTCTCCGTTGTAGGAGCCGACCAGATCGCGCTGAATCATCTTGATGGCATGCAGCGCCAGCGGATCCGTAAAGTCGCAGTTTGCCGTCGAGACATAAGCCTCTATCGCATGTGTCATCGCGTCCATTCCGGTATGCGCAACCAGCTTCTGCGGCATGGTTTCCGCAAGCTCCGGGTCCACAATCGCAACATCCGGTGTAATCTCAAAATCGGCAATCGGATATTTAATGCCCTTCTGATAATCGGTAATAATGGAAAACGCCGTAACCTCCGTCGCCGTTCCCGAAGTGGAAGAAATCGCGCAGAAATGCGCTTTCTGACGAAGCTTCGGAATACCGAACACCTTGCACATATCCTCAAACGTAATATCGGGATATTCATATTTAATCCACATCGCTTTCGCCGCGTCAATCGGAGAACCTCCGCCGATGGCAACAATCCAGTCAGGCTGGAATTCTTCCATCGCCGCCGCGCCCTTCATAACCGTCTCAACCGACGGATCCGGCTCGATTCCCTCAAACAGCCGTACTTCCATCCCTGCTTCTTCCAGATACTTCTGCGCGCGCTCCAAAAATCCAAAGCGCTTCATGGAGCCGCCGCCCACACAAATCATCGCCTTCTTCCCCTCAAAGGACTTTAACGCTTCCAGCGCGCCCTTTCCATGATACAAATCCCGTGGTAACGTAAATCTAGCCATGTTCCCTCCAATCCGCCGCAGCTCTGCGGCAATTTTTTTCTACAGGCC
>CALWBG010000260.1 GCA_944375975.1 uncultured Roseburia sp.
CCCGTTCTTCCTCGGTCAGCGTGCTGATCTTATAGTACGCGCCGCGCACCTTGTACGCCCCGGTAAACTGCATATTTTCCGGCTTTAAATAGACCTTGTTTCCGGTCTGGTCACTCAGGTAATCCGAATAAACCAGCTTTGTCTCAAGGGTTACCTCTTTTACCTTTTCACTTGCTTCCTCAAACTTATCCAGCGTCAACATCTTCTTCTCTTTCCTCCCTGTCAAACAATGCGTTTACAAACTCGTTGGAATCAAATTTCTGCAAATCCTCAATCGTTTCCCCAACTCCGATATATTTCACCGGGATTCCAAGCTCGGAATGAATCGCCACGGCGATTCCTCCCTTTGCCGTTCCGTCCATCTTCGTTAAGATGATTCCCGTAATATCCGCCACCTCGGAGAACTCTCTCGCCTGCGCCAGCGCATTCTGTCCCGTCGTGGCATCCAGCACCACAAGCGTCTCACGGTAGGCATCCGGGTATTCCCGCTCCAAAATCCGGTTGATTTTTTTGAGTTCCTCCATCAGGTTCTTTTTATTGTGGAGCCGTCCCGCCGTGTCACAGAGCAGTACATCCGCGTTTCTCGCCTTTGCGGCCGCCACCGCGTCATAGACGACGGCAGCCGGGTCAGCCCCCTCCTGTCCGCCAATCATCTCGACTCCGGCGCGGTTTGCCCACTCCAAAAGCTGGTTTCCCGCCGCGGCACGGAAGGTATCCGCAGCCGCCAGCACCACACGCCTGCCCTGGTCTTTGAGCTTCCCTGCCAGTTTCCCCACGGAGGTAGTCTTTCCGACGCCGTTGACGCCGATTACCAGCACCACCGATTTTTCCGTTTCAAACCGGTAGGCCGTCTCCCCGACATCCATCTGCTCCTTGATGCTGCGGATCAAAAGCTCCTTGCACTCAGACGGGTCCTTGATTTTCTGCTCCTTTACCTTTGCTTTGAGATTCTCTATAATGGCTTCCGTCGCGTTGACGCCGATATCTCCCATAATCAGAATTTCTTCGATTTCCTCATAAAATTCATCGTCAATACTCGAAAAGCCGTTGAAAATGGAATCGATGCCCGATACGATATTATCTCTCGTTTTGCTTAAGCCCGAAACCAGGCGGCTCCAAAAGCTCTTTTTTTCTTCGCTCATACCAATCCTCCCTCTTTACTTATCCAGTTCATTCTCAATCAGGTTGACGGACACCAGCGTGGATACGCCCTTTTCCTGCATTGTAATTCCATACAGCCTGTCCGCCGCCGCCATTGTACCGCGCCTGTGGGTAATCACGATAAACTGTGTGTTTTTCGTCAGCTTATGGAGATATTTCGCAAAACGCCCGACATTGGAATCATCCAGTGCCGCCTCAATCTCATCCAGAAGGCAGAAAGGAGAGGGCTTTAAATTCTGTATCGCAAACAACAGCGCGATTGCCGTCAGGGATTTTTCCCCGCCGGACATCTGCATCATATTCTGTAGCTTTTTTCCAGGCGGCTGCGCGATGATGCGAATGCCGCACTCCAAAATATCCTCATCCTCCACAAGCTCCAGCGTACCCTTTCCGCCGCCGAACAACTCTTTAAATACCTGGTCAAATTCCTTTTGAATCTGGGCAAATTTTTCCAGGAACTGTTTGCGCATACCTTCGTCAAGCTCCTCGATGATGCCGACAAGTGTTTTTTCCGCCTCCACAAGGTCGTCGCGCTGGGTTTTTAAAAATCCGTACCGCTCCGATAATTCCCTGTAATCCTCGATGGCGTTGACATTGACGTCCCCAAGCTTTCGAATCTCATCCCGCACGTCCGCAATCAGCTTTTTAAGCGCCGGAAGGTCGTCGTACTCACCGCTGCGCAGCTCCATCGCGGCGTGAAGCGTCAGCTCATATTCCTCCCACATATAATTCTTCTGGGTCTCCCTGGCTTCCTCGAGCTTCTCCTTCTGACTTTCCAGACGAAACACCTCTTTGTCGAGCTGGGAAATCTGAGCGGATACTTCCTCCCGCTTCTGGAAAAAGCCTTTATAAACGCCGGACAATTCCTCCCTGCGCGCGCTCTTTTCCCTGAGCTTGCGCTCCAAATCCGTATGACTGTCTCCCGCCGCGAGAATTGTTTTCTGAATTTCTTCAATATCCCCGCGCTTTTTTAAAACATCCTTTCTGGCTTCTTCGGCCTCCTTTAAAATAGCCTCCCGATCCTCCTCGTAACGCTGTAGCTCCCCGGTGAGGCGGTCTAAATTGACCTGCACGAACTCTGCCTTCTGGCGGATATTCGCTTCCTCCATCACGATGTCGGAGACCTCCTTCTGAGCCCCGGCCTCCTCGCCGGACGCAGCGTCCAGCAGCTCCTGAAGCCGCCTGTTTTCTTCCTCCAGCTCTTTCTCACGAAGCCCCGCAGCCTCGATTTCGAGCGTAATTTTTTCTTTGTTTTCCAAAATCTCCCGAAGCTGCCCTTCTATTTCGGCACTTTCCGCACGAAGCCCCGCATACAGGCTCTCGCTCTCGTTCTTCTGCTCGGCGGCGCGCTCCACATTCATCTTGGCCGTATTCTGTAAAATATACTGCTGCTGAAGTTTTACCCTGCCGGCCTCGATATCCTCGGAAAGGAGCGCCTGTGCCGTTTTGATTTCCTCAAGCCGGTTTCTTGTCTCCTTGATTTTGGCCGCCAGTCCTGTCACCGTCGCTTCCAGTTCCTCAATTTCACGCCTGCGCGCCAGAAGATTGCTGGTGTTTTTAAAAGCGCCGCCCGTCATGGAACCGCCGGGATTTAAACATTCACCCTCCAGCGTTACAATCCGGAAAGAATAGCGGTATTTACGCGCCAGGGAAATGGCATCGTCCACCGTTTCCGTCACGACGGTCCGCCCCAGCAGATACGCAATGACACCCTTATACTTCTGCTCGGCCTGTACCAGAGTACTGGCAAGACCGATAACTCCCGGCTCCCGCAGCGCTTCCGTATTCTTAAAGCCGCCGCTTCCGTTTACGCTGGTCAGCGGAAGAAACGTTGCCCGCCCGTATCGGTTCTGCTTTAAGTAGGCGATCATCGCTTTGGCGGTTTCCTCGTCCTCCGTCACGATGTTCTGAATGCTTCCTCCCAGGGCAGTCTGCTCGTTCTGGCTGATGA
>CALWBG010000261.1 GCA_944375975.1 uncultured Roseburia sp.
TCTGTAGTGAGGAAGCGTTGGAATGGGAACGAGCGCGCGGATGCGCTCCGTAAAACCGGAAACCGCTTCCGGATCGCTCTCGGCGGTCGGGGTAATAATATAATAAGCGTTTTCCAAAAGGTATTCGGAGGCGTTTGAAAGCCCGGTTTTCTCGGAGCCGGCCATCGGATGTCCGCCGATAAAATGCCTTTCCATGCCAAGCGCTTCCACCTCGCGGTGAATGTCCGTCTTAACGCTGCCCACGTCGGTGATGATACAGCCTTCATGTACAATCGGCTTTAACTGCCGCAGATATTCGATATTTTTCTGGACCGGCGTGCACAGAAAAATGTAATCGCAGTCGGCAAAATCCTCCATGAGGCAAAGCTCCTGATTAACAATCAGGCCTTCGTCATAGGCTTCCCGGATGGTCTCCCTGTGTCCGGCCGTGGCAATCATCGTAAGATTTGGGTAGAGCGCCCGCAGCTTTTTGGCGATGGAGCCGCCGATGAGTCCGAGTCCGATAAAACCGATTTTATGAAAAGACATGTGAAAATTCCCCCTGTATACTGTTTCGATTTCTTACCACCTTATCATAGACAGAAATAAACGAAAAGTCAACACGTTAATGTGTAAAAGTAACGGCAATACAGAAAAATATAAGCGAAGTATGGACGGACTGTGAATATTATGTAAACGTTCCTTCGAAATGGTTATAAATTATTTAAAAAGCATACATAATATATAAACAAATCCATTATAAAATAAAAATAGTTAGTAAAAGTGAATAAATAAGTTGTAATAAACGTTATAATTTAGTAAAATATATCCATACACATATTCAATAGAGCTTCCTATTGGTATAAATAACAGGTATTGGAGGATTTGCTATGAACGTTTACACAACTGACAAGATTCGCAACGTGGTTCTGCTGGGACATGGGGGCTCCGGCAAGACAAGTCTCGCCGAGGCGATGGCTTACCTTGCCGGGATAACGACCCGTATGGGAAAGGTTGCAGATGGCAACACCATCAGCGACTATGACAAGGAAGAAACAAAGCGCCTGTTTTCTGTCAATACTTCCGTAATCCCGATTCCGTGGGGAGATACCAAGATTAATATTTTAGACGCACCCGGTTATTTTGACTTTGTCGGCGAGACAGAGGAGGCGGTGAGCGCGGCGGACGCGGCGATTATCGTTGTTTCCGGGAAGGCCGGCATCGAGGTAGGCACGAAAAAGGCATGGGATATGTGCGAGAAATATAAGCTTCCGCGCATGGTTTTCGTTACGGATATGGATATTGACGAGGCGAGCTTCCGGCAGGTCGTGGAGGATCTTCAGGGACTTTACGGCAAGAAGATTGCGCCGTTCCATCTTCCCATCCGTGAAAACGGACAGTTTGTCGGCTACGTGAATGTATTGCAGCAGCGCGCGAAGCGCTGGAAGGACAACGGCGAAGTGGAGAAGGCCGAGGTACCCGAATATTCCATGGAAAATCTCGGTATCTGCAGAGAAGCGTTAATGGAAGCGGTTGCGGAGACCAGCGAGGAGTTCATGGAGCGTTACTTTAACGGTGAAGAGTTTTCCGAGGATGAAATCCGTCAGGCGCTTCGCGTAAACGTGGCAGACGGAAGCATTGTTCCGGTGCTTATGGGCTCCAACATTCTTGCACGCGGCGTCTACACCCTGATGGTAGATATTGTAAAATATCTTCCCGGCCCGGATAAACGCTCCTGTACCGGAATTAACGCCCGGTCAAACGAGGTTTATCATGCGGATTATGATTTCTCAAAGCCGAAATCCGCCTATATCTGGAAAACCATCGTCGACCCGTTCATCGGTAAGTATTCTCTGATTAAAGTAAATTCCGGCGTGCTGAAAACGGACGATGTGCTCTTTAACCAGCATAAGGATGTTGAGGAAAAAATCGGCAAGATTTATGTGCTCCGCGGGAATAAGCCGGAGGAGGTCAAAGAGCTTCACGCGGGAGACATCGGGGCGCTCGCAAAGCTCACGAAGGCTGCTACCACAGATTCCCTGTCGACAAAAGCCAATCCGATTCTGTATATCAGAACCACAATCTCCACACCATATACCTGTAAGCGATATAAGGCAGTGAATAAGGGAGATGAGGATAAAATTTCCCAGGCGCTGCAAAAGCTGATGCAGGAGGATTTGACCTTAAAGGCGGTCAATGACAGCGAAAACGGCCAGACGCTGCTTTACGGTATGGGCGACCAGCACCTGGAAGTGGCGGCAAGCAAGCTGTTGGAACGATATAAAGTAGAAATTGAATTAAAGAAACCGAAAGTTGCATTCCGGGAGACAATCCGCAAGAAAGCAGATGTTGAGTACAAATACAAAAAGCAGTCCGGCGGTCACGGACAGTATGGGCATGTCAAAATGACCTTTGAGCCGTCAGGAGATTTGGAGACGCCGTATGTATTTGAGCAGTGCGTAGTCGGAGGGGCGGTTCCGAAGAACTATTTCCCGGCAGTCGAGAAAGGCATTCAGGAGGGCGTGTTAAAAGGACCGATGGCTGCCTATCCGGTGGTCGGCGTCAAGGCGGTGCTCTACGACGGCTCCTATCATCCGGTGGATTCCTCGGAGATGGCGTTTAAGGTAGCGGCGCTTCAGGCGTTTAAGAAGGGCTTCATGGAAGCCTCTCCGGTGCTGCTGGAGCCGATTGTAGCCTTAAAGGTTGTTGTGCCGGACAAATATACCGGAGACATCATGGGCGATTTGAACAAGCGCCGCGGGCGCGTGCTCGGCATGAATCCGGTGGAGAACGGATGCCAGGAAATTGTCGCGGACGTTCCCTATATGGAGCTGTATGGCTACAATACCGATTTGCGCTCCATGACGGGCGGCAGCGGAACCTTCTCCTATGAGTTCGCGCGCTATGAGCAGGCGCCTTCGGATATTCAGGAGCGTGAGGTCGCGGAACGGGCAGGCAAGCTGGAAAACGCGGAGAACTGACGCCTGAATGATACGGATGTGAACACAGCGGACGCACTTTCGGAATGACGCAGGGGGGAAGCGTACATGAA
>CALWBG010000262.1 GCA_944375975.1 uncultured Roseburia sp.
ATCGGGGTGACAGGATTCGAACCTGCGGCCTCCTGGTCCCAAACCAGGCGCTCTAGCCAAGCTGAGCCACACCCCGATAACAATTTATCCGATGAGCCGTGACTCTTTGGAATCCTATTTTCCCGTCTCATCCGTGACGCAAATGTTATTATATAGGACAGAACCATAAAAGTCAATACTTTTTTGTACTTTTTCATCTACAAGTATTCAATTTCAAAGTGAGCCACACCTTTTTTATCAATATCCATCAAAATATAAGAGGGCCTCCTTCCCTCCTGCCTCGGGTAAGAAATACTGCCGGGATTCAGCACTATGATATGATCCCCGTACTCTATCATGGGTATATGCGTGTGGCCGAACATGACGATGTCCGCACCGCGCGCTTTCGCTTCTTTTTTCAGGTCCTCCACTCCCGAGCCGACATAATAATAATGCCCGTGCGTCAAAAAAACACGGTATTTCCCCACCATAATCACTTTTTCCCGCGGCAGAAGCGAAAAAAAATCATTGTTTCCCGAAACGATTTCAAGCGGGCATCCGCAAAGCTCTCCTATATAATCCTCATATCCCTCTGCGTCTCCGAGATGAATCAAAAGCTGTACGGGTGACACGCGCTCAAGAACCTCTTTTAAATTTTCATGCTTCCTATGTGTATCGCTCACAATCAGTACTCTCATAACATTTCCTCATGAATACCCATGAAAATCCGGGCATCGGCTTCCCGCCGGCGGCTTTAAAATCCGTACTGCCTCAGTTTTTCCTTCATGGCGCGCAGCGCCTTGCCCCGATGGCTGATACGATTCTTCTGTTCTTCCGTCAACTCCGCCGTCGAGCATCCAAACTCGTCTACATAAAGAATGGGGTCATATCCACAACCGTTGGACCCCGCGGGCTTATCCCCGATATAGCCCTCTATCGTCTCTTTCGTAACCAAAACATTCCCATCAGGAAGCGCCGCTGCGATTGCACACACAAAACGCGCGGTGCGCTGTTCCTTCGGCACGCCTGCCAGCCGGTCCAAAATCGCCTGATTTTTTATAAGATAGGAGGTATCTTCCCCCATGTAACGAGCGGAATAAACCCCCGGCTCTCCGTTGAGATAATCTACCTCAAGGCCCGAATCATCTGCAAGCACGGCATCCTCCGTCAGGGCGGCAACCGCTTTCGCCTTAATCACGGCATTCTCCTCAAAGGTCTTCCCGTTCTCTTCGATATCCACCGCAATGCCCGCATCCTTCATGGATACTACCTCTGCATCCATATCCGATAAAATTTCTTTTATTTCTTTCATTTTCCCGGCATTCCCGGTCGCAAAAACAATTCGTCTCACCTTTTCCTCCCTGCTCTGGTCCGCCCGCGCTAATATCCCTCATCAAACGCTCTCAATATCGCCTGATAAATGCCGACGGCCGCCTCCTTTTGATATTCCTCGGAGCGCAACAAATCCAGTTCCTCCTGATTCGTCATAAAACCGACCTCAATCAGCGCGACAGGCACTTCACTGGTTCTGATGATATAAATATCATCACCCTCCACCAGTCCCCGGTTTCTGCTTCCCAGCTTTGCTGTAACCTCCTCCAGACAAATCTGCGCAAATCTCCTGCTGCCAAGCTCCTTTTCATCCGCCTCGTCATACATAACCGCCGTACCGCTGGCGGAGGACATCCTGCCGCTCAGAGTAGAATTATTATGAATACTGATAAAAAGATCCGCGTTTGATTTATTTGCGAGCTGAACTCTCTGGTCAAAGGTCGGATTGCTGTCATCCGTCCTGGTATAATAAACACCGATATTCCGGTCGTTGTTATCCAACAGCTTCTTTAATTGCAGCACGATTGCCAAATCAATATCTTTTTCATTGACTCCCTGCTTCGTCGCTCCCGGTGCCCTGCCTCCGTGTCCTGCATCAATTACAACTACTTTATCATACACCTCCTGCGGTGTCAAAAAATCAAAATAATAAAAGGAGTCATCATATTCGGTCTTAAGCTCGTACACCTTGTCCATAACAATCTCAATGACTCCTTCTCCCCCCTCATGCGCATAAGAGAGCGTATCAATATGGTTGCTGCTGCCCATAATCGGATAGCTGTCAAAATATGCGCTGTCCGTTCCCGGTATCTCAACCCGTATCGTCTGCGTCACATAATCGTTGGTATACTGAATAGACTCGCCGCTGACACCCTCCGGAAGCCTCAGTTTAAGCTGGCTCTCATGCTCCTCGGTGGGCATATCAGAAACAGCGAGCGTAAGATTGTTCATTTCCGTTTGATTTGCGGCAAATTCCTCCTCTGCCAGCCGCTGTTCCCGCGCCTCGACCGCCCTGGTATGTATTTCGGGGAAGTACGGCAGTACAACGCACATGGTAAGTGTCAGCAAAATGAGAAATACCGCCGCAAACTTCAAAGTTTTTTCTTCCATATCATTTGTCTGCCTTTTACTGATTATTACTGAATGCCTTAATGCAGAGATTACATTCCTCCACCGTATCCGCACTCGTCCACTTCACACCATTGGGGCTGATATAGCTCTCACCGTCATCCAGAATTACATTCTCTGTCGCCTCATCCGCGGCATATTCGATTGCCATGGGATGAACGGAACCCGGCGTGATAATGTGAAGGACAATGGCGTATTTTTCTCCTGCCTCCACCGCAATACCCTGATTGAAATCGATTGTATAATATCCGGCATTGCTCAGTTTTCCAGACGCAACCGGAATCATTTGTTCCAGGGAGCTTTCGTCCTCAAACTGACGTACAATATAAAGCTCATACTGAGAATCCTTCCCTGTGGCATAAAAGCTCGCTGCCGTAAGCGTCTCGTTGCCCTTCGCCGTATACACATTCGCACCGTATATACTGTCTTTATTATAGCCAAGCTGGCCAATCCAGCCGCACAAATCACTCTGATAAATATTATCGTAATTGTCGACACTCTCAATGCCCGTGTAAACCACATTGTGGGTTCCGACATTGGTATCGTAATAGGAAATATAA
>CALWBG010000263.1 GCA_944375975.1 uncultured Roseburia sp.
AATCACAGCAAGCAACAGCGCCAGAAGATACTGTACAATCACGGAAACGGCGGCAAAGGTAGCTGTATTGACAACCGATTCGGAAAACAAATCCGACTCTAATAACAATTTAAAATTGTCAATCAGGGTAAACCCTCCGTCCATTCCGGTAAAAACCTCTTTCACGCCCGATACGACCGGAGCCAGCCAAAAAACCGCATAATAGATAAAAACAGGTAATAACAGACAATATGGAGCCAGGGTTTTTGCGTTTTTTGCATATTTTGCTCTCTTTTGCATTTTGGTTTCCCCTTTCTGGAGAAAAGTTGAGGCTGTCGTCCTGCGGCAGCCTCAACTTTCCATGATAACCGGATATTATTCGCTGATTTGAAGCGCCTCGAGCTCCGCCTGCTTTTCCGCAAGGTAGTCGTCGGAAGGAACTTCGTTCGTTGATAATATCTCATTAAATACGTCTCCGTACAGAAGCTTCACCGCATTCCAGTCAGAGTATTCCGTAGAAGGAACACCCGCGATATTTGCGGTATCCAGAATCTTAAGGCCTGCCTTCATAACCACATCATCATCGGATACGATGTCGCTTACTTCCTCGATCGTGCTGATTGCACCTCCATAGTTCGAGCAGAAATCATAATTTACTTCCGGTCTTGCAATATACTCGATAAACGCCTCTGCAAGATCCTGGTGCGGAGCCCCTTTCTGAATGCCGTAGCACCATGCACCTGCTGTTGAACCTACGCCCGCGCTGCCGCTGGGTGCCGGTCCGACCACAAAGTTATTGGGCGCTGCATTGTAGGTGGTACCCGCCGGCGCCATATGGGAGTATGCCAGCCATACATCGCCTGCATTCATCGGATCGGTTACCGCGGTATACTGATCCTGCTCCGGATAAAATGCGTTGCCAGCCGCCATCTCAGCAATGATTCCCATCGCGTCCTTAAAGCCGTCCGAGGTAAATTCCGGGAAACCTCCGCCGTAGGCAAGGCTCATGCCGCCCATCGGATAAAGGAGCTGTGAGGAAGTCATGCTTGACGGCATCATGGTCTTTCCAACTCCCTCGCCCTCCGCAATCGCATTGGCCCAGTCAGCGTACTGTTCCCATGTGATTCCTTCCTCGACATCTTCCCTCGTCAGCCCGTCCGGGAGATAATCAAGCGCGCTTACATTCGCAATCAATACATACACGTCAAAAGAGTTCGGCACAAAATATCTTTCCCCGTCCTTTGTGAGCACATCGTCAAACATATCGGTGTAAGTGGAGCCTGTAGCTTCAACGACATCGGAGATATCCTCCATCCATCCTCCGTTCACATAGGGAGCGATATTCGCGGTATCCGCATAAATAATATCAGAAACGATATTTCCGGTTTCCTGCTCGGTTCTGATTTTGGTGATACCGTCTGCCTGCGCTACAAAATCTACTGTAACGGTTACTCCGTATTCCTCCTCAAAGGCTCTGAAATATTCATTCATGATATATTCCCTCTCCTGAATTTCGGGGGAACCCGCATAGGTAATCACCAATTCGGTAGAGGTAATCCCCTCCTCACCGCCGGTCTTCGCAGCGCTCTCCGTCCCTTCTGCGGCCTCGCTCTGCGTTCCTGCCGCATTGTTCGTACCCTCCGTCTCACTGGAGCCGCACCCTGCCAGACCGGAAACTGCCATTACCGCTGCCAAAGTCAATGCCATGTACTTTTTCATCTTTATCCTCTCCTTCTTTCTATTGTGTTGTTTGTTGTTGGTAATTCATATGATATAGAAAAAATGAACAATATACAATGGTAATGGAACCAAACTTTCCGATTTTTATTGTTCATTTGCACAAAGAAGGAGAGAATATGCGCTACACGGACGCGGTCTGGGTTTCCGTCATCCTGTGCAGGAGCAGAAGATAAAGAAGTGCAAGATCTTTCCCGTTTCTGGGGTTTTTGCCTGTGATTTCATATATTTTATCCAGCCGGTAATTGAGCGTATTTCTATGGACATGCAGCAGTTCACACACCTTGCTGTGATTTTCATTGTAAGAGGCATAAGCGATGAGCGTATCTTGCAGGACACCGTCGGAATCCTTTTCTTCCAGAATCCGCTCAAGCTCCAGAAGACTCTGGTCCACATCGATTCCGCTCAAAAGGCACTCAAGCTGCAAATCCCTGTAATCCAGCACACGGTCCGTCTTTTTCATCTTCTCCGCAACCTCTCTTACCTTCTCCGCGCTGTTGACTGTCCTCCATACCACGGTATCCGGCTCCCCGATATAGCAGTTACATAAATCTTTACTGACGCTTAACACTTCCTTAAGTCTTCTTTCAAAGCCCGCGTCATACAAAAATACCAGCAGCATGCCCTCCATGTTCTGGCGGACTATATAATCCTCCGGAGAAAGGATGAATTTTACCTGCTCAATCACGCTGTAGCGCACCCTTTTCACCTGGATATGCACCGCCACCCTTTTTTTGGTAATATCAATATGAAAATACTCGGCCTGGGCAATAAACTTATCCGTATATTCATTTTCCTTCCGCTGGCTCCATTCATACAAAAAATCATTGAACCTGTTTTCCTTGATGACGCTGATATCATTATATACGTCATTTTCTATCATCAGCTCAGCCGTCGTGACAACAATCCGGCCGATTTGCATGACATTGTCAACATCCCCGCTGATGCCGATAATGCCTGCTATCTCATAGTTATAAAAAATCGGAAGATTGATTCCCTTTCTCTCCGTTTCCGTATCCTGATAGACAATATACGCCTCTTTCATTTCCAGCGCCTTTAGTGCTCCCTTATGCACTGTTCCGATTCTCGACTCGTCCCCGCTTGCAATGATAATCCCGTCCTTGTTCATGATATTAATGTTATATGGAACAATTTTCATTATTCTGTCCGCGATTTTCTGTGCGTTTTCCTTCGTCAGATACTGCATCCGTCTTTCTCCTTTCTTCCTTTTCCACGGCAGACAAAGCGTTTTTCGTC
>CALWBG010000264.1 GCA_944375975.1 uncultured Roseburia sp.
AACTAAGCCTATGGAACAAATATTAATTAAGTTATCAAGGTACGTTTATGTATCTAAAAAATATTATACGAGGAGAAGAAGATATGGAGTACATGGATATAGAGACGGTCAAGGAGCTGGATGACATTTTTAAGGATCCTGGGGAATTATACAAATTCCAGCGTTTAATGATGGAGTATGAATGTGCCATGCTCGAGGTTAAGACAAAGCTGGATGTGCTGAACACGGAGCTTTCCGTTCAGAACAGCAGGAACCCCATTGAATCCATCAAATGCCGCATCAAGGAACCGGATAGTATCATGAATAAAATGAAGCGGCTTGAGGTTCCGTTTACGGTGAAAAATATTGAGGAAACCTTAAACGACATTGCGGGACTTCGGGTCATCTGCTCTTTCCCGGACGATATTTATACACTGGTGGACTATCTGGTAAAGCAGGATGATATCCGTCTGATTCAGAAAAAAGACTACATCAAGAACCCGAAGCCGAACGGCTACCGCAGCCTTCATCTGATTCTCGAGGTTCCGATTTTTTTGACAAAAGAGAAAAAAATGATGCGCGTGGAGGTACAGTTCCGCACGATTGCCATGGACTTCTGGGCGAGCCTGGAGCATAAGCTCAAATACAAAAAGGATATTGAAAACGCCGAGGTGATTTCTCAGGATCTGTATTTCTGTGCCGAGCTGATATCCCAGCTTGATGGCAGGATGCAGCAGATTCGCATGCGGCTGGAGGAAAAAAAAGAAATTTAGCCGTTTCGTATATTTGCCCAACTTCTGTCAGACAATAGAATTGATGAGACAGAAGGAGGAGAGCTTTGAGAGTCGTAACAAATCTGAATGAAAACTGGTATTTTACAAAAGAGCATATAAACGTGCCGCAGTATATCCCTAAGGAGGGACCGGGCGCCGGATGGGAAAGAGTCAGTCTTCCGCATACCTGGAATGCCGTCGACGGACAGGACGGGAGAGGGGAATATTACCGGGGAACCTGCTGGTATGTCAAAAGCCTTACGCTTCCGCCGCTCATGGAGGGATGCCGCGTTTATGCGGAGGTTCCCGCGGCATCGCTTTCCGGGCGTATTTATGTGAACGGGCAGGAGGCGGCGTATCATGAGGGAGGTTATTCGACTTTCCGTGCCGATGTGACGGATTTTTTAAGACAGGATGAAGAAAATGTCCTTGCCATAGAAGTGGATAACAGTCCGGGGGACGTGATTTATCCGATGAACGCCGATTTTACCTTTTACGGAGGGCTGTATCGGGGCGTCAATCTGATTACGGTACCAGGCACGCATTTTGACCTGGATTTTTATGGCTCCGTGGGATTTATGGCAACCCCGCTTGTTCTGGAGGACGGCCATGCAAAAATTGAGACCAAAGCCTGGATTGTCGGGGCCGGTGAGGATTACACCGTGCGGTATCAGCTCATTGACGCGGACGGGAAGATTGTCGTGGAAGCATGGCGTCCGTCAGAGGAGCCGGATACGGAGCTGTATCTGGAGGAGCCGCATTTGTGGCAGGGAGTATGGGATCCTTACCTTTATACCTGTAAAGCGACGCTGGTTAGAAGAAACGAAACGGTGGATGAGGTGTCAGTGCGTATCGGAATCCGCAGCTTCCATGTGGATCCCCAGAAGGGATTTTTCCTGAACGGAAAGCCCATGATGTTGCGGGGCGTGTCGCGGCATCAGGACAGACTTTATAAAGGAAATGCGCTGACAAAGGAGGAGCATTACGAGGACGCCGCTATCATCCGGGAGGTGGGAGCGAATACGGTGCGCCTGGCCCACTACCAGCACAGCCAGGACTTTTATGATGCCTGTGATGAGTACGGCTTTATCGTGTGGGCGGAAATCCCCTATATCAGTATTCAGAGTGATAATCCGGCAGCGCATGAAAACTGTATTTCTCAGATGAAGGAGCTGGTTTATCAGAATTACAATCATCCGTCCATCTGCTTTTGGGGAATTTCCAACGAGATTACCATCGGAGGGGAAAAGCCCGGCGTTGTGGAGAACCATGAGCAATTAAACAGGCTGGTCAAGGAGATTGACCCCACCAGGCTGACGACGATTGCTCATGTGAGCATGCTGCCGCAGGAGAGCAAGCTGCATGAAATCACGGATATTGAGGCGTATAACCATTATTTCGGATGGTACGGGGGCAGCTATACGGACAATGAAAAATGGCTGGACGATTACCATGCAAAGTATCCGGACCGATGTATCGGGCTGTCGGAATACGGCGCGGAGGGAATTATCACCTACCAGCCCGACGAGGCAAAATGCCGTGATTATTCGGAGCGCTATCAGGCGGAATATCACGAGCACATGGCAAAGATACTGATGGAGCGTCCCTGGATATGGGCGAGTCATGTCTGGAATATGTTTGACTTCGGCTGTGCGGCGCGTGACGAGGGCGGTGTGGCCGGAAGAAATAACAAGGGGCTTGTGACGCTGGACCGCAAAATCAAAAAAGAAGCGTTTTATGTGTATAAGGCATATTGGAGCAGGGAGCCGTTTGTCTATCTGTGCGGCAGGCGTTACGCAAAAAGAGCGGGAGACACCACGACCGTAAAGGTTTATTCCAATGAGCCGCAGGTCAGCCTGTATGTAGGCGGCAAGTTTTTTGAAACGAAAACGGCGGATAAGATTTTTGTGTTTGAGAGAGTGCCGCTGTCAGAGGGATTTACTGGAATTACGGCCAGAGCGGGAGAATGTACCGATGGCTTTACCATTCAAAAGGTCGCGGAAAAACCGGCTGTCTATACGCTTAAAGAGGAGGATGACGGGCTGACGGAGGGCGTTGCAAACTGGTTTGACGCGCTTGCCGCCGAGGCTGCGAACGCGCCGAAGGAGCTTGCGTTTCCGGAAGGGTATTTTTCGATCCGCTCGAAGGTCAGAGATTTGCTCGAAAACGAGGAAGCCTACCAGATTGTCTATAAGATGTTTTA
>CALWBG010000265.1 GCA_944375975.1 uncultured Roseburia sp.
TATATTCCGACGAACGTGATTTCCATCACGGACGGACAGATTTATCTCGAAACGGAAATGTTTAATTCCGGCTTCCGCCCGGCAATCAACGCCGGTCTTTCCGTGTCCCGTGTGGGCGGTTCCGCACAGATTAAGGCGATGAAAAAGATTGCGGCGCCGATTCGTGTCGAGCTTGCGCAGTACCGTGAGCTTGCGGCGTTTGCGCAGTTTGGCTCCGAGCTGGATGCGGACACCACCGAAAAGCTTGCGCAGGGTGAGAGAATCCGCGAAATGTTAAAACAGCCCCAGTACCAGCCGATGCCGGTGGAAAATCAGGTTATGATTATCTATGCGGCGACGAAAAAATATCTGCTGGATATTGCGGTGGAGGATATTCTTCCCTTTGAGAAAGCATTATTTGAGTATGTAGATACCAGGTATCCCGAAATTCCGGAGGCAATCCGTACGGAGAAGGAGATGAGCGGGGAGATTGAAGCCAAGCTTGTCAAAGCGATTGAGGAGTGTAAGACGCAGTTTTTGAAATAAGCAGAGTGGGAAGGAGGATGCTGTTATGGCCTCGATGAGAGATATTAAAAGAAGAAAAGGCAGCATACAGAGTACGCAGCAAATCACAAAAGCCATGAAGCTTGTTTCTACGGTAAAGCTCCAGAAAGCAAGGAGCAGGGCGGAGCAGACCAATCCGTATTCCTCGTATATGTATCAGACGGTGTCGTCGATGCTCGCAAAATCCGGCAATATTGACCATCCCTATTTAAAGGCAGGACAGTCCGGGGCAAAAGCGGTAGTGGTGATTACCTCCAACCGGGGGCTTGCCGGAGGGTATAACTCCAATGTCATCAAGCTATTGACGGACAGCCCGCTTCCAAAGGAGGAGGTCCGGGTTTATGCGGTCGGGGGCAAGGGAAAGGAAGCTCTCGAACGCAGGGGCTACCGAATTCAGGAGGACGATTCCTATATTATCGAGTCTCCGTCCTATGCCGATGCCGCCGCGCTTTGTGCGCGGGTACTTGCGGCTTACACGGCGGGGGAAATCGGAGAAATCTATCTGGCTTATACGCATTTTAAAAATACCGTGGTTCATGAGCCGAAGCTGATGAAGCTGCTGCCGGTGGAGCTTGATGAAAATGACGGCGGTGCGGCGGAGCCGGACGTGCTGATGAATTACGAGCCAAGTGAAGAAGAAGCGCTGGATATGATTATTCCGAAATATATCACCAGCCTGTTTTACGGGGCGCTTGTGGAAGCGGCTGCCAGCGAGAACGGTGCGAGAATGCAGGCAATGGATTCCGCCACAAGCAACGCGGAGGAAATGATTAGTGATTTGACGCTGAAATATAACAGGGCGCGCCAGGGCTCCATCACGCAGGAGCTGACGGAGATTATTGCCGGTGCGTCTGCGATATCCGGATAAGAGGCGTGATTGTTCCGGGTGAGAAAAATAAACAATTAATTAAGGAGAAATAAGCGATGGCAAATAATATCGGTAAGATTACCCAGATTATTGGCGCCGTTCTGGATATCAAATTTACGGAAGGCAATCTGCCGGAAATTAACGACGCAATCCGTATTCCGTTCAAAAACAGTACCGGAGAGCTTGTCGTTGAGGTTTCCCAGCATCTCGGGGATGATACGGTCAGATGTATTGCAATGGGTTCGACCGACGGGCTTGTGCGCGGAATGGATGCGATTGCCACCGGCGGACCGATCCGTGTGCCCGTCGGAGAAAATACACTGGGCAGAATGTTCAACGTATTGGGGGATCCCATCGATGAGCAAAAGCCGCCTGAGGGAGTAGAGCACTGGCCCATTCACAGACCCGCTCCGGCGTTTGAGGAACAGGCAACCTCACAGGAAATTTTAGAGACGGGCATTAAGGTCGTAGATCTGCTTTGTCCCTACCAGAAGGGTGGAAAAATCGGACTGTTCGGAGGAGCCGGCGTAGGCAAGACAGTGCTGATTCAGGAGCTGATTCACAACATCGCCACGGAGCACGGCGGATATTCCGTGTTCACCGGAGTGGGGGAGCGTACCCGTGAGGGAAATGACCTGTATTATGAGATGAAAGAATCCGGCGTTATCGACAAGACGACGATGGTGTTCGGGCAGATGAACGAGCCGCCCGGAGCGCGTATGCGCGTCGCCTTAACCGGTCTTACGATGGCGGAATATTTCCGTGATAAGGGCGGAAAGGATGTACTTCTATTTATCGACAATATTTTCCGTTTCACGCAGGCAGGCTCCGAGGTGTCCGCTCTGCTTGGGCGTATGCCCTCCGCGGTCGGCTATCAGCCGACCCTGCAAACGGAGATGGGAGCGCTTCAGGAGCGCATTACCTCCACGAAGAACGGCTCCATCACGTCCGTACAGGCAGTTTATGTGCCTGCCGATGACCTGACGGACCCGGCTCCGGCGACAACCTTCGCCCATCTGGACGCGACGACCGTACTGGAGCGTTCGATTGCGGAGCTTGGCATTTACCCGGCGGTAGACCCGCTCGGCTCAACCTCGCGTATTCTTGACCCGCGCATTGTGGGGCAGGAGCATTTTGAGGTGGCGCGCGGCGTGCAGGAGATTTTGCAGAAATACAAGGAGCTTCAGGACATTATCGCAATTCTCGGTATGGATGAGCTTTCCGAGGATGATAAGCTTGTCGTGAGCCGTGCGAGAAAGATACAGAGATTTTTGTCCCAGCCGTTCTTTGTGGCGACGCAGTTTACCGGACTGGAAGGAAAATATGTTCCGATTGCGGAGACAATCCGCGGATTTAAGGAGATATTGGAAGGAAAGCACGACGATGTGCCGGAGAGCCGCTTCCTGAATGTCGGAACCATTGATGAAATAGAATAAGCGCCGTTGGCGCTTATTCATTAGAAGTTTGCAAAAGCAGCAAACTTCGGAAAAACAGCAAGCCGTTGGCGCTTATTCA
>CALWBG010000266.1 GCA_944375975.1 uncultured Roseburia sp.
GATAGCCAGCAAATCCAGACTGACCCGGCAATGCCAAAGCCCAGTGCGGACCACAGGCAGATATAGCCATGGAAATTCAGCAGATGATTGCTGTAGTCCCAATAGCGCAGATGCCAAAAGGTATCTAAAAGCCAGCCAATCACAAGCTCCAGACCCGTTCCCAGCAGGGCGGTCAGGAGGAATACGATGAGGGGGCGGCTTTTTTTTGAGTGCAACATGCCCGAAAAGGTAAACAGACAGTAAAATAAAACAGCGCCCACGCCGTACACCGGAAGCCATGGTCCGTAAAGAAAGCCACGGTTGCGGAAGGCGTGGTCTTTTACCAGGAAAATCAGTACTTCCCAGAGAAATCCGCCGACGGAGGTCAGGAAAAAGAAAAAAATAAGCAGGGAAAGCTGCTCTCGTATCCTCGTCTGTTTTAACGGGCAGAGTCTTGAAAAATCAGGTAAAGTATCATTTTTTTTCATGTAGATAGTATTGCCGCGGCACGTAAATCTATGCAGAAACCAATTTGCGGCAAAATGGGAGGCTGCGGTTTGCTTTCGTGGTACTTGACAGACTCGTTTTCCGGTGTATAATAGTTCATAGACAAACGGTTATAAATAGAACAGTTTTAAAAAGAACTGTTCGGAAGGGAGGAAACAATGGGAGGTGCAACAGAGTTCTTGTCGGGTATCAGAAGTATTGTCAAATTACATGAAAGTATGCTCAAAGATATCTGTGAAGCCTACCGGCTTACGCTGACAGAGGCAACCGTAATCAGTTTTCTGCACAACAATCCGCAGAAAGATACTGCGGCGGATATTGTGGAATTAAGAATGCTTCAGAAAAGCAATGTATCCTGTGCAGTGGAAACGCTGTTTCAAAAGCATTTACTTTCCAGGAGGCAGGATGAGGCGGACCGGAGAAAGGTGCATCTTTCTTTGACGGATGAGGCAGCCCATATTATTGAGTCTCTTGATATACTGCAAGCGGAATTTCGAAAGGAAGTTTTCTGCGGTTTTTCAGAGGAAGATATGAAGGTATTTGACAGTATGAATGAAAGAATCAGCAGCAATACAAAGCGTGCCATGGAGAGGAGAGGACAAAAATGAGCGACGACAGAGATTTTTTAGGAAAAGAGCCGATCGGGAAGCTGCTTTTAAGGCTTGCGCTTCCGACGGTGGCCGCGCAGATTATCAATATGCTTTATAATATCGTCGACCGTATTTATATCGGTCATATCCCCGAAGAAGGGGCTATGGCGCTCACCGGGGTCGGAGTATGTATGCCTCTTATTATGATTGTGTCGGCGTTTGCGGCATTTATCGGATACGGAGGCGCGCCGCGCGCTTCTATTTTTATGGGAAAAGGGGATAAAGAGGCCGCGGAAAAGACGCTTGGAAACTGCTTTGTCGCACAGATACTGATTTCCATTGTTCTGACGGCCGCCCTGCTTTTGTGGAACCGTGAATTCCTGATGGCGTTCGGGGCGAGCGAAAACACGGTGCAGTACGGAGTCGATTATATGAATATTTACGCGCTTGGAACGATTTTCGTGGAGATGACGCTTGGGATGAACACATTTATCACAGCGCAGGGCTTTGCGAAAACAGGAATGTTTTCCGTGCTGATCGGAGCCGTGACAAATATTGTCCTGGACCCCGTGTTTATTTTTGGATTTGATATGGGAGTAAAGGGTGCGGCGCTGGCGACGATTCTCTCGCAGGCGTTGTCCTGTGCATGGGTGCTTGCCTTTTTATTCGGGAAAAAGACGCATTTGAGAATTCGGAAGGATTGCCTTGCACTTAAAAAAGAAATTATTCTGCCGAGCATGGCGTTGGGACTGTCTACGTTCGTTATGCAGTCGAGTGAAAGCATTATTTCCATCTGTTTTAATTCGTCGCTCTTAAAGTACGGAGGAGATATTGCAGTCGGGGCGATGACTATTTTGACAAGTGTCATGCAGTTTGCGATGCTTCCGCTACAAGGGCTTGGACAGGGAGCGCAGCCGATTATCAGCTATAATTACGGAGCGCAGAATGTAGGGCGGGTAAAGGCAACTTTCCGGCTTCTGTTAAAATGCAGTCTTTGCTATTCCATCGTGTTCTGGGCGCTTGTTATGCTGTTTCCGCAGGGATTTGCGGCTATGTTTACGACGGACGCCGCACTTTTGGAATTTACGAGGACGGCGCTTCGGATTTATATGGGATGTCTGTTTATGTTCGGCATTCAGATTGCCTGCCAGATGACCTTCACTTCTCTGGGAAACGCAAAGGCTTCGATTGTGGTGGCAGTTATGCGGAAGTTTGTACTGCTTCTTCCGTTGATTTATATTATGCCTCACCTTTTTACCGGAAATCAGACGATGGCGGTCTATATGGCGGAGCCTGTCGCGGATTTTCTGGCAGTTACTTTTACGGCAGTCTTATTTACGTTCCAGTTCCGTAAGGCAATGAGACAGATTTCCGGAAAAGACCGGAAGAATGAACAGTTAGGAGGATAAAATAATGCATGAAGTTGTAAATGAAAAACATACGCCGTCAAAAAGTCCGTTTATATTTTATGCGATTGCGGCAATGGTGATTATCATGCTGATGAATGCGCTGGTCTTTCCGTCCATTCTGAAAAGCTCCGTCGTGGAGGTTGGATATGACCGGTTTCTCGACATGATAGATGAAGAGAGTGTAAAGGAGGTCGCCTATGATGAGACCTCCGGACAGTTTGTTTTTGTGGCGGAGCAGGATGGACAGTCCGCGATATATAAAACAGGCGTATGGCCGGATGATGGGGAGCGGCTGTTGAATCAGTTGCGTGAGCATCCGGACATTCAGTTCCGGGCAGAGATTCCGACACAGGAAAGTCCGCTGTTAAGCTTCCTGCTGACCTGGATTTTTCCTATT
>CALWBG010000267.1 GCA_944375975.1 uncultured Roseburia sp.
GTCCTCCAGCTATTTTTGAGCAGGACAGGAACCGATATGGGAAATATTGACAGGGAACTGGAAAAACTGCTTTGCTATACGCTTGAGCGTGATGTGATTACGGCGGAGGACGTGACGGCGGTCACGACGGAGCAGACAGCCAATAAAATTTTTGATATGGTCAATGCGATTGCGGAGCACCGGCAGAAGCGGGCTCTGGATTTTTATTACGATTTGCTGGCGCTTAAAGAGCCTCCGATGCGTATTCTTTATCTGATTACAAGACAGTTTCAGATTTTGATGAATGTGCGGGATATGTCGGCAAAGGGAATGGACGCGTCCTCGATTGCAAAATACGCGGGGATTCCGCCCTTTGCGGTAAAGAGGAACGTCAGTCAGGCCAGAGGCTTTTCGGCGGCGCAGCTAAAGCAGGCGCTGCGGGAGGGCGCGGAGCTTGAGGAGGCGGTGAAGACGGGGCGGCTTGAGGACCGGCTCGCGGTCGAGCTGTTTATTGTGAAATACAGTCAGACCGAGAATTTGGGAAATAAAAAAACACCAGTATGACGGTACTGGTGTTTTTCTGCGGTTGGGTTAGACCGCAGCTTTAAAATCTATACTTTTCACTAAGCCATCGCGTTTACAAGCTTTGCTAAACGGGAAACTTTTCTTGCAGAGTTGTTCTTGTGGTAAACTCCCTTGGAAGCAGCGCTCTCGATCGTTGCGGTAGCAACCTTTAAAGCGGAAACTGCAGCCTCTTTGTCGTTTGCAGCGACAGCAGCCTCTACTTTCTTTATGGAAGTCTTCACTTCACTTCTGATAGATTTGTTTCTGGCAGTCTTTGTTGTGGTTACCAAAATTCTCTTTTTAGCAGATTTAATGTTAGCCAATCCGTACACCTCCAATTTTGTAAGCATTATTGTTCGTGATTGTTACATTAAAGCCGGACACGGACAGTTCAATGTAAACATACTGGTATATTTTAGTCCAGGCACGGATTTCTGTCAAGGGGTATTGGTAAAAAATGTTGAAAAATAATTGGATAATTTCACATGACCAATGAAAAACTATGGATAGATACAGGAGATTGCAAAAACGGAGGAAATAGGAAGTATGTATCAGATTCGTACCGACCTGGCTTTGGAAACACAGGAGAAAATGCAGGAGGACCATATCGAGCTGAAAGGGGTTCGCTTTTTGGAGGAAAAAATCAATAAGAGCCTCACTATCAGCACAGTGGTGATTGAGACGGAGAACGGGGCCAAAACCATGGGTAAGCCCAGAGGAACCTATATTACCATCGAGGCGGGCAACATGGATGAGGAGGACGAGGATTACCACAGGGAAATATCCGTCCAGCTTGCCAAAATCATCAAAAAGCTGATTAAGGGAAAAAAAGAAGAGCTTTCCGTTCTTGTGGTTGGTCTCGGAAACCGGGAGGTGACGCCTGATGCGCTGGGGCCGAGAGTGGTGGATAATCTGTTTATCACGCGCCATATCGTAAAGGAGTACGGAAAATACGCGTTTGGCTCGGAGAAGGTAAACCGGATCAGCAGCATCGTTCCCGGCGTGATGGCGCAGACCGGGATGGAGAGTCTGGAAATAATTCACGGAATCATTGATGAGACAAAGCCGGATCTGGTAATCGCCGTCGATGCGCTGGCGGCAAGAAGTACAAAGCGCTTAAACCGCACCATTCAGGTGACGGACACCGGCATCAATCCGGGCAGCGGAGTCGGAAACCACCGGCACGGGCTCAATGAAAAAAGCCTGGGAGTTCCGGTCATTTCCATCGGAATTCCGACTGTTGTGGACGCGGCTACCATCGTCAACGACACGATGTTTAATCTGATTGCCGCACTCAGCCAGAATCGGGCATTTGATATGCTCGGAAGTTCTCTGGAAGAGTTAAATGACGGGGAAAAATATGAGCTGATTCGCGAGCTGCTTGCGCCGAATCTGAACGCGATGTTTGTAACTCCGAAAGATATAGACGAGTCGGTCAAGCGCTTAAGCTTTACGATTTCCGAGGGAATCAATATCGCGTTTATGGGAGGAAAACCTTTAGAGCCGGCTGTTTGAAAAGGAACCTGCCGGGGCACATTGACATAAAGACATACAGCCGGGCATAAAATATCGTATGTATGCTTATCGTCGTCATCGTTTCAAAAAGAAAAAACTGAATCCGGCCGTCATTCTCTGCGTGATAGGAGCGGCGGGGCTGATTTTGCTGCTGGGAGGAGACAAAAGTCTCCTCCGTACGCTGGGGGAGGAAGGAAAAAAAATATGCTATGAAAAGCTTTTGGAATTTTATATGCCTGGCGTTGTCGGCAGCGCAAAAAGCAGGGAGGAGCTTTCGTTTGTGGAGCGTCTGCTGTATAATTTGTTTCCAGAAACAGACGGAGAAGAAACCACGGAGGCTTATCAGACCCAGATAGAAAGCGATTTGTCCTATGAGATGATTTTAGCAAGAGAGGCGGCGGATGAAAATTATGTGGATGAGGAAACAGGGGAGTTGGTAGAGGCCGGAGCGCCGAGCGAAGAAATTGGTAGTACGAGCCCGACGGAACAGAATACGGATACCGGGCAGCAGGGGGGAGAGGCAGAAGAAGTACAGCAGACTGCTGTTATCGGGAGCGGGGAAAAGGTAGTTACATATGCGAGAGAAAAATTAAATGATTTTGACTATCTGATGCAGAATTTTTATCAGGTGGACAACACGACAACCATAAACAGCAGCCAGCTAAATGCCGACGCTCTGTTGGGTAAGGATTTGAGGCTAAGCCATGACGCGTCTACCCCGCAGATTTTGATTTATCACACGCACTCGCAGGAGGGCTATGCGGATTCCGTGGCGGGGGACACCTCCA
>CALWBG010000268.1 GCA_944375975.1 uncultured Roseburia sp.
TCCCTGCTCCTCCGAGACGATTCCGCGAAGCCAGAGCCCGTCGCGTTCCTTGCCGGAAAGCAGGCGGTCATAGGTGTAGTAGAGTGTTCCGTGCACTTTGATCTGTTGAACGACCGCATCCTGAAATTCCAGGTCGGGGGTATATTTGGAAATCGGATTTTCCCCGTAGAGAAAGCTGCCACTGGAGTGGTAGAGCGTGGTGTAAACATCGTTCACCTCGTCAAGAAAATCATCGTCAATTTCCAGATAACCGTCCCCGTAGGGAAGATAATAATCCGTATCGTTGGAGGGGTCAGCGGAGGTAAAATACTCGATTTCATCCACATTATTTTCGACGGTTTCTATGAG
Organism: uncultured Roseburia sp.; assembly: GCA_944375975.1. Lineage (GTDB taxonomy): Bacteria > Bacillota > Clostridia > Lachnospirales > Lachnospiraceae > Roseburia. The sequence continues at coordinate 349 of CALWBG010000268.1, forward strand.
AGTGTCCTGTATGGTTTTTTGCAGAATCCGGCTGCTGACGGAAAGAACCGCAAAGTAGGACAGCGCAACGACCAGAATCAGGGCGGCGGTAAACCAGAGCGTGATTTTGAAACGTATGGATAAATGCTTCATTGTTTCCTCCATAAAATGCGATTGGGTGATTTTTAATTTCCGGAGTCATCCCGCAGTACATAGCCCTTTCCGCGTACCGTGTGAATCAGCTTTTTATCGTGGCCCTCGTCAATTTTTTTTCGAAGGTAGCTGATATAGACATCCACCACATTTGTGCCGCCTTCATAGTCAAAATTCCAGATATGGTTTTCGATTTTTTCGCGGGACAGCACGACGCCCTGATTGTGCATGAGGTATTCAAGCAGGGCAAATTCCTTGGCGGAGAGAGAAATATTCTTTCCGTCCCGCGTTACGGTATGGGCGGCACTGTCAAGTGTAAGTCCGTCGACTGAGAGAGTGCTGCTGACAACGCCGAACGAAACCCGCATCATGGCGCGCAGGCGGGCGGAAAGCTCATCAAAGGAAAACGGCTTGACCAGATAATCGTTCGCACCGCTGTCTAAACCGCGCACCCTGTCATAGACGGCATCCCGTGCGGTCAGAAACAGCACCGGTGTCGTTTTTCCAGCATTCCGCAGGCTGGCGAGCACGGCGTAGCCGTCGGCCTTGGGCATCATAATATCAAGAATCACCGCGTCGTAGTCGGTGTAGGAGAGAATATCGATTGCTTCCTCTCCGTCAAAGCAGCAGTCTACGCTGTAGCCGTCTGCCGTCAGCTTCTGCGCTATAATATTGTTTAAATCCCGTTCATCTTCAGCAAGTAAGATTCTCATATAAATTCAGACCTCCCTTTTCAAAAGGTTTTCATTATTATAATATAAATTGAGAAAAATGTGTACGAGGAATCTTTCTATATGGGCCAGATTTTTCTTAAATTGGATTTGCAATGTGGTAAAAGAAGATTCGGGCGGTTTTCTTTTTCGGCCATCTGTGCTATGATAAAACGAGCGTGCCCGTGGGATTGGGGCGCCAGGAGGAAATAGCTATGGGAAAATTTGAAGATTTGAGAGAACAATACGATACCTTCCGATACAAAAATTACACGCTGACGCGCGAAGGCGGGGAATATCACATCGAGTTTTCGTATGAAATTCCGGGACTTAGCACGTTCTGTACGAAGTGGAGCTTTCCGGTGCAGAGGGAGGCGGATGAAACCATTCTGCGCGCGCTTGCGTTTCACCTGGGTATGGCGGAGAGTATCAGCTACTGGAAATGCGCCTGTCCCAAACGACTGATTGTCGACTGTGGCAGTTTCAGCGAAGAACAGTGTGCATGGTGGGAAAAGCTCTACTATAACGGATTGGGAGAATTTATGTACCGCAACGGCATTGAGGCGGGCAGGGATGAGCTTGTCCACATAGAATGCGCGGCTGCGGCCGCAGCCGCAACGCTGCATGACGCGGCTTCCTATGAAGGTTGTCTGGTTCCCGTAGGAGGCGGCAAGGATTCGGTCGTCTCTCTGGAGCTGCTGCGGGGGGAAAAAATGACCACCTACAGCATCAACGGAAACAGCACCACGCGCAACGTAATTGATGCCTGCGCACATAAGGACGGTGATTATGCCGCGAAGCGGATTTTAGATAAAAAGATACTGGAATTGAACAGCCGGGGGTATTTAAACGGACATATCCCGTTCTCGTCGGTGGTGGCATTTTCCTCCGTGATTGCGGCTTGTTTGAGCGGAAGACGTTATATTGTTCTATCTAATGAGACGAGCGCCAACGAGACGACGGTGAAGGATTCCTTCGTCAATCACCAATATTCCAAGAGCTATGAGTTTGAGAGGGATTTTACTTCCTATATAAAAGAGGTTACGGATTCGGATATTCATTATTTCAGTCTGCTGCGCCCGCTCACGGAGCTGCAGATTGCATGGCTGTTTTCCGGTTGTAGTGGCTACCATGGAGTGTTTCGAAGCTGCAATGCCGGGAGCAAGCAGGGCATCTGGTGTTGCAACTGTCCCAAATGCCTGTTTGTCTACATTATTTTAACACCGTTTTTAAGTCAGGAGAAGCTGGTCGGAATTTTCGGGGAGAATCTTCTGGAAAAGGATTCCCTCGATCTTGATTTCCGTGAGCTGACCGGTATTGAGGAAAATAAGCCCTTTGAGTGCGTCGGCACGCGCAGCGAGGTGCTCGCGTCCTTAAAAGCGTTTGTGCAGCGCGGCGGCAAAAGCCTGCTGACGGAGCGTTACCGTGATGTCATTTTGGACGCACCGGGCGACATCAAAGAAATGCTGGGTGAATGGGTGGACGAGAACAATGTCCCGGAGCAGTATCAGAAAATTTTAAAGGGACGGCTTTTTGGAAAGGCGTAAGAATAGCGGAGCGCCTGGAGGAAACGATGAATATTATAGATGAAATCAACGGAAAGAGAATTTTAATCTGGGGCT
>CALWBG010000269.1 GCA_944375975.1 uncultured Roseburia sp.
ATGAGAATATGGACGAGGATCTCGATAAAATCGGGATCGGACAGGTGAAGCGCATCGAGCCCCACCCGGATGCGGACAAGCTTGTGATTTGTCAGGTAGATATCGGAACGGAAACCACTCAGATTGTCACCGGAGCAACGAACGTTACGGAGGGCTGCAAGGTTCCGGTAGTGCTTGACGGAGGCAGAGTCGCGGGCGGGCATGACGGCAGCAGAACCGCGGGCGGCATCAAAATCAAAAAGGGAAAGCTGCGCGGTGTGGAGTCAAACGGTATGATGTGCTCCATCGAGGAGCTCGGTTCCACCCGGGATATGTTTCCGCTTGCGCCGGAGGACGGCCTTTATATTTTGCCGGAGGACGCGCCGGTAGGGGCAGACGCGGTCGCGTACCTGGGACTGGACGATACGGTTGTGGAATATGAGATTACCTCAAACCGCGTGGACTGCTTTTCCGTGCTCGGCATCGCGAGGGAAGCCGCGGCAACCTTCGGAAAGGAGTTTGTTCCTCCAGTCGTGACGGCAACCGGAAATTCCGAGGACGTAAACGATTATATCAAAGTGACCGTGCAGGACGCGGATTTATGCTCACGCTATACGGCAAGGGTGGTAAAAAATATTAAAATCGCCCCTTCGCCGGAATGGATGCAGCGCAGGCTGCGTGCCCAGGGCATCCGTCCGATTAATAATCTTGTGGATATTACGAATTACGTGATGGAGGAATACGGACAGCCGATGCATGCCTATGATTTGGATACCATTGATGGGCATGAGATTATTGTGCGCCGCGCGCAAAAGGGTGAGACCTTTGTGACGCTGGACGGGCAGGAGCGCGCGCTGGATGATTCGGTGCTGATGATTTGCGACGGGAAAAAGGCGGTCGGTCTCGCAGGCATCATGGGAGGCGAAAATTCCATGATTACGGACAGCGTAAAGACCATGCTGTTTGAAGCGGCCTGCTTTGACGGAACCAATATCCGCCTTTCCAGCAAAAAAGTCGGCCTGCGCACCGACGCTTCCTCTAAATTCGAGAAGGGACTGGACCCGAACAATGCCATCGAGGCGATGAACCGTGCCTGCCAGCTCATCGAGGAGCTGGGCGCCGGAGAGGTCGTAGGCGGCGTTGTGGACGTATACCCGAAGGTGAAGGAGGGCAGAAGAATTCCCTTTGAGCCCGAGAAATATAACCGTCTGCTCGGAACCTCTATCGAACCGGCAGACATGCTTTCTTATTTTGCAAAATTGGAGCTTGGCTATGACGAGGCTTCCAATGAAATCCTTGTTCCCTCGTGGAGACAGGATTTAGAGTGTGACGCGGACCTGGCGGAGGAGGTTGCGCGGTTTTTCGGCTACGATAAAATTCCGACCACGCTGCCGAGCGGGGAGGCGACCGCCGGAAAACTGACCTTTAAGCTGCGCATCGAGGGTGTGGCGCGCGACATAGCCGAATTCTGCGGCTTCTCCCAGGGGATGACCTACTCCTTCGAGAGTCCGAAGGTGTATGACAAATTGCTGCTTCCCGCGGACTCTCCGCTGCGCCGCGCGGTCGTGATCAGCAATCCGCTGGGCGAGGATTTTTCGATTATGAGAACCATATCCCTAAACGGTATGCTGACCTCGCTTGCGACGAACTTCAACCGCAGAAATAAGAATGTGCGGCTTTATGAGCTCGGCAACATTTATCTGCCAAAGCAGCTTCCGGTTACAGAATTACCGGAGGAGCGCATGCAGTTTACGCTCGGTATGTATGGTGAGGGCGATTTCTATACCATGAAGGGCGTCATTGAGGAATTTCTCTATAAGGTGGGCATGAAATGCAAGCCCGAATATGACCCGAAGTCGGAAAAGACGTTTTTACATCCGGGACGCCAGGCGAATGTTATTTATGACGGCACGGTCATCGGTTATCTCGGTGAGATTCATCCGACCGTGGCGGCAAATTATGACATCAAAGAGCGCGTTTATGTCGCTGTTCTTGATATGCCGGAAATCGTAAGCAGGGCTTCCTTTGACCATAAATATGAGGGAATTGCGAAATTCCCGGCGGCGGCCCGCGATATTTCCATGATAGTTCCAAAGAGCGTTCTGGCAGGAGATATCGAGAAGGTCTTTGACGCAAAGGGCGGAAAGCTGCTTGAGAAATATGAGCTGTTTGACGTTTATGAAGGGGCGCAGATTAAGCCGGGCTATAAATCTCTCGCCTACTCGCTGTCCTTCCGCGCAAAGGACCGCAACCTGGAGGAAGCGGATATTACGGGCGCCATGAATAAAATTATAAAAGCTCTGGAGGCTATGGGAGCGGAGCTGCGTAAATAGGGGATAAATATGGACGTAAAAGATTTTTATTATGAGCTGCCGCAGGAGCTGATCGCCCAGGACCCGTTGGAGGACCGCTCTGGCTCAAGACTTATGGTGCTTGACCGGTATACCGGAGCGGTGGAGCACAGGGGATTCCGCGATATTACGGATTATCTGAAGCCGGGAGACTGCCTTGTCATCAATAATACAAAGGTGATTCCGGCTCGCCTGTACGGTGAAAAGGAAGGAACGCAGGCGAAAATCGAAATCCTTCTGTTAAAGCGGCGGGAGAATGACGTATGGGAAACTCTGGTAAAGCCCGGGAAAAAATGTAAGCCCGGCACCAGAATCGTGTTTGGCGGAGGACTTTTGACGGGAGAGATTATTGAAGTCGTGGAGGAAGGCAACCGCCTGATTCAGTTTTCCTACGATGGGATATTTGAGGAAATTTTAGACAGGCTGGGCCAGATGCCTCTTCCGCCCTATATCACGCATCAGCTTAAGGACAATAA
>CALWBG010000270.1 GCA_944375975.1 uncultured Roseburia sp.
ATTGTTCGAGAAAATAAGTATTTAAGATTCCATATGTGGTAAGCAGCTCCTTATCTGCCAGATTGGCAAGCACTATTCCAAACAGAAAAGCCCCAAGCACCAGGTATCTGTCGCGCTTCACCAGCCGCCTCCGAATCATTTCTTACTGTAAGCTTATGCCTGTTTTTCCTCATTCAGAAGATTTTTGTAGGCAAGAATTGCGGAAACTGTTTTCGCGTCCTGCAATGTTCCGTTGTAAATCATGGTGCACAGTTCCTCCACATCATGTGCTTCCACGTCAATAAATTCGCCCTCGTCGAGATGCTGTTTCCCCGGTTTTAAATCTCTCGCAAGATAAACGTCGATAAACTCATCACAAAACGCCACCGTCGTCTTTAACGAAAGCAGCTTTGTAAGATTATCGCTGCGGTATCCCGTCTCCTCCTCAAGCTCCCTTGCGGCGCAGATTCTCGTATCCTCCGTCACGCTGTCCCGGGAGCCTGCGGGTATCTCAAGCGTCATCCGCTCAATCGCATTGCGGTACTGACGCACCATCAGTATCTTTCCGTCCTCCCGCACCGGGACGACTGCCGCCGCGCCCTTCCGGTGTGAGACAAAGTCCCACTCCTCTATCTTTCCATCCGGAAGCTGCATCGTATCCGTGTAAATATCCAAAATGACTCCCCGTTTTATCAGCTCGCGCTTAATTCTTTTCACCTGCTGGTCCATGACATATCCCTCTTTCACTCTAAAATAATCATCTGTTATATAATATTAACACTTTCTGTCTCTCATTTCTACACTTTATTAATATTAATCTATTTTACTATTTTTTTAATATATAATTACTCTTATTTTTCTCTTTTTTATTGAATTGCACTGCCCAAAGTAATACAATAAAACTATATTACCAGAAACCAGGGGGAGGTTTTTATGAGTTCTACCGGCACAAAAAAAATACTTGGTATCCTTGTCAGCGGAATCATGGATGATTTTACCGTATCGGTCTGTCGGGGCTCTGTCCTTCGGGCCAGAGAGCTTGGCATGCAGCCTGTTGTATTTCCCGGCAAGTATATCAATCGGGATTTATCGGACAATCCCGAATTAATGTATGAATATCAGTTTAATACCGTCTTTTCCTATGCCAACCGGCAGAACATAGACGCACTGATTATTGCAATTGGGAGCATCGGCAGCTTTACGACGCAGTCCCGGATGAGGGAGCTGCTGGCACAATACACCGGCATCCCGCTCATCCTCATTGGCACAAAGCTGGATGGCTATTTAAGTGTCACCTTTGACAATTCCACAGGCGTCAGAGACGGTCTGCGCTGTTTGGTGGAGGAAAAGCATTGCAGGAATATCGGAATTATCAGCGCAAATACGGACAATACGGACGCCATGGAGCGCCAGAATGCCTTTCTTGATTTTATTTGGGAAAATGAGCTTCCTTTCCGGAAATCCATGCTGGTGCAAGGAACTTATTCGCGCAGAAGCACCGACGCCTATGAAACGCTCTTAGACGCCAATCCCGATTTGGATGCCGTATTCTGCGTGAACGACGACACAGCCCTCGGTCTTTACGACGTCCTGCGCGCACGTGGTATAAATCCCGGAACCGATATTTTTGTCATGGGCTATGATGACACGCTTGCCGCCACAAAGGCAAGTCCCTCCCTCTCCACCGTCCATGCGGACGGCTCTCTGCTCGGAAGGGAAGCGGTATCAATGGTAAACGCTGTCTTTTTGGGGGAGCAAGTGAGCAGCCGCACGATCTCCACACAATTTATCCGAAGGGACTCCTTCGGCTCTCTCCCCTCCAGCGGAAGCGCCGGAGATTCCCAGCAGCTTCTGGATGCGGATGCCTGGTTTTCCGACATCTTTTACCGCTATGATAATCTGGAAACCGCCGATGTCATTGATTCCCTGCGCGGTACGTTTCGTCTGCTGATTGCAGAACTCGAACAGGGATTTTCCGGAGAAACACCCAAAGTGTGGGATCGCAGACATTTTTCCGGACTGCTGAACGAATTTCTGAATCTGAAAAATGCCGTTGCCTACGCGGATGCCGGAAAAATGATTTCCACTCTGGAAGACGTTTATCAGCGTCTGCTCACCCAGCAGACCAACGACCACTCCAGATTCATCCTGCGCGATACGTTTGCCCTGATTTACAGCCGCTTGTACCGCGCGATGGACCAGGAAACCGGGCGCATTTTCGAGGAAAAGGAGCGCACCAGCTATTCCATGAAGCTTTTTATCCGGGATATGCTGCAATTTGAACGCGGAAATGACGCCAGCTACGCTTCGCTGCTCGGCAATCTCGGCTGGCTTTCTATCGAATACGCCCGTCTGTATCTGTTTGAGGCGCCCGTCACCCACTGTTTCGGAGAGCCCTTTTCCCCGCCCGATACGCTCTATCAGAAAGCGTTTCTCGAAAACGGAAAGGTTTCCCTCGTACCGGAAAGCAGGCAGGCAATTTCCCTGAACACGCTGTTTTCCCTGCAAAAGCAAGCCGCGGACGATGCTTTGGCACTTGTACTCTTTCCCCTGTTTTATGGCACCACACTTTACGGCCTTTTGCTCTGTGACCTTACGGACGCACTGTTTTCCAACGGAGAATTTCTGATAAATCAGATGAGTTCCGCCACCCGTATGATTCATCTGCTCCACACCAATGAACTGATTACACAACAATTGGAGGACAGCCTGGCGCTCCTGCGGAAGAATAACCTGGACTTAGACACGCTTTCAAAGTCCGACGCGCTGACGGGAATCTTAAACCGGAGAGGCT
>CALWBG010000271.1 GCA_944375975.1 uncultured Roseburia sp.
CGCGACGTGGTCGTGTGCGACAGGGCGGGGGTGGTTTCCGCGGACGCGGCGGCCGGGGAAACGGCGGATGCCGGGACGGCTGCCTCAGACGAGGTGGAAAATCCGGGCGAGGCGGTTCTTACCAGCACCAATATCGCCAATCTGGATTATGCTGCCGAGATGAAATTAAACAGGGAGCAGATTCGCTCCAAAAATAAGGAGGCATTGCTTCAAATCGTCAACAACACGGCGTTGTCGGATGATTTAAAGCAGGATGCCGTCAATAAGATGGTGGCTATGACGGACATTGCCGAGCGGGAGGCAGCCGCGGAAATGCTGCTGGAGGCAAAGGGCTTTACCGACGTTGTGGTGAGCATTACGGACGATAACTGTGACGTCGTCTTAAACATGGGCGAGGTGACGGACGCAAAGCGCGCTCAGGTGGAGGACATTGTAAAACGCAAAACCAACATATCCGCAGACAAAATCGTGATTACGCCGATTGTGGTGACAGACGCCGAGTAAGGCGTCTGTTTTTTTAGCGGAGGAGAAAGAGCGTGAGCCAAGTATAGTGAGTTAGGGAGAATGCGGAGCATTCTCTTAAGAGCGCCGTCGCCGGACGGCGCTTTTTTTTGCTTGATTTTATGTGATATCCGGTTTATTCTATTACGGTAATAGAGATTCTGTTATTTGTGAGGATGAACATGAAACGAGTATTTTTGATTGTGCTTGACAGTGTCGGAATCGGGGAGATGCCGGACGCCGCGGAATACGGTGACGCCGGGAGCAACACATTAAGGGCGGCGGCAGGAAGCCCGTATTTCTCGATGCCGAACATGGCAAAGCTTGGTTTTTTTAATATTGACGGTGTCAACGTTGGGGAAAAGGCAGAGCGTCCGGCGGCCGCATTTGCGCGCATGGCGGAGCAGTCGAAAGGGAAGGATACCACCATCGGCCATTGGGAGATTGCCGGGCTGATTTCCAGACGTCCGCTGCCGACCTATCCGAACGGGTTTCCGCGGGACGTTATTGCGGAGTTTGAGAAGAGAACCGGCCGGGGCGTGCTCTGCAACCGTCCCTATTCCGGGACGGAGGTCATAAAGGATTACGGCAGTCAGCATATGCGGACCGGGGATTTGATTGTATATACGTCGGCGGATTCCGTTTTTCAGGTGGCGGCGCATGAGGACGTGGTTCCCGTGGAAACACTCTATGCGTACTGCCGGACGGCAAGGGAACTGCTGACGGGAGAGCATGGTGTCGGCCGTGTGATTGCAAGGCCTTTTACCGGGACGCCGGGCAATTTTACCAGAACCGCGGGGCGGCACGATTTTTCGCTGAAGCCGCCCGGAGTGACGATGCTGGATGAACTTTCGGAAAATGGTTTTGACGTGCTTTCCGTTGGAAAAATCATTGATATTTTTGCGGAAAAAGGAATCACGGAATATGTACGCACCACCGGGAACGAGGACGGAATCGATAAAACGCTCGCTTACATGAAGAAAGATTTTGAGGGACTTTGCTTTACCAATCTCGTGGATTATGATATGCTCTACGGGCACCGCAATGATGTGGACGGGTATGCGAAGGCGCTCACTCATTTTGATAAGAGGCTGCCGGAGCTTCTCGACGCGCTGCGGGAAGAAGATGTCCTTATGATTACCGCTGACCACGGCTGTGACCCGAGCACGCCATCTACGGACCACTCGCGGGAATACACGCCGTTTTTGATTTACGGGAAGCCGGTCCGGGCGGGTGTCAATTTCGGGACAAGGGAAACCTTTGCGGATATTGCCGCCACGGTGCTTGCCTGGTTCGGGCTGAAACAGGAGTGCGCGGGAACGCCTCTTTCGGTGTTTGAGCCTTAGGTGCCTGCACGCCGGTTTTTGGCAGAATCTGAAGCACTGCAATGATTTTAAGTTTGGAGGATAATATAGTTTTGGCTGATTTGAGAAAAGAGATAGAAAAAAGACGCACCTTTGCGATTATATCCCATCCGGATGCCGGAAAGACGACGCTGACGGAAAAATTTCTGCTCTATGGAGGAGCGATTAACCTGGCCGGCTCGGTTAAGGGAAAGGCGACCGCCCGTCACGCGGTGTCGGACTGGATGGAAATCGAAAAGGAGAGAGGTATTTCCGTGACCTCCTCCGTATTACAGTTTAATTACGGGGGCTACTGCATTAATATTCTGGATACGCCCGGACATCAGGACTTCTCGGAGGATACCTACCGGACACTGATGGCGGCGGATTCCGCCGTCATGGTCATCGACGGCTCTAAGGGCGTAGAGGCACAGACCAGAAAGCTTTTTAAGGTCTGTGTGATGCGCCATATTCCGATTTTTACATTTATCAATAAGATGGACCGTGATGCCAATGATACCTTTGATTTGCTCGATGAAATCGAAAAGGAGCTGGGAATCGCAACCTGTCCCGTGAACTGGCCGATTGGCTCGGGAAAGGCCTTTAAGGGCGTTTATGACCGCAATACCAGAGAGGTTATGACGTTTTCGGACACCTTAAAGGGGACGAAGGAGGGAAATGAAAAACATATTTCCATCGACGATCCTGCTTTAGTGGAGGAAATCGGCGAGGAAGCGAAGGAAAAGCTTTTGGAGGAAATTGAACTGCTTGACGGCGCCAGTGCGGAGTTTGATATGGAGCTTGTGACAAAGGGAGAGCT
>CALWBG010000272.1 GCA_944375975.1 uncultured Roseburia sp.
GGGCTATAGACGATAATTATATTACACTTACAATTGGAAAGCAGAAAAATATTGCATTGATTGCGCATGATAATAAAAAAGCGGAGTTGATTGACTGGTGTGAGACAAATAAAGAAATTTTAAAAAATCATTTTCTCTGTGGAACAGGGACGACGGCACGGATGATAACGGATCATACAGGACTTCCGGTCAGAGGCTATAACAGCGGCCCGCTCGGGGGAGACCAGCAGATTGGAGCCAAAATTGTAGAGGGAAAAGTAGATTTTGTCATATTCTTTTCCGACCCGCTGACGGCGCAGCCCCATGACCCGGATGTAAAGGCGCTTCTTCGAATTGCGCAGGTGTACGATATTCCGATTGCGAACAACCGCGCTTCCGCGGATTTTATGATTCAATCGGCATATATGAATCAGGAATACGAGCATGAAATCATTAACTTTAGGAAAAATATCAAAGAGCGTTCAGAGACATTATAGAGGGGAGAAGATTTCATGAGCAGAGTAGCGATTGTATCGGACAGCAACAGCGGCATTACACAGACACAGGCAAAGGAACTGGGAATTACCGTGCTTCCCATGCCGTTTATTATTGGAGGCAAGACGCTGTATGAAGATATTGACTTAAATCAGGATGAATTTTACCGTATGCTTACGGACAATGCGGATATTTCCACATCAATGCCCCTGGTAGGCAATGTGACGGATACCTGGGACGGACTGTTAAAGGAGTATGACGAGATTGTGCATATTCCGATGTCATCGGGCTTAAGCGGTTCCTGTGAGACGGCGATGATGCTGGCGCAGGATTATGACGGAAAAGTACAGGTAGTCAACAATCAGCGTATTTCCGTAACGCAGCGGCAGTCAGTGCTGGATGCGCTGGCACTTGCGCAGAAAGGGAAAAGCGCTGCAGAAATCAAGGAGATTCTGGAGAGGGACAAGCTTCAATCGTCGATTTATATTATGGTAGACACTTTGTATTACCTGAAAAAGGGCGGAAGAATCACGCCTGCGGCCGCGGCATTGGGAACGCTGTTAAAGCTGAAGCCGGTGTTGCAGATTCAGGGGGAAAAGCTGGACGCGTTTGCAAAGGCAAGAACCGTAAAGCAGGCAAAGAATATTATGATTCAGGCCATGAAGAATGATTTTGAGAACCGCTTCTTAGACCCTGCGGGAGAGCACATGTATCTGGAAATGGCGTACACGCATAATCTTGAAGAAGCGGAAGCTTTCCGAAAAGAGGTGCAGGAAGCGTTTCCGGGCATGGAGATTCAGATGGACCCGCTTTCCTTGAGCGTATCCTGCCATATCGGACCGGGAGCGCTTGCGGTTGCATGTTCCAGAAAGCTTCCGGAACTGGAAGAACAGGCTTCAGCGTAGCTGAGCCTGTTTTTTCGTTTTTTTCATCCAGACAAGATAGGTGACAAACAGCAAAAGACCGGTGGAAACCCAGGCTGCCGGGTCCGCAAGGCAGATGGTCAGATAACCCAGGGACTTTGGCAGAAAGGCGATGACGGCAAAGCGGGCCACAAGCTCAAGGATGCCGCTTAACATCGGAACAAGACCGCGGCCAAGCCCCTGCAGGGCATTGCGGTACAGATAGATCATCGCGAGCGGCAGGTAAAACCAACTGACGGTTTTCAGGTACTGCATGGCGTAGGAAAAAATTTCCTCGGACGGGTCGCTTACAAACCAGCTTACAATAAATTCACCTGCGAAAATGCTGACGGCAGCGGCTGCTGCGGCCGCGCCGATGCAGATGAAAAAGCCCTTTTTCATCCCGCCAAACATCCGACCAAATTTCCCCGCCCCGAGATTCTGGCCGCAGTAGGTCGCAATTGCGGTTCCCAGTGTCGGCATTGTCTGCGTGGCGATATTATAAACCTTGGAGCCCGCGGTAAAGGCAGCGACGACGCTTGAGCCGAAAACGTTGACGGCGCTCTGGAGCACCATGGTTCCGATAGCCGTAATCGAATAATTGAGCGCCATCGGTATACCGACGGAGAGCATACTTCCGACACCGCACAGGTCAAGATAATAATCCTTTCTTGTGGTTCTTAAGATTTCGAATTTCCAAATCATATATATCAGACAAAGGACGGCGGAGACACCCTGAGAAATAATCGTCGCGTACGCGGCCCCGGCAGTTCCGAGCTTTACCGTCACAATCAGGAAAATATCAAGCACAATATTTAAAAAAGAGGATAAAATCAGAAAATAAAGCGGCGTTTTGCTGTCCCCGATTCCGCGCAGGATTCCGGCGGTCACGTTATAAAACATCGTCAGGATGATGCCGCCAAAAATCACCTTGATATAGTCATCCGCCATATCCAGAATATTTTTAGGTGTGTTCATCCAGATTAAAAACTGTCTGGAGGCAGCGACCGTTGGAATCGTGAGCAGTACGGAGACGATTACCGTGAGGATGAAAGCGAGCGCGACATAGTGCCGCAAACGCTTGAAATCCCGGGCGCCGAAGGCCTGGGAAACCATGACGCCGAAGCCCTGCGCGATTCCCATCGCAAAGCCCAGTACCAGAAACATAATGCTGCCGGTGGAACCGACGGCGGCAAGCGCCTCCTCTCCCTGATATCTGCCTACGATCATGGTGTCTGCCATATTGTAGAATTGCTGGAACAGATTGCCCAGAATAACAGG
>CALWBG010000273.1 GCA_944375975.1 uncultured Roseburia sp.
CTGCCCGCCTCCACCGACGTCTTGTCCCGCAGCGCCTCGTAGGTGCGTACAGAATACAAAAGCGATATTTCATACATGCCGTTGGTGGAAGCCAGCATAATGTTTTTCTGGTAAGCCGTGTTGATAAACTGCTCGTTTCCGATTTCTTTTGCAATATTAACGCCCTTGCTGAAATAAACCAAAAGCTCCTCGGAGCGATACGCCTTTGCGACGATTTCCGGCTTATTGTCGTAGGCATATACATATACATGTGCCAGATGGTTTCTGAAATTATACCGAATCAGCTTCTCAATCAGGGAAGCGCTGATTGTAATATCCTGCGCGCAAAAGAAAATATTATACCAGCCGGACATCTGAATCTGTACCTCCAGCAGCTCCACAAGAAAAGTGCGGAACTCATCCGAAAGTCCGGCGGCTGCCTTTCCCGCCGCTTTGGCAGCCTCAAGCGCCTCCTTCAGCTTTCCCTGATACATATAGGCCCTGGCAAGCATATAATCATGCTCGAACCTGCACTCCCCTTCTTTTCCGGGAAGTCTGATGTTTTCCAAATCCTCACAGATTTCCAGTGTCTTTGACATATCCTGTCTCAGAATTGAAACATTCGCGAACAAAAGCCACATGCGGTATCGAATCTCATCGGGCACCACCAGATTGTCAAATTTAATCTTACGCTCCATCTCACCAAGCAGATAAGCAGCCTGCTCGAAGTCCAAAAGCTCCACGAGATTATTGGTTTTTCGGTAAAATTCATTGCTGGCATAGTCCGTCTCCTGACTGCCGCCAAAGCCCTCCGCCTTTTTCCTGCCCGAATTTCCGATATGGTATACCCTGCTTCCATCGTCCATTTTTTCATAAATCATCTCCCACTCGGAAACTAAAAATTCAGGCATGGCCTGAATGTCACTGACGCCGAGCAGCAGGCCGATATTTTTATTTTCCCTGCACAGCAGACGATAGGTCAAGGCCATCGTGCTCTTTGACGCAAGTTGAAAACGGTTTAACAGAATAACGAACGGATGCTTTTCGGCAAGGGAGAGCAGCATTTTTTCGAGCGCCGCCGCCATGCGCTCCTGCTCATAGGCCGCCTCATCCAGAAGGATTGTCTCCTCCCTCCTGCAAAAGCCTGTATTAAAATAGCTTAAAAGCACCGGGCGGTGCAGGTAATAGACGTCGCACGCCTCCAAAAATTCCTCAAAGCTTCCGCTCATATACCGACGGAAGCCGTCGCACAAAATTGACAGATACGGCTCGTATGCGCCGGCTACCTGTCCGTGCGCAAATTCATATTCCCGAAAAAAAATGTCCTCCCGCGCTCTCGCCCGCTGTACGCTGGTCAAATCACCCACCGAAAAATCCCCGCTGTATCTGACCAGAAGATAATTATGCGCCGTTTCCCCCAAACCGGCAAGCACCTGCTCTACAGCCCCATTATAATATTTTTCTATCATTCTTCTCCCTCCAAAAAACGCTACCGGAAACGTTTCCAGATGTATCAAAAAATATTGGTTTTCAGAGGCGGCAGGGCAACGCCCCGGTCCGCCTCTCATTTTACCCTATGCATGAATCACATCTTAATAGGCCTTCCCCCAGTATACCAGCTTATGCGCCGGTCTGCCACAGCAGACGCAGGTTGAGGAAATCTGCTCCTGATCGTGAAACGGCATACAGCGCGACGTCGCTGTCGTCTCCTCTTTGATTTTATCCTCGCACGCCCGGTCACCGCACCACATTCCGCGGATAAAGCCCGGTTTTTCCGCCGCAATCGCCTTAAATTCTTCATAATTATGAGCATCCCAGATGTGCGCGTCCCGGTGTGCCTTTGCCCGCGCAAACATATCCCTCTGAATCTCATCAAGAAGTCCTGGAACCGTTGTTTCCAGTTCCTCCAGCGCCACCTGGATTTTCTCTCCGGTATCACGGCGTACAATCACGCAGGATGACGCCGCAATATCCTTCGGCCCAAGCTCGATGCGCAGCGGAATCCCGCGCATTTCCTGCTCGGAGAATTTCCAGCCCGGGCTCTTCTCGGAGTTGTCAAGCTTTGCCGTGCATACGGCTCCGATACGGGCGCATACCTCCCGCGCCTTTTCTAAAACACCCTCCTTCTGCTGCTGGATGGGTATCACCATCACCTGCACCGGAGCGATTCTCGGCGGCAGTACCAGGCCCGAATCATCACCGTGAACCATGATAATGGCGCCAATCAGCCGGGTCGTCATGCCCCATGAGGTCTGGTAGACATACCGGAGCGTGTTATCCTTATCGGTAAACTGGATGCCGAACGCTTTTGCAAAGCCGTCGCCAAAGTTATGGCTGGTACCGGATTGCAGCGCCTTTCCGTCATGCATGAGCGCCTCGATGGTATAGGTTGCCTCGGCTCCCGCGAACTTTTCCTTTTCTGTTTTTCGCCCGCGGATAACCGGCATCGCGAGAACCTCCTCACAGAAATCCGCATAGAGATTCAGCATCTGCACGGTTCTCTCCTCGGCTTCCTCCGCCGTGGCATGCGCGGTGTGCCCCTCCTGCCACAAAAATTCTCTGGAACGCAGAAACGGCCGCGTCTCCTTCTCCCAACGCACCACCGAACACCACTGGTTATACAGCTTGGGCAGGTCCCGGTAGGAATGGATGACATGGGCGTAGTGCTCGC
>CALWBG010000274.1 GCA_944375975.1 uncultured Roseburia sp.
CGTGAAAAATCCCCACGCTCACCAGCAGATCCCGATTCAATATCGGATAAAAAGACGCCAGGTACGCACAATGCTTCGCCACGCTCAACGTGTGCTCCAAAAGCCCCCCGACAAAACCGTGATGGACAGTTTTCGCCGCGGAGTGAAACTTAAACCGCGCCGCGAAATCGGCATCCTCCACAAAAAAGCTCTCCAGCAGCTTTCTCAAATGCGGCTCCCCGACAGAGGTAATGAGCCCCGTAAGCTCCGCATACATCTGGTCAATATCCTTCTCGCTCACCGGGAGATAATCCTTCGGGTCATACTCGCCCTCTTCCGCCTTGCGGACACGCTTCACATTTAATTGTAAATTTCCCTGAAAGCTCGTGATGTCTCCCATAACCGCAATATAGTCCAGAGAATCAAAATCATCAATCCCGCCGGAGCCCGGCTCCCAGATTTTCGCGTCAAGCGTGCCGGTCTTATCCTGCAGCGTGAGCGAATCATATGGCTTTCCAGCCTTCGTCAGCGCTGACTGCTTCACCTTGCACAGATAAATCTCATTGATTCTCTCGCCTTCTCTTAAGCTCTCAATATATTTCATGTCTTCCTCATTTCCAGTCCCTTGGGACAAATTTATTGCAGCACGCTCACCTCAACCGTGCAGGTAATCTCGGTATACCCCTCCGTTCCCTGGCGCTGAATCACGACCTCTACCGTTTCGCCCGGCACAAGCGACAAAAGCTTGTTCTCGTAGCCGTCCACCGTATAAATCGCATCACCGCCCATTGCCGTGATGACATCTCCGCTCTGCAGCCCCGCCGCCATTGCCGGGGAATCCATGCGGACCTCCTTGATATAGGCTCCCTTCGGAATCTCATACTCCCGTTCGATTTCACTGGTCACCGTGGAAAGCTCAAGACCGATATAGGGAATATCCGCCCCGTTGGAAAGCATTTCAATAATCGTTTTCAGTTCCGAAATAGAAATGGCCGTCAGCGTATTTCCGTCTCCGGCACTGCTGTAATCCTGCATAACAAGACCTATCACTTCTCCGTCTACATTAATCAGCGCGCCGCTTCCGGAGCTGCTCCCCACAATATTGGTTGTAAACACCGTGTAATTATTGTCAAGCGTGGAAATACTGTTATTTGTTGAAGTAATATTTCCCGCAAGCACCGAATAATTTGTTCCGAGCGGGCTTCCGACCGCAATCACAATCGTCCCCTGCGCCATCGTCATGGAATTTCCAAGCACCGCGGTCGAAATCGCAGACCTTGTGCTTTCTTCAATTCCCGTCAGCGGAACGCTTAAAATCGCGATGCCCGTATTTCCGTCATATTTTTTCATTGCCGCTTCCACCGTGGTATCATCGACAAATGTCACATAAATCTCCTGTACATCCGTAATCGCCTTTCGCTCCGTTAAAATCAGCAGCTCCCTGCCGTTCTCCGCCACGATAATGCCGGATGACTGCCCCTTGCTTTCATAAGGATTGTTAAACCAGTCGGTATCGCTTTTTACCCCCGTCACCGTCACGATCGACTTATTGGCTTCCCTGCCGACCGCGTAGAGCTTATTCTGAAGCTTCTGAAAATCCGCTATTTCCAATTCGGATTCTCCCGTCCCCTGCTGCTCCTGCGTCTCCGTACCGGCGTTCCCATTCTCATCCGGTGTATCCTTCTGCTCTGTTTCCTCCGTCTCACTGCTTTCCGATACAGGCTCCCCGGTGTCCTCCGTATTGTCCTTCGGAATCGTAACCATCGGTTTCTCCTCGGGATACATCATATCTTCAAACTTCGGCTGAAAATATGTAAAAACAAGCGCAGAAACCAGGCCGAAAATAACCGCCATTGCCACAACGAACACGGTTCGGATTACCAAACGTTTCTTATTCAGCGGCTTTGCTTTTATTTTTTCATTAATAAAAGAAAAGCTCCCCTTCTCCTTATCCTGCATGATTACCTCCATGCGCACGCGCGAAAAAACAAATGAAAACCGTACCGCTATTTATTATAGAGTGATTTACCTATGCTTGCAATACTATTTTTTGCATTTCACGCTTTCCAACCCCCGTTTTATGGGCTATAATGGAACATGGAATATATTGCGTAAATTCCTGTGTCTTACGCGGTATACAGTTTTATCAGATGAGGATTGCAGCCTATGAATGAAAAAGTATTAAAAACATTAGAATATAACAAAATCATTGACCGGCTCACGGACTATGCTTCCAGCGACGAGGCGAAAAAACGCTGCCGCTGCCTGCTTCCGATTACGGAGTCTGACGAGATTGCGCATTTGCAGGAACAGACGAAGGATGCCTTAAACCGTATTTTAAAAAACGGAAACCTCTCCTTCTCCGGTGTCAGCAACATCACAGACTCCCTCAAGCGCCTGGAAATCGGAGCTTCCTTAAGCGCTGTTGAGCTGCTGCGTATTTGCTCCCTCTTAGAGGCGGCAAAGCGCGCAAAATCATATTCCCGCTCGGTAACGGAGGATACCGATAAGGAAACCGATACCGAAGACTCCCTGACCGGATCGTTTGAGCAGCTCTCGCCGCTGACGCCATTATGCACGGAAATCCGCCGCTGCGTGCTCTCCCCGGCGCACACTCCGGACGATGCCAGCACCAGCCCGCGCTCGACCC
>CALWBG010000275.1 GCA_944375975.1 uncultured Roseburia sp.
AATGCTTTGCCGAGATGCCTTACCTGTAAAAGCCCCAGCCTGACTGTGAGTAGAAATCCTGTAAACAGGATAAGAAGGATCAGCGGCAGCCCCCACACAGCTCCCTGAACCGCAGTAATAATTTTGTTGATCTGCTCCAACATTCCTTTATACCTCCATCCTTTTGCCTGAGAGACTCACGTCCCCGCCCTGCTTTCCTGCATCCGTCGGAAAGACCGGCTTCGACGCTTACACCTTCGGCGCTCTTCTACAGACATAACAGTCTCACTGACCGGTATAGAACTGTAAAAGAAACTCTCCTGAGTACTTTTTCACTGTGCATGAACACAGCAAAATAAAGAATAGCACTAATAAAATATAAATGCAAGTGTAAATTCGTGTTTGCCGGAAAGATATCCTGCAATAAATCATCCGAAAATCACCCGGATACAGCAGATTGATATGCGTAACCAGATCAGGCGGGACTGTAATGTTTCCGGCTCCGGTTACAGGGCATAAGAGATAGTAACAAGCCCGTGATACGGCTAAAAGCAATCCGGGAAAGGAAGAACTCACTTCGTTGGCTCTTTCTGAATTTTGGGTACAACTAATAAATAAGGCAGGTAAAAACCTGCCTTATTTATTAGTTTATATATTCTCATTTTTGGGTATTTGTGCTATAATAGTAATATCAAAAAAGAGAGGTGCGCACAAATGAAATATTCTCCTTCCTCCGATAATTCACTGCTATACGGTAAAAACCATTTCATCTACAAAACAGAAGAATCAGATGACCGGATCGATATTTTTCTGAAATCATCTGTTCATAGCTGCAAGTGCCCATTCTGCGGGGTAGAATCTTCGGATTTACATGCCACTTACGAGCGGACCCTGCAGGATGTCCCCATCCGGTGTAAGCCGACATATGTCCATGCGAATGTTTTCAAATACAACTGTGTAAATGCTGAATGCAGCCAGAAAGTATTTATGGAGCCGCTGCCCTTCGCGTCCGCCTCCCAGGTCCGCACAGATTCCTTAAACGCACTAGTTCTGGCTGTGGCAATGTTTATGAGTAACGAAGGAGCCAGCACTGTTTTGTCACTTATGGGCGTTACTATAAGCAACGACACCATCCAACGTTTGTATGACAGGATTGAATTCAAAGATGACCCTGATGTGGAAGCTGTCGGGATTGATGATGTAGCTACAAGGAAAGCCCAAACGTATGCGACAGCAATTTATGACATGAAGGACCACCACATGATAGCCCTGTTGGAAGGAAGGGATGGCGCATCATTGAAAGAATGGCTGAAATGCCATAAAAAGATCCGTATGGTCGCAAGAGACCGTGCCAGTGCATACGCATCTGCAATCAATGAGGTGCTACCTGAGTGTACGCAGGTGGCGGACCGCTTTCATCTGATGCAGAACCTGTTGGACAGGATGAAAGAAATCTTTAAGAACGAACTACCCTCTACGATTTTTATAAGGGACGGTGTGGTTCTGGACAAGGCTCCCAAAAAGGAAACCAGAGAGAAAGCATTTGACGAGAAGCGGTTGGAAGGAATTTCCTATGACAATTCACCACCGATAGACGAAAATGGAACTGAAATAAAATTTAAGAGTAAGAAACGGGATCTTAACAGTACAAAGTATAAGAAATTTGCCTGTAGCAGGAAAAAAAACAGCAATTGATACGTGACATTCGGTTGTTTTGGGACGGCCTTCCAAAGAAAAAGATCAGCCTGGTGTGCCGGGAGTATGGCATTGCACGGAATACAGCGGTAAAATATATTTCCATGACAGAAGATGAAATCAGCGGGATGGATGCCCCCAGAGACTATAAACCAAAGAAACGCATAGGGAATGATTTTGTGAATATCATATATAAAATGATGGCAGATGGATATAACGACGAAATCATATATCATTATCTCCGGAAATTCGGGATATCAGCTTCACGCAGTAGTGTGTGGGATTACATGCAGGCCATTAGCAAGGAAAACTTTCCGGATCGCAAAAGGATGCATATCATGAACCTTCTGGAGGAAAAATACCCTGATGATGTGATTGTGATTAAGCGGAATGAATTATTAAAGCATATCTTGACAATAGATCCGAAAAAAGTGAAGAATAGGGTCATTTCCGAAAATTTAGATCTTATTAAGGAAAAGTTCCCCATAATCGTATGGGTCTCGGATTCATTTCACGAGTTTCATGAAATACTGATGGGTGACGAGCCAGAAAAAATAGACAAATATATCGAGAAACATGCCAATACAGAACTATCCTCTTTCTGCAATAGTTTAAAAAATGATATCGATCCGGTCAAGAATGCAATAAGCCTTGATGTGAGTTCTGGGTTTGTCGAAGGGAACAATAATAAATTTAAGCTCATCAAACGTATAGTGTATGGCAGGTCTAAGATTGTCAATCTGACCAAAAAGTGCAAACTTGCGTTCCTGATCAAGACGGATGATTTTAACCTTGTAGATCTGATATAAGTTAAGCCGCCGGAATATTTATCTGACGGCTTAATCATTACGTTGATATACCCAAATTTCAGAAAGAGCC
>CALWBG010000276.1 GCA_944375975.1 uncultured Roseburia sp.
CACCTGCCCGTAGGTCGCCACCGTTCCCCTGGGAATCCGTTTTACGACCTCGTAAATTTTTTCATAGGAATTTTTCTCCTGCATATTTTCCTTTTCTCCTGCGACATTCATCACTTTATTGTGTGCATTTTATCACAATGAAAATTATTTTGCCATAATCCGACAAACAGTGCTAAAATATAATCAGTTTTAAAATTTGGCAGATTTATGAAAAACGAAGAAGGTTCTATGAATACAATATCCAAAGATCTTGTACGACCAGGCATTGCGAACGCAAGCATAGAAGCTGCCCGGGCGGGCGAAGCCGGACGCGGCTTTGCGGTAGTCGCATCGGAAATTTCCAGCCTCGCCGCCCAGACCAACAATGCAACCGGCGACATCAACCAGTTGATTGAAAATATTGTAGGGGCCATTTCTTCGGTCACGGATTCCACCGGAAACCTGCTCGAAAGTCTCTCCCAGCAAAGCTCCTTCATCGGTTCTGCCGCCGATTATTTTACGATTATTGAAAATAATACCCAGAGCACGTTCTCCCATATGGCGGAGCTCAAAGAAACAGTTGACGCCGTTTCCGGCGCCAACATTGAAGTTATCAACAGTATCAATCATGTTTCTGACATCACCCGGGAGGTTGCCGCAAGCGCGGCGACAACACTTTCCGCCTGCCGCGAAAACCTTGGGAGCATTTCAGACATTACCGCTGTCATGGAAGCTTTGAAAAAAAGACGCCAAAGAATTAGAGACTCATTCAAATCTTCCCAACGGTGCCTCATAATCCGCATGGCCGCTGCTCCACGCATTGCCCTCCACCAATATGGTGAGGTACTCCGCGTCATAGGCCTCCAAAAAGGTATTCACGACACCGCCGACGGAGACATACTCCCCGGCGGTTCCGTAATTGGAGACAAACTGCTCAAACTCTGCGGATAAATCCAGCGTCAACTGTTCTCCGCCGTCCGAAAAGGACAAAACCTCTGTCTCCTTTGGCACCACACTCTTTTCCGCCAGCGCCGCGATGATATTTTCCGGCGTCAGTTCCTGCAACGTCACCGTCTCCGTGTCAAAACCGTCGGCATTCGCATTCCCATAATATAACGTAATCTCAACAGTGCCGTCGTCCAGGGAAAGTTCCGTTTCCGACGCGGGCTCTTTAATTTCGGACACATATTCCGTACCGCCGTTTGGCTCCTGTACATTCCCCTCCTGCGTATTACCGTTTTCCGCAGGGGCATTTCCATCCGTGCCGCCGCAGCCTGCCAGCATCAGACACAGCGCTGCTGCCGCAAACAAATATTGCCTCTTTCTCATAATTTCCCTCATTTCTGCGCTGCTTTGTGCAAAGCCATAAATGCCTCACAAGTTTGCTGCCAGGCAGCGCGCAGACGCAAACTTGCAAGTGAAAAATTTCGCCCTCCCCGATACCGTAAAATCCTTTCATCGGGATTACCTATATTATAATATATTTCCCCAAAGCTGTGTGATTTTGCGCCTGAATTTAAGAAATTCTTCAAATTAATGGGAGCTTTGCCCATCTCTGCCGAGGATTTGAACGGATATTTCAGTCACATAATCCTCCCCCCGCTCCGCCATAAGCTGGTCCACCGCATAAACCTCTATAAATTCCCCGGCAAGCCGCAGTCCGTTTTTCTTTGCATAGTCGAGCATTTTTTCATAGGCCGTGCCGATATTTCTCCAATGTCCCTGAAAATAAGTGACCAGATATTCGCCTTCCGGCAGCTCTGAATAGTTCAAACCGCCCTCTTTTTTCTTCATCAGTAATATAACATTTCCGTAATTGTCATAAATCTTTTGCCGGATATCCCTTTCGTACTGGATATACCCGATTTCATAGCAGACGCTTCTGCTGCGGCTCTCGTAAAACGCAATCAGCTCTGCCGTCTTCTCCACAAATATCGTATCGCTGGAGGTCTCGAAGGTGCGCATCAGATAATAATACCGGGGCTGCTGCCGTATCACAAACTGCCCCTCCTCCAGATTCAGCCAGCTTTTCACCTTCGCGCTCTTTTCCCGCATCCATTGCTTTCGGTCCTTTAATTTCCGAATCCGCTCGTCCAGCAGCTTTTCCTCCCTGCGAAACAGCTCCAACAGCTTTTGGGGATTCCTGCCGATTAAAAATTCACGGATTTCGTGCAGGGACATGCCAAGCTCCTTTAACATGATAATCGCGTCCAAAACCTCTATCTGATGGATGGAATAGTAGCGGTATTCGTTATCCAACACGATTTCCGGGCAAAAAAGACCGATTTTATCATAGTGAAACAATGTATTTTTCGTTACATGCGCAAGCTTTGCCAGTTCTCCCGTCGTCAGGTATTGGCTTCGATCCATAACGTTCTCCCTTCTTCCTGAGATAAAAAACACTTGACTATATGGTAACCATATAGTTTATCATAGCATTTGTGCCGTTTTAGGGCAAGAAAAGGAGTTACAGCGTGAAAAATAAGCTTGATAGCTTATTTTTCACACGCAAATTTGTTTGCGTTGGCTAT
>CALWBG010000277.1 GCA_944375975.1 uncultured Roseburia sp.
AACATCCCGACATTTCCGGCCACTATGACATCATCCACAATTTTTGCGGTAATCCGCGGATATATCATATCCAATACAATCGCCGCTACCATGGAAAATATCGCAAACAGGTACCCGTACCAATAATGTCCGACATAACAGCGTAATTTTTTCATACGAAACTCCTCCTCTCATCCCCGGCATTTCTTCCACTGACATCCACTTTGACGCAAAAAATCCCGTGGTGATACAATTCACCACGGGATGACCGTCAAAAAAATATCCTATCATCTGCGCGCCAAGTAAAACTCAACTTCGACGCAAACCGGAATCTGCCGAGGTAATTGTATAATCGTGATTATATTCTTTCATAAAAACCGCGTTTAAAAATCTAATCATAATTTTTACCTCTCTTTCTTCCAGATTTTAGATTTCTTAAATCAGTATACGCAGATACCTCTCATGTTGTCAAGATTTTTCTTTCGAAATGCCAGCAGTCAGATTACTTTTTACACAGGTGAAATTATCTTTTCTCAAAAATTACCAACATATTTTTTCTTTGCCTGCCAATAATAGCATTAGGACCTACAGTAATCATTATTGTAAATCCTAAAAAACAAACAACAGATTATTTACGGAGGTGAATTCCATGAGTGGAACGAACAATTCTGGTTCTAACACCAGCAAAATGGCTGTACCGCAGGCAAAAGAGGCAATGAACCGCTTCAAACAGGAAGTTGCAAGCGAAATCGGCGTACCGTTAAAAGACGGTTACAACGGTGACCTTACTTCCGCACAGGCAGGCAGCATCGGCGGCGAAATGGTTAAGAAAATGATCATGAAGCAGGAAGAGCAGATGTCAGGCAAATAAATTTGCCGCAAATAAATTTGCCGCAAATAAATTTGCACAAATTATTTTGCACAAATTATTTTGCCATACAAAAAGCGGCTTCACATCCATGGCGCGATGTGGAGCCGTTTTTTTGTACGTTGTTTTATTGCCGGTAAACCAAACCCTTTCTGACTGTTTCCACCGTCTCATCGTCCGTAAAATACCGGACAATCTCAAACGCGAACGGAATCGCCGTTCCCATACCGCGGCTTGTAATAATATTGTCACAGACCACGACCTCATCCTCACTGGTCACGGCTCCGATGAGCTTATCCTCAAAGCCGGGATGGCAGGTGGCGCGTTTTCCTTCCAGAAGTCCCGCTGCTCCGAGTACGCTCGGCGCCGCGCAGATAGCGCAGACCAGCTTTCCCTCCGCCGCAAACTTACGAATTACTTCATTTACGGTCTTATCCGCCCCAAGATTTAACGTTCCCGGCATGCCTCCCGGAAGTACAATGCCGTCCAAGCTTTCATAATCTACCTCCGATGACAGCGCATCCGTCAAAAATGTGACATTGTGAGAGCCTGTCACCTCTTTTTTCCCGGTAATGGAAATCATCACAATCTCCATTTTGGCACGGCGTACGATATCCACCACCGTAAGTCCCTCGATTTCCTCACAACCGTCAGCCATAAAAATTCCTATCTTTTTCATAGTCATCAACCCTTTCTTCAAAATTGTCATATTGTATGCGAATTCCCGATACTGTGCTCCATATATTTTAGCATATCGCAAAGTGCCTGGCCAGGGTTTCCTTTTATCCCTTTGGTGTACAGATAAATCTTTTTTGCACCGTCGTCATAGGAAAGCACTGGCTGTTCTTCGCACATATTTTTTACCGTATAAACCATACGCCCCTCACCAAACGGGTCATACGGAAGGATGATAATAATCACCGCAAAATTCCCCTCGTTTTCTGTGCGCCGCCGTGCTACAATGCAGACAGGGCTGCAAGGCAGCCGACAAAATATCCCGTGCGCGGGAAAAGAAAGGAAATCTGCCATGGAAATTGAAAGAAAATATCTGATTCAAACACCGCCTGCCGATTTGGAGCAGTACACCTGCCATAAAATCGAACAGGGCTATCTGAATACCGATCCGGTCGTCCGCATCCGGCGTTCCGATGACAGCTACACACTGACCTACAAGGGAAGCGGCCTGATGGTCCGGGAAGAATACAATCTCCCCTTAAACCGGGAAGCCTTTCTTCACCTGAAGGAAAAAATCGACGGAAAGCTGATTCAAAAACGGCGGTATCTGATTCCGCTTGCCCCCAAATATACAATTGAACTGGATGTCTTTGAGGGCGAGCTTGCTCCGCTGATGCTGGCTGAAGTGGAATTTGAAACAAAAGAAGAAGCGGACGGCTTCATACCGCCCGCATGGTTTGGCAGAGACGTCACGTTCTGCGGTGAATATCACAATAACCGCCTGAGCCAGCGTTAAATCCTCCCCGCCTCCCGCAAAAGCTGATACAACGTCGGCGTAAAATGAAACTCCTCCATAAGACGCTCCACCTCACGCAGATACCTCTGCTTTACCGCCCGCGGCACAATTTTTTTCTGCACGGAGCGAATCAGGATGTTTTTCGGCGTATGGGAAAAATCGATAAATTCCAAAAGCTGCGT